>CAYMEG010000086.1:0-5539 GCA_964389535.1 uncultured archaeon | reverse complement strand
TGACCACTTTGCCGATGCTTACATGCTAAAGGATAGAGCAAAGATCATAGCTCCAAAGCTTGAATTGAACATGATCGAAGATCCCACGATCAACTGGCGTGGTCTTTTCAGTTGGGCCTTTTTGCCCGGTGAAATGGTAACACCGTACTTCCATGGAAGGGGTGTTGAGGTTGACGATTTTGCAGAAAACCATCCCTTCTGCATACCTTTACCCGGGCATACCCATGCCCACGTAGGTTATCTAGTAGAAAACGTGCTCATAGCAGGAGATGCTGTATATCCACCCGAATATTGGCAAGAGTTTGGAATTTTGTATTATACAGATCCAGATTTAATGATAGAGAGTCTCTATAGGATGTTAAAGTTGGACTGGGATTACTTAATTCCAGGACATGGAAGGATCTTCGATAGAGATGAGGGTATTGGAGTGATTAGATACAATATAAGGACGGTTGAAGAGATAGACAGGATGATCTACTCGACCATTCCAGAGGAGGGAATTCGCGAGGATGATTTAATCGCCGAGATCGCTCAGCTTATGAAGGTTCGAAATCTTAGGTCTGTTATAGTTTTAAAGCCACCTATAAAGGGTTATCTCTCAAGTCTGTATCGCAGGGGACTGGTATCAGCTGAAGAGAGGGAGGGATACATAATCTGGAAACGTTTTAAGTGATCAGGCCGACGGGTTCATGTGAAGGTTCTGATAGTTGGAGGAGGTCCGGCCGGAAGTCTATCGGCTATAACACTTGGAAAAGATCATGACATCGTTATCGTTGAGGAGCATCAATCTGCAGGATTTCCAACCCAGTGCGCCGGTTTGATAAGCGGGGATTGTTACAAAATTTTGAGGAGATTTTCTGACTGTAAGATCAACGACATTCGAGGGGCCTTTTTTGTGGCACCCAACGGAGATTACGTGGAACTTGAAGGGAGAAGTAAGGGTGTCGTGATAGAAAGAAAGATTCTCGATAGGGATCTGCTCGCAAAAGCTTCGGAATTTGCAGATGTATGGATGAAGTCAAAGTTTGTAGATGCGAAAGATAACGTAGCAAAGATCGTCGAGCACGGTGAGACCGTTGAAGTCAGTTACGATTTTATAATAGGCGCGGATGGTGCTTACTCAACCGTTGCAAGATGTTTCGGCTTTGAAAGACCTCAGATTCTCTCGGCCGTTCAGATAGAGTCCAAGTTTGAAGCTTTGAGCGATGACATGGTCGAACTGTTTTTTGGGAATATGTACTCAAACGGATTCTTCGCATACGCAATTCCGTTGGATGAGACCGCAAGGATCGGGGTTGTTTCAAAGGATAATCCCAGATTTTACCTTGAAAATTTAATTAGAAAGCACCCATCCGCCTCAAAAAGGATAAAGTCTAGCAAGATAATAGAATTGAATGCTGGAGCAATTCCTATCGGGCTGATAGATTTCGTCAAGGATAACGTCGCATTGATAGGAGATTCAGCCGGAATGGTGAAACCTTACACGGGTGGAGGGTTGTTCTACATACTTAAGGCCTCCGAGATCTTGGGAAAAAACTTTCCGAAGTTAAGGGAGTTCAAGGAAGAATACCTTAAGGTTATGGGAAAAGAATTCAGCATCGGTATGAGGATATTCAAGCTTTACTCCTTGCTTGAGGATGAAGATTACAATTACCTAGTTAAGGTGGCAAAGGAGTATACAGATTTGGCTAGAGGGTTACACATGGATAAACCCTCAACCCTACTGAGAGTTTTGCCTACGATGATAAAAATTGTAAGAAGGCCAAGACTCATGGTTAAGCTCTTGGAAGTTCTAGCATCCTAGCTATCAGTTCTTTAATCACCTGATTTATAGTCCTCATGTACCTCTCAGCTTCATCGTATCTTTTCATATCTCTGTAGTAGAGTCTAACGAGACTTATCAGAACATCGATAACACCCGAACCGTAGAGGATGTCCTTTTCAGTAAGTTTCTTAAATATCGTAAGGGCTTCCTTATAAAGTGACTCGGCTTTCTCGTATTTCCCAATAACCTTACATAAAACGCCATAATTGCATAGAACCACTGCAAGTTCGACTGCATATATTTCGTCCTTTTCTACAAGCTTTCTATAGATTCTCTCAGCTTCATCAAAGAACTTGACGGCATCCTCGTACCTCTCCATCTCTTTGTAGAGTAATGCCAAGTTGTTCAGGGTTTGAGCTAGGATAGGCAGAATAGATTCGTCTGTAAGTCGTTTTCCAATTTCCAACGCCTCCTTTAAATATCTCTCACATCTTTCCCTTTCGTTCATTTCAAGGTAGATTATTCCCAAATTGTTCAGAACATCCGCAAGCTCCCTCAAAAACGATTCATCCCTCTTCACAAGGTCTCTCAAAATTTCTTCAGCCTTTAGATAGCAGATTTCGGCTCTATCTCTCATCTCCATCAGGATAAGGGCTTTAGCTCCACTCAGTAAGAATACAGCTTCCAGTTCGGGAATGTTAAGCTTTCTGGATAGCTTGGCGGCTGTTAGTGATGAAACTGCACGTGCAGCAATTCCCAGCCTCGTAACGGGCTGAGATTGACGCGAAATGTGAGCGTAGTAGATCAGGGATAAGAGGTTGGCCCACCACTCATCGAGCGATCGAATCGCATTTAGATTCTCGAACAATCTCTTAGCCTTCTCCTTGACATCATCTGGAGCCCTACATACAACAACTTTTAAAGCATCCAAAGTAGATCCTTTCCTTATGAAACCAGCAACATCCTTAAGCAGTTTGTCCATACCAAATTTCGATTGCAACGTTTATAATAGTTGTCCGAGTACCCTAACTAGGGGATTATCTCGGTCGTATTGTTAAATTTTGGATATATCAAATCCTCAAAACTAATCCTTCCATACTTAACTAGCTCCATTATCTTGGGCTTAACCCTTTTAATCTCATTTATCAGATGCTTGGCAGTGGAACAGACCAGTCTAAAACCTTCATCGCCCCACAACCTCTCCCTGTTGAAGAACAGGCATCTTCCACCGCAGACATCGAAGTATTCACAGCTCTTGCAGGGTTCGAGAATTTCCAACTTCGGCAATCTATCCAAATCCGAGCTAAGATCTCCCAAAACGTTCCATTCCAGATCCGGGCAGATCGGGCAGGCCAAAATTCTTCCATCCGTGGTGATTGCGAACGAATTGACTCCAGAACCGCAAGGTGGGGATGTATTTTTATAACCAAGCAAAGCTTTCAAAACTCCCAAAAATGGAACGATACCCAGTATTTTACCATTTTCCATCTCCTTAACCCAATAGTTTACGAGTTTCGTGAGATTTTCGTTGTATCGCTCTGTCCAGCTTGCAAAGTTCTTCCATAACCCTTCAGGACTCCAAACGGCGTCGATCTGCCAATGAACGTGGGTAAATATATTCAGAGATATGAGATGCCGAACATCCTCATATATTTCTGTCCTTTCGGTTGCAACCATCCTAGCTATCAATTCGTTTCTGTAGATTGGCCTGATCTTTTTTACGTTCTCGATTACCCTATCGTATACCCCCTTACCTTTGTAGAAATCCGTGACATCCCTTCTTCCATCTATCGAAACCAGAATCGTAGAAAATCTGCTGAGGTAATTCTCCTTGAGCTTGTGCAAAAGTAAACCGTTAGTTTGAAGGATGTAGTGCTCGGCTTCGATCTCATCCATGATCCTCTCCATTAGATCTATCCTCAGCAACGGTTCTCCGCCGTAAAAAGCTATTGAAGGTCTTTCGTCTTGAGATATGAAATCCTTAAGATCCCTAATAGAATACTGAATCTCGTGAGGCATAACGTAGCTTGGAATCGTTCCCCCGCAGTACTTGCACTTCAGGTTGCAGACACCTGTTAAGAAGATTATGTAAAGCATCAAACGTTAGCCGATCATTCTCTTAATAACCCTTGCTTTAGGGATCTCCTAATTAGATCCTCCTCCTCGCTTCTGTAGATCTCATCCATACTCCCATTCCCAAGTAGATCCAAACCTCTGAATACAACTACAGGTATCCCCCAATTCCCCTCACCCATCATGAGGTTGGCGAAAGCTGCTATCTCATCGGCAACGCATTCTATAGTCATCTCAAGTCTGTTGCCGAAGAGATCCAACTCGCCTATCCAATTCCTCATAGCCTCAACACCAGAAATGCCGATTGCAAATCCCACGACACCCCTTCTAAAGCATCTACCATTTGTATCCGTTATTATAACCCCAACCCTCTTACCAGTTAATTTTTCAAGTTTCTTCCTGATCCTTCTAGCACTTCCATCTGGATCTAACGGTGGAAGCAGGATTTTACCCGATTCAACGTTTGATCTATCAATTCCGGCATTTACACAGATGTTCCCAAACTTTGCCTTAACGAGCAAGAACGGGAAATCTATCAGTATCTCTTCGCTTTCATCCAAAACCGCCTGAGCGAATTCAGGTTCGATACCCAGCCTTTCAGCGATTTTCCTAGCTTCATCTGTTGGCTTATATTGTTTTAGATCTGCAATCCTTCCCTCGGCTTTCGAAACTACGGTTGAGCATATCGCAACTATGTCTCCATCCTCAAGCTCAAAAGCTTCGGCTATGAGTTTCGCCAGATCATCTCCCGGTTTTATCAATGGCAATTTAACCGGATAGACTTCAACTTTTCTCATCGATCGATTATCATAGTTTTTGCTTAAAAATCTGGCTCCATGAGATGAAATTCGGAGGCAACACTAATATACCCTCTCCGCAAACGATTATTCAATGAAAGAATCTGAGTTAAGGCAGATAGATGCTTACCTGGACAAGCTCAGGGTTAAGGAAAAGGGAATGGAGGATAGAAAGATATACGAGGAAGTTCTCGATCTGAGAACTTTGAAGACATTGTACAAGCTCTCAGCAAAGGGATACATAAGAGCATTGGGAGGTGTAATCTCCACCGGCAAGGAGGCAAACGTCTTTTACGCCGATGGGCGAGATGATGAAGGAAACAAGATACCGATAGCCGTTAAGATTTATAGGATCGAGACTAGCGAATTCTACAAGATGGATGAGTATCTATTTGGCGACAAGAGGTTCGATTTGAGGAGGATCTCCAAGAAGGAGCTCATATTCGTTTGGACAGAAAAGGAGTACAGAAATCTAGTTAGGGCTTACGAAGCTGGTGTGAGTGTCCCAAGGCCAGTCACTTATTTAAAAAACATAATTTTGATGGAGTTCATCGGTGAAGATGAAAAACCGGCTCCTACACTTGTAGATTTGGGATTGGAGCTTAAGGAGATCGTAGATGTTGAGAAGCTGTTCGATGAGATTTTAGATAACATGAAGAAGCTTTATCAGAAGGCTGAACTCGTTCATGCAGATTTGAGTGAGTACAACATCATGCTCTTCAAGGAGAAGGCCTACTTCATCGACATGGGGCAGAGCGTTCTAATCGATCATCCGATGGCAATGAGTTATCTCGATAGAGACATAAAGAACGTTTTAAGGTTCTTTAGAAAATTTGGGATAAAGAGGGATCACGAAGAGATCAAAGCTGAAATAGTGGGCTAAGATCTTAGATTTGATAGGCTC
>CAYMEG010000085.1:0-5576 GCA_964389535.1 uncultured archaeon | reverse complement strand
TAGTTAGGCTGTGTGTTTTTGGAAAGTATCCGATGACCTTGGCAAGTATGTATTTAAGATAGAGCTGTAAAGCTTGCTCGATATGAAAAGCTGCCAAATCGTATACCCCTTCCTTTAGAAAGTACCTTGCAGCTAAATCGAATTTCTCAGCTTTCCTCAGAAATACCACAACATCCTCCCTCATGAGCTGATCTACGTTTTAGAGCATATAACGATTTCAGCACAACTATTTTAAGTAAGCTCCAAACTACCACTATGGATGAGATACTATCGATCCTGAGAGATCTCGGATATCGTGATGAGGATATCGTGAAAAGCCTGACGATAGACCATCCCCTTCTCAAACAACCAATTGAGATCGATTGCGCGGTTTTGAGGTACGGCGAGAACAGATACGGGATGATCATCAAGTTTGGAGAGATAGACGAAAGGGCTAAGGCCGAATTATGCGGAATCTGCGCTTTAA
Organism: uncultured archaeon; assembly: GCA_964389535.1. Taxonomy (GTDB): domain Archaea; phylum Halobacteriota; class Archaeoglobi; order Archaeoglobales; family Archaeoglobaceae; genus WAKM01. The sequence continues at coordinate 5,110 of CAYMEG010000085.1, read as the reverse complement.
CCGGAGCCATCTACGGAGTTCTTACCGATGGTAAGAGATCCGTTGTGATAAAGCCGAAGGGCGGGTACGATTGGGAACATCTGGACAACATCCCTTCGAAGTTCGAGCTTGAGGAGGAGTTGGGGATCAAGAGGCATCTGATAATAGCGATATCTTACGACGAGTACGAGGCAAAGATCGACGATATAGGCTTCGTCGTAGATAACAGCAAGTACGTCTATTCGGATATGGATAGGGATGAAGTTGTGATAATACATCCGAACGCGAAGTTGATAAGATGGCTAATGGATAGGAATGTCAAGTTCAGAGAGTTCGATGACGAGGATCTAAAAAGGTTGTACTTCGACTAGGCAAACATTTATTACCCTCCTACAGAATTCACTACATGCTTCCGATGAACATCAAGCAGATGAAGAAGATGATGAAGCAGATGGGGATAGACATCGAAGAACTGGATGCCGAGGAGGTGATAATAAGAACTTCAACCGAGGAACTGATATTCAAGAATCCAAGCGTCACCAAGATATCTGGAAGGGGCATCGAGATGTTTCAGGTTATGGGGAGCTACGAAGTCGTTAAGAGAAAGCCCGAAATCAGTGAGGAGGATGTAAAGCTTATAATGGAACAGGCTGGTGTGAGCGAAGAAGTTGCAAGAAAGGCACTTGAGGAGGCTGGAGGGGATCTAGCTGAGGCTTTACTCAAGTTGCAGCAGTCATGATCAAGCCGCCTGTTGTGCTTATAAGGGGTAAGCACAACTTCCTCGTTGAGAAATTTGAAGGAAAGCTGCACACCCACGATGGAATTATCAACTTAGAGGAACTTAAGAACAAGAACTACGGTGATGAGATCTCGACGCATCTGGGTGTCAAGTATAAGATACTACCTTTCAAGCCTTCTGATTTCTTCAAGCACTTCAAGAGGAGTGCAACTCCCATAATGCCAAAGGACATAGGAGCCATAATCGCTTACACCGGCCTAAGTCCGGATTCCTTGATCTTGGATGCCGGAACAGGCACGGGCATGCTTGCAGCCTATCTTGCATACTTCAACAAGTACGGAGAAGTTGTTACGGTCGAGAAGCGTCCAGAGTTTGCAAAAATTGCAAGGGAGAACTTCAAGCTCGCGGGCTTGAAGAACATCCATCAGATAGTTGGAGATGTAAGGTTCGTGGCTGAGGGCTTTAAGAAGGAGTTCGATCTCATAGTTTTGGACATGAAGGACGACGTCGAGTTTATTCCTACCGCAAAGAGCTTGCTTAAGGTAAGCGGTTACCTTGCGGTCTACAACCCCTACATCGAGGCCACGAGGAGGGTTTACGAAACCATGATCAAGGAGGGGTTTAAGGAGGTTGAAAGCTTCGAGATAATTCGAATCGACCTCGAGCATAAGAGGGTTGGTACGAGGCCTTTCACGAGGGTCTGGCATACGGGTTTCATCGTCATAGGTAGGAAGGTTTGAGTTTTCACATATGAACGTTCAACTTGCACAACATATTTAAGCTGATTTTTCGTTTCTTTTAAAGATATGGAAGAAGAATTTAGGAGATTGTCTGAAGAGGAAGTTGACGAACTGGTTGGAGGTTTGAAGTTCAATACAACCGCCGAGATTGAAGTTCCCAAGAGGCTTATCGATCAGGTTATCGGGCAAGATCATGCAGTTGAGGCGATAAAGAAGGCTGCAATTCAGAAGAGACATGTTATGCTCATAGGCGCTCCTGGCACGGGTAAATCGATGTTAGCAAAGGCCATGGCTGAACTACTGCCGAAGGAAGAACTTGAGGACATCTTGGTATTTCCAAATCCGAAGGATCCGAATCAACCCAAGATCAAGGTCGTTCCTGCCGGTAAGGGAAGGGAGATAGTTGAGGCTTACAAGCAGGAGGCGTTGAAAAAGGCTCAGGCCAGAAACTTCTTCCTCATGATGTTGGTTTTCATGATCATCGGTTACACTCTAATTTTAAGCCCGAAGGACTTCATATGGGGTATAATCGCTGCGATACTGCTGTTCATGCTTGCCAGATACGTGATGCCCAGAGAGGAGAGGAACATACCGAAGCTTTTGGTTGACAACGCTGACAGAGAAACAGCACCGTTTGAAGACGCCACAGGAGCTCATGCCGGAGCTCTGTTTGGTGACGTACGTCACGACCCGTTTCAGTCATTTTATTATAATAATATAGTAATAGTAAAATCTAATAAAGATGAAGAATTTAAGGCTGTGAAGATAGGTGAATTCGTCGATGAACTCTTAGAGAAGTATAGAGATAGGGTTCAAGAAAGGGAAATAAATGGTGTCAAGTATCTGGCCTTGGATTTAAAAGATCTAGATTACTATACATTAACTCTTGAAAATGGAGAAGTCAGAAAAACAAAGATATTAAGCGTTAACAAGAGAATTGGTAAGTTTAAGGTAGTTCCTGTCAAATATGATGATAGAGTTGTAATTCTAACACCAGAGCATAAAGTTTATACAGAGAATGGACTTGTTGAAGCTTATAAGCATAAAGGGGAAAGGATACCTTCTGCGGACTACGAAATCTTAACTGAAGAAGACATCGTAAAAACTTATGGTAAAGAAGAACTTGAAAAGATCAGAAGATACAATATCTGGCTAAAATTTAGGATAGCTAATCCAAATGTTGGATACAAGAAGGCTTCTAAGATTTTACGATTCAAGGAGAGCACCTTAAGATGGTGGCATGCTGGAATGAAGCCCAGTAGCGTTAAACTCGTTGATGAACTAAAAAGATTGAATTTAATTCCATTAAAGAGTAATGACGAAAGATTGCCGATAATAGCAAGAATATATGGCTACGCTTTAGGAGATGGAAGTATAGACAAAAACATGAATGCATTTGCAATTATTTCTTCAAAGAAAGAAGTTCTTGAAAAAATTATCGAAGATTTAAGAAGAATTTTCGGAGAATTCAACTATGAAATTAGAAAGAATGATAGTGCAAAAGGAGAAAGTTACCTATTCAGAACAACAGATAGAAGGATCATAAGATTCTTTGTAGCTTTAGGTTTCCCAGTAGGAAAGAAAACTGAACAAAAGATTAAGGTTCCAGAATTTGTTTTAGCATCTGAAAGCACTATTAGGGAATTCTTAAGAGGTTTATTTGAAGCTGATGGAAGTGTTTACAACTTTGGAAACAAAAGATACTTAGAGGGTACTCTGGTCTTTAACATTACTGTCGAAAATAATCCAGAGCTAATTCAGAATAGAAGAAGATTCCTAGAAGAAATCAAGTTGTTGCTTGGAGTGCTTGGAATTAAAGCAAATGTCATCAATGAAAAAGTAACTGATAGAGATAAAATTCTGCTGAGACTTTTAATCAGTCATAAACCTAAAAATGTTGAAAAATTTATCGAAGTTTTAAAGCCAGCTTACGATGAAGAGAAGGCTAAGAAGTTGACAGACGGTTCAGAGTATATCAAGTCTATAAGAGATAACTTCAAGGATGTCCAAGTTGATCTGGAAGCTTGTGAAACGTTTAATATAACTACCGAAACTGGCAACCTATTGGCGAACGGATTGCTCGTAAAGAACTCTGGTGGACTTGAAACTCCAGCACACGAGAGGGTTGAAGCCGGAGCTATCCATAGAGCACATAAGGGTGTTCTCTATATAGACGAGATCAACACCCTTACGATAGAATCTCAGCAGAAGCTGCTTACGGCAATGCAGGAGAAGAAGTTCCCTATTACGGGCCAATCCGAAAGGTCGAGCGGTGCCATGGTTAGAACCGAACCCGTTCCATGTGACTTCATACTTGTTGCGGCAGGAAACCTCGACGCCCTGATGGGTATGCATCCGGCTTTGAGGAGTAGAATTGAAGGTTACGGTTACGAAATTTACATGAACGATACTATGCCCGACACACCAGAGAACAGGAGGAAGCTTGTCAGATTCGTTGCCCAAGAGGTTGTGAGGGATGGGAGGATTCCTCACTTCGACCGCTACGCCGTGGCTGAGATAATAAGGGAGGCTAGGAGGAGAGCCGGAAGGAGGGGACATCTAACCCTAAGGCTTAGAGAGCTCGGCGGACTCGTCAGAGTCGCTGGAGACATCGCGAAGAGTGAGGGTTCGGACATAGTCAGGCTGGAACACGTTTTGAAGGCTAAGAAGATAGCAAAGACTATAGAGGAGCAGTATGCGGATGATTACATCGAAAGGAGAAAGGACTACCAGCTCTTCAAGACGGAAGGTGCTGAGATCGGGAGGGTTAACGGTTTGGCTGTGATAGGTCAATCGGCCGGAATCGTTCTGCCGATAATAGCTGAAGTTACACCGGCTTTAAGCAAGGAGGAGGGTAAAGTTATAGCAACTGGGAGGTTGCAGGAGATAGCTAGAGAGGCTGTCATGAACGTCTCTGCAATCGTAAAGAAGTTTACGGGCAGGGACATATCAAACTACGACATCCACATACAGTTCGTAGGTACTTACGAGGGAGTTGAGGGGGATTCCGCAAGCATAAGCGTAGCTACTGCGGTGATATCGGCCTTGGAGGGGATACCGGTTGATCAGAGCGTTGCAATGACTGGAAGCCTGAGTGTCAGAGGTGACGTTTTGCCGGTGGGAGGAGTTACGCAGAAGATAGAAGCAGCGATTCAGGCCGGCTTGAGGAAGGTCATAATTCCTAGGGACAATTTGGACGACGTTCTGCTAGATGCTGAACATCAGGGCAAGATCGAGATAATTCCTGTTTCGAGGATCGAGGAAGTTCTTGAACACGCTTTGGTTGAATGTGCGGAGAAGAGAAGATTAATGGAGAAATTTAGGCAGATCATCGTTGCAGTATGATCTTTATTTTTCTTTGGCTATCTCTATGGATTGGGATACTAAACCTCATTGATGTATTTCTTTAGGACGCCACACTATGATTTAAATAATTAGCAATTTAATTCCCTCGGCATGGATACAGCTCTTGATCTCCGTCACGAACGACCTCTCTTCGGCACGTTAGTCTTTTTTGCCGATTTCATCAGAATGTATAGCATGAACCTTTGAGGCTCGGCTGTTTCCATCTTCAAACGGGGCGTTCAATGTTCTTGACAAACTTTAACCATCAGGAAAACTCACATTCTCAAAAATTGTATCAAAAAATTTA
>CAYMEG010000084.1:3741-5627 GCA_964389535.1 uncultured archaeon | reverse complement strand
CTTGAAAAGTATTTAATCGTGAGATCGACCATAACCCATGCCGTACGAAGACTGCCTTGAAGCGATATTCACAAGGGTATCGATAAGGAGGTTCAAGCCAAATCCGATCCCAGATGACGTCATCATAAGGATCCTAAAAGCCGGAAACGCTGCACCTTCAGCCGGAAACCTGCAGGCCAGAGATTTCGTAGTTGTAAAGAATCCCGTAATAAAGCTCAAGCTTGCAAAGGCGGCATTAAACCAGATGTTCATAGCTGAGGCACCTGTGGTTGTCGTGGTATGTGCGAACTACCCCCGCTCGATGAGGGTTTACGGAGATAGGGGGAGGTTGTATGCCGAGCAGGATGCCACGGCCGCGATAGAGAACATACTGCTCGCAGCCCACATGCTAGGGCTTGGTGCGGTTTGGGTAGGTGCCTTCGATGAGGCTGAAGTCTCTGAAATCTTAGGAATTCCAGCTTATGCCAGACCGATGGCGATAATTCCGATCGGTTATCCAGATGAGTTTCCAAAGCCCAGACAGAGGTATCCGATCGAATACTTGACACACTGGGAGAAATGGTAAAATTTTTATGATATTAAAATTTTTAAATGATCAATGGTATTGCTAAATGTCAGGGATCTTGTGGTTCGATACGGTGGCGTCGTTGCTGTTAATCGAATCTCCTTCAGCATCAAATGTGGAGAGATCTTCGGATTGCTCGGGCCTAACGGTGCGGGTAAGAGTTCCACAATAAAGGCCATAGTAGGGCTGGTAGATTTCGAAGGCGAGATCGAGATCGCCGGAATGCCTACGAGTGTTGAAACGAAGAATCTGATAGGCTACGTACCCGAGGAGTTCATGTTGCTCGAATCTTTAACTCCTCTAGAGTTCTTTGAGTTCGTGGCTTCTGTCAGGGGGATCAGATGTGAAGAGAGGATGATAGCTCTGATCAAAGCGTTCGGCATCGAAAGGTACGTTAACAGGCCCATAGCAACGCTGTCCATGGGAACCAAGCGTAAGGTTTCCGTAATCTCAGCACTTCTGCACGATCCTCCCCTTCTGATAATGGACGAACCCCTCAACGGTTTGGATGCAAGATCTTCGAGGATCCTAAAGGAGCTCATGCAGAGGCATGTGGAAAAGGGAGGGGCAGTTCTGTTCTCCACGCACATAATGGAGATAGCAGAAAGGCTTTGCGATAGGATCGCTGTGATCGATAGGGGTAGGATAATAGCCGAAGGATCTGTAGAAGAGCTCAAGGCAAGTGCCGAATCTCTTGAGGACGTATTCCTGAAGCTTACGGGACAGTACGAGGGTATAAGGGAGATCGTGGATGCCATCTCTTAGAGACCTCTGGAGGATCTCGGGATACTTCTACAGGGATCTCGCATTCAGATCGATCTACGAGACCGGAATACAAAAAGATTTGGATAAAGCCGTGAGATCTGCCAGAAACTCCATGCTTATCAACAAGATCCTATTGGCATCGATGCTGTCTGCGATGGCAGTATATACGGCCACCAGATTGGATGTCTTAGGTTTCGTCGTATTTTACGCAACGGTCACATTCCTCCTCGCACTCTTCTTTCTACAGGCAACAACTACCTTTGCCAACCAGAGTTTCGATATACTCTTCACTTTACCCCTCAGCAAGGATGAGATATCTAGAGTTACATCGCTGACATTCTTCAGGATATTCGATGTGCCCATCCTGGCAGTTACAGCCGTGTTTTCGATTGCAATTGTAATCAGATCTCCGACATCGTTCTTACCGGCGTTAATCGGGCTGTTGGTTTCTGAAGGACTTTCGATAGCACTGGTCGTATACCTATCGAGGTCGTTCTACTCGAAGGTTGCTTGCTCTACGGGCTGGAGAAGTCTGATCAGACTTCTGTACTATCTC
>CAYMEG010000084.1:0-3641 GCA_964389535.1 uncultured archaeon | reverse complement strand
TTTGTACACCGAACGCCCTTATAGGTTCGATCTTGTGGTCTCTTTTGGCTTACCTGTCTATAAGATGGGCCGTATCAAATATCAGGGAGGTCTTCGCTAGGTTCGAATTTGAAGCAGGAGATATAGATCTAAACGTAAGGATATCGAATCCGATCCTAGCCTTTCTGAAAAAGGATCTCAGGCTCATCTCAAGATCTCCGGCTTACTGCTTTCTCGTGTTATTGCCGATCATGGAGGGGCTGCTGCTATCGTACGATGGTTCCTCCCGAGCACTTTTGAGCGTACTCGCATTTCTCGTCATAGTTACGTATTCGATGTACGGATTGGAGAGGGAGGAGATAATTAGAATTTTACCCGTCAAACCGAGAACGGTGATGATCGCCAAAACTATGCTTGTGATTGTCATCTATACCATCTCGATCGCTGTGATCGATTTGGTATTCGTTTTGAGGGGAAAGATCCCAGATATTTCGCTTGAGATCTCGATGATCCCTTCGGTATTTGCGATGTCCGTTACAGTGCTTTCGATAGCCGAAAGGATCGGGGTTGGGAGGGACATCTATTCCGGATTGAGCTCCTTCCTATTCTTAATGATACCCGGCCTCTTGGTGATATACCTACCCATAGCGATCGCATCGATATTCAAGATCATATATGGTGAATTCCTAACGGCCGTAATAGCGATTTCGATCATCGAATTTCTTGTTGCTTTGATCCTGCTAAACGTTATATAGCCTGCGATGAACTTGGCTACGATGCAAAAATTTGAGATCATCGATAAGGATGCGATGGGTAGGATCGGAAAGCTCGAAACCCCTCACGGCAAGATAGAAACCCCAGCCCTTATGCCAGTGATAAATCCGAACGTAGAACTTATCCCAGCCAAAGAGATGAGTAGATTCGGTGCCGATGTGATAATCACAAACGCGTACATAATATACAGAACACCTGAGTTGAAGGATGAAGCTTTAAGGAGGGGAGTCCACGGATTGCTTGATGTTGACATGCCGGTGATGACCGACAGCGGGAGCTATCAGCTCATGGTTTATGGAGATGTGGAGATATCGAACGAAGAGATTCTGAGATTCCAGATAGACATAGATTCGGACATAATAGTCCCCCTAGACATTCCAACTCCGCCTGATGCCGATTACAACACAGCTTTGAGCGATCTTGAGGTAACCTTGGAAAGGGAGATGGAAGCTGTAAATTTGGACAGAGGAGATAGATTGCTGGCCTTACCCATTCAGGGATCGACTCACATGGATTTAAGGAGGAGATTTGCTGAGGAGGCAGTCAGATTGAACGGTGACGTCTATGCGATAGGAGGGATAGTTCCGCTGATGGATACCTACCGCTTCTACGATTTGGTGAGGATAATACTGGAGGTAAAATCTGTTTTGCCATCTTATGCCCCCGTTCATCTGTTCGGAGCCGGACATCCGATGATATTCGCTTTAGCGGTAGCATTGGGCTGTGATCTTTTCGATTCGGCAGCCTACGCTTTATACGCTAAGGACGACAGGTACCTAACCCCATACGGAACCAAGAAGCTCGAAGAACTCCAGTACTTCCCATGTTCATGCCCGATATGTTTGAAGTACACACCTGAGGAGCTTAGAAGGATGGACAAAGATGAGAGAGCCAGACTTTTGGCCGAACACAACCTTTGGGTCAGCTTTGAAGAGATAAGAAGGATAAAACAGGCTATAAAGGAGAACAACCTCTTTGAGCTTGTCGAATGTAGAATAAGATCCCATCCCAACCTACTTTTCGCATGGAGACAGATCAAGGAGTACGGATGGCTTTTGGAGCAGTACGATCCTTCAATGAAGCATTCTTTCCTTTACGCCGGATTTGAAAGCTGCTACAGGCCGGCTGTGCTCAGACATCAAGAGAGGGTATTGAACGTCGAGTTGCCGGATAAGGATGAGATAGTCATATCAGCCGATGAGGGTGTTTTGGCGGACTTCTACCTCCGTCCATGCTTTGGAGTTGTGCCGGCGGAAATGCTCGAATCTTATCCAGCTGGACACGCCGAGATTCCTCCGCCAGAGCTTTTGGAGGATGAGGCGCTTGAAATTGCTGTGAGGGGTTTGAGGAGGTTTTTGGAGCATCATGGGTCGAAGAGGTTCGTGATAGTTGCGAAGGGTAAGTGGCTGGAATTTTTGAAGGATCTGCCGGAAAATGCGGTGGTTAGGCATGATCAGCCTTGAAAAGAGAGAAGGTGTTGCTAGGATAGGAAAGCTCGAGTTCAACGGCAAGGTGTTTGAAACACCCCTGATGATAGATTTTCTGGATAAACCGGACATCATCGATAGAATAGACTTCGGAATGGCTCCCTATCCCATCAAGGAGTTCGATGAGTTCAGATTTAAAATTTTGGGGAGCAAAGATGAAAACTTCATAGTTGCCACAGGCTTGAGCGTTTTGAGTCCTAGGAAGCTCGTGGAAACTCTCATAGAGCTTAGAAGTGGTAGCTTCAAGCCCCTCTACACACCAGCCTTGGCGACTCCGAAGAACGTTCCGATTTTGATATACTTCGGTGTCGATGTGGTTGACAACATACTTCCGATAGTTAAGGCTTATGAAGGTATCTACATGCTTGAAAATTCCGAATTTAAGGTTGAATCCCTGAGATCTCTACCATGCAACTGTGAGATCTGTCGTAACAATACTCCAAGAGATTTGGATGAGGAGATGATAGCGAAGCACAACACGGCCGTGCTGAGAAGGCAGATCGAGGTCGTTAAGGAGCACATAAGAAACGAGAACCTCAGAAACTTCGTTGAGGCTCATGCAAAGTTCGATCCGGAGCTTACAGCGATGCTAAGGATTGGCAACGAGAACGTGGAATTTTTTCAGAGGTATGAGGCTGTCTTTAAGAGATCAAAGCTGACTCCTACGAGTGAAGACTCCTTTGACAGATGCGAAGTTTACACGTTCTTTGAGAGGGCTATCAAGGCTTACAGGCCGAAGGGCGAAGTTCTGCTGATTCTGCCATGCTCTGCTAGGAAGCCCTACACGCTTTCAAGATCGCATTCTAAGATAAGATCGTACCTGGGAGATCTGCTGAGGGGAGTTGAGGAGATTATCGTCTCTTCTCCGCTTGTAGTTCCGAGGGTGTTCGAGCTTACCTATCCGGCAATAAACTACGATGTTCCAGTTACGGGGCGTTGGAGTGGGGATGAGATCAAATTCGTTGCTGAAAGGCTTGCGAAATTTATCGAGAAGGGGGACTTCGATCTGGTAATAGCACACGTTGAGGGAGGATACAGAAGGGTGGTTGAGGAAACGGGTATCGATGCCACGTTCACTGCTGAAGATGACGTTACATCTCAAGTTTCGCTCGAAAATCTCAAGGAAGCTCTGAAAGGTGTGAAGGTTAGGCGGAGTTTTGATCTGTATCTCTCGATATTCGAGCACATGCTTAGGTATCAGTTTGGAATCGAGTTGTTCGAATTTGGAAAGGATTTCAGGGTGAGGGGAAGGTATCCGAACCTCGAACTCATGCACGACGGCGAAAGGATAGCGAGGATAGATGTTACATACGGAATGCTCGACATCTATCCTCCTTTGGCAAGGTTCTTGCTTGAGAACGAAGTTTACACCGTTAGGATCGATAACTTCGTGCCAAAGGG
>CAYMEG010000083.1:1301-5667 GCA_964389535.1 uncultured archaeon | reverse complement strand
CTATGGGCATCAGAACCTCCCCGTGCAGATGGAGATGCTTCGGCCTTGGACCCTTCACGAAGTTTAGACTTAGGAATTTAGCCAAGAATGCTGAATAGATTACGGATGTTACTATAAGCATGTACAACGGAGCTCCACCGATCTCATGCATCAGATGATGCATGACCTCATCCATCGCTGATTTGACCCAGTAGGCTGTGAACGGCGGAATTCCAGAGAGAGAGATCGTTGCGAAGATGGTTACTGCAAATCCCAACTTCATCTTCTTCGCAAGATCCAAGTTACCACAGCAGAATCTGTCGTGAGTTGCATGTATCAGATGCCCAGCCACGAGGAACAAAGTAGCCTTTGCAAACGCGTGAGTTATCAAGTACCAGAACGCAACGTATACGGCGATCTTTCCAACCCAGAACGAAGCTGCTGCACATGCGAACATTAAGCCTAGGCTTGACATCGTCGAAGCTGCAAGCAGAACCTTTCTCTCCAGGCAACCTAAGGCTACGGAAGCACCGTACAATGCAGAGGCCAATCCAAGGAAAAGCACAAACAGATAAACGATCTCAACCCCATGCGCATGGTGCAACTTCCAAGGCTCGATGTACCAGCTCAATCGCATAAAGAGGTAAGTACCAGCTGCAACCATAGTCGCTGAGTGAAGCAATGCGCTGACCGTCGTTGGACCGGTCATAGCTGTCATAAGCCACTCGCTGAACGGAAGCTGCGCAGACTTTGTGAACGGACCCATCAGGAATGTCATAACCAGAATCACCGTACCCACCGTTCCTATCTCATGGAAGAGGTGAGCCCAATCTATCTCCGAGATGTTAAGTGTACCCGTCAACGCGTATAAAGCGGCTATTGCAAAGAACATCGGCATATCTCCGAATCTGATTGTGGATATAGCTCTCCAACCACCGAAGCTCGGTGACCAGAACATGTCTAACGGCCCTATCTTCCTGCCAATTATTCCAACGTACGATAGCTCATCGTCATCCCTGAACCAGTGCCCAATCAGAGCCCATGAAGCCAATCCCAGACCTTCCCAACCTATGAGCAACAGCAAAAGGTTATCGCTGTAAACTACAATTAACATCGAAGCCGTGAACACGTTGAAGAAGAACCAGTACCATCCAAGCCTGTAATCGTGCTTCATGTATTCCAAACCGTAAACACCAATGAGAAAAGCTATCAATGCCGTCAAAGCACCCATGTACTTACTGAGGTAGTCGAATATGAACACGAAGTTTATGTTGTACTCCGGAAGCCATGGATACACGAACTTTCCGTCTGGAAATGTGAAGAGTATGTATAGGGCTATGCAGAGTGATACGAATAAACCGATTACCGAGAGTATCGACAGCTTTCTCGCCCATTCAGCTCCTGGCCTGTAAACCCATGCAAACGTGATCGGTAAGCTACAGGCCACGGGAGTTGCAAACAGTAGGAACAGTAATATCGCAACATCGATCATGGAACAACACCTCCCAAAACACAGAGTTTAAGACTCCTTAGGAACAACGTCGCAAGCGGAGGGAATATGAACACGATTGATATCACTCCAATTATATATAGGGGCGTATCTAAGAATCTGTGTATCCTCGGCCTCTCTAAGCCTCTCGGTGTTCCATAGAATATCTTCTTCAACGTGTAGAAGCTGTACCATCCCGACAGTATGAACACGAAAACTACCGCAAGGATGATCCTTAAATTGAACTTGTAAACATCCGCTATCCCCTTAAGTATGAAGAACTCTCCAAACATTCCGATCGCAAGTATACCGCTTAGGTTCATGAACCCTATCAGTGCAGCGTTCGAAATCGTTGGAATGTACTCATGTAAGCCTCCCATCTTGGTTATATCTCTCAATCCGTGGTAAAGTGCAATTATACCTCCGGCGGTCATGAACAATATCGACTTACCGAAGGCATGGGAGATGTACTGAATTATCACTCCAAGCAAACCGTAGCTACCCAAGCAGAGGGCTATCAGCATGTAACCCATCTGAGATACGGTAGAGTACGCCAGCAATCTCTTATAATCCGTCTGCTTGAAAACCGAAAATCCAGCGTATACGCTTGTTATGATTCCGTATGTGATTATTATATCTCTGTACTCGTTGATGAACCATGGGCTTACCAGATAAATTCTTAGCAAAATGTAACCAGCCAGACCGACCGTTAAGGGACTCAGTAACGCGCTAACAGGTGTTGGAGCCTCGGCATGAGCCCACGGTAGCCATATGTGCGGACCCAAACCGGGTAACTTCACGACCATCCCCAGGAATACCAGAAGCCATGCGAGGAAGCTTACGGTAGTTATACTCTTCAAAGCAAGTGTTGAGTTCTCAAACGCGATCATCAGAAATCCGATTAACGTAAGAACTCCGGCGATGTGCGTCCAGACGAAGTACAGCAGCGCAACCCACTGTCTGTTTCCGTAGCCGTACTTGTATATCAGCAGGAACGATGAAAGCAGAGATAATTCGAGGAAGATGTAAAGCAGAATCAGATTTCCACAGTAAACGAGCCATAGCATTGAAACTGCATAAAGATTATACAGAAATATATACTTTCTAAACTCCTTGATTTCATCTTCGATCTCATCTTTCATCTCTTCAAATCTATGCTTCATGTACGGCAAAGAATAGAGGGCGACCATAGCGGAGACAAGACAGATCGTAGCACCAAAAGCGTTTGTTATGGCATCTGCAAACAGATAGAACTCGCCTATTGGCTTGCCAAGATTCATCAGCGGAAGTTCAAAGCTCTGATCTGTAAGTAAAGCCCAGAGAGTTACGAAGAACGGAATTATGAATGCCAGAAATGAAACTATGGTTGCTGCCCTTGGCCTAAAGAACGGCGCTATGAACGTAATTATCAGAGGTATTAATATAGCGTAAACCACAACATTCACAGCACATCACCCCCCGATGAGACTACATCCGTCGATATGTCTCTGGTCATCCTGTTGAGTAGAACTATCGAAGCTATCAGAACCAACAGCTCGCTACTGCTTGTAAATATCGTTATGACAAGGACTCCAAAAGCCGTGTTTGTCATCTCTGGAATCGAAAACACTGGTATTAAAGCCAAAAAGACGGCTCCAAACATCATTTCTAGTGAGATCAATAATCTGATTAGATCTCTACTCGATATCGCTGTTAGATACGCTATCAGCAATACTACCATGGCTGTAATCATTACTATCGCTACTTCAAACACACTTCTTCCCTCCTAACCATCTTTACTATTGAGATCATAAGCAAGACCATCAAACAGATCAAAAACACCACAGCAAGCGCATACTGCGATTGGAAAGCAGCGATGTCAACAGAAGAAGCCGCAGAAAGGTTGAAAGTTGCATACTTGTAGAGTGTGTACGCAAGAACGGCGATCGTCAAAATCGTCGGAATAATCCAAAGCTTATCGACTGGAACTTTTCGCGGTACGTATCTGAATACGGCAGCCAGAGCTACGGTAACAATACCAACCGCACCGATAAATATGAATGCAATCAATATGAACGCCGATTGGATGTTGAATACTGTAAACATTGTAGCAATGAAGATCATGGTCAAAGCCATGTACAACGCAGAATAGAAGTTATCCCTTGAAAGTAGAACTCCCAACGATGATAATATCGTTACAGATCCTAATGCTAATAAAATCAAGCTTACATTATCCATATCCCGCCTTTAGAATTTACAATTAATAAATCTTACTATTTTTATTGTTTAGCGATTTGATCATAGCGATTATTTGAACATTTTAAAATATATATTAAAATATTTTAAACAATTATAATAGAAGTACCATCACGACAGGACACTAGATTTACCCAGAACATCTTTAATAAAAAATTTAAATTTTATATGAAAAATATTTACTCGTATCTATTATGTTACCATTCGGATCTATCCTCATAGCATCGGCAGAACGTAAAGCCGTTACTACCTTGTAATGGTCCACCACACGATCAAGGCGATACCCTGTCCTACCTAGGTAAACCTTAAATATCTCTTACGGTCTTTGGATTTAGGGGATTGACATGGGCTGGAAATCTCACGGTTTTAGGTTCAAATCTGGAAGAAAGTTCAGAAAGAAGGTTAGAGAAAAGGGTATTAAAATTAGAAGAGCTCTTCAGACATTTGAGATTGGACAGACCGTTCACATAGACATAGATCCAGCTATACACAAAGGTATGCCCCATCCAAGGTTTCAGGGGAGAACTGGGGTTGTGATAGGGCAAAGGGGTAGAGCCTATCTAGTCAAAATTAGAGATGGCGGTAAGTATAAGATTTTAATCGTACGTCCAGAGCATCTTAAGCCGCAGGGAGGTTAAAGATGTTCAAAGAGGTTAAGGAGTT
>CAYMEG010000083.1:0-1201 GCA_964389535.1 uncultured archaeon | reverse complement strand
CCAGAGCATCTTAAGCCGCAGGGAGGTTAAAGATGTTCAAAGAGGTTAAGGAGTTCGATTACATCACGATAGCAGAAGCTAAAGAGATAATGGAGAAGATCACCAAGGAGAGACAGGAAAAGGCAGAGTTGCTTTTTGAAACAAGGAGAGCCTTAAAGCATCTGAGAACATTCGCAAAGCTACCGGTTAATAAGGCCAAGGAATTGGTTGAAGAACTGATGAAGCTTCCTCAGGTTCCGAGAAAGGATATCGCGGTTAAGCTTGCGGACATAATGCCGAGAATTCCAGATGAAGTTAGAATAATATACGCTAAAGAGAGATTTACAATAACTTCTGAGCAGATTCAGGAGATCTTAGATATTATCGAGAAGTACAGAATTTGAAGAAAGAATTAAATAGTTTTTGACCTATTTTTGTTTGGTGGTGAAATGATTAGGCGTAAGAAGGAAATAGATAAGGAAAAACTTGAGGATTACGCCTATGTTCTCGATTTTCTTCCTTACGGTCATCCCGATGATAAGAGGCCAATTCACAAGCGTGAACCTTTAGCTCAGGTTGTGGGAGAGAAGTATTTTACACTTCTCGAAGTTAGCATTAAAAAGGGACAAAATCCCCTCGTAATGGATCGTCTTTATATCGGAAAGGGAGAAAGAGATGTTGTAAATAAGATAAAGAGAAAGCTTAGATACGATCAACTTACGCCAGCTGCAAAGTCTGAGCTACCGTACGTTTTGGAGCATATAGTTAAGCAGCAGGAAGATAGGTTTGTTGAATTTTTTAATAAGGCCGAGCCCATAACTACGAGACTACATCAACTCGAACTTCTGCCGGGCATCGGTAAGAAGACCATGTGGGCTATAATAGAGGAGAGAAAAAGAGAACCCTTTAAGAATTTTGAAGATATTGCAAGAAGAGTTAAGGGTTTGCAACATCCGGAGAAGTACATAGTTAATAGAATAATTTACGAGCTTCAAAACCCAAATACAAAATATAAACTCTTTACATTATAATTTATATTAAAAATTAAATATAATTTATAGAGGATTAAATTAATTGCAGGTCGATGTTGCTGTAAAAGGTACTTTGGAAATATTTTTATCCTCCAGTCGATCAGCATGATTCATGATAGACGAAATTACGATAACCAAGGCCATAACAAGCAAATTTGCCGAGAAATTTTTAGATGGGGTTGAATGTGATG
>CAYMEG010000082.1:0-5726 GCA_964389535.1 uncultured archaeon | reverse complement strand
TTCTCACCGCCGAGAATATGGGAGAGCATAGTTTCGGATATACTCGCGAAGATGGAGGATGCAAATAGATTCAACAGGGCGATCTTTAATTGGGCTATGAAGGTCGGCTATGAATACGCCGACAGGAAGATCGAAAAGAAGAAGATACCACTGATCCTTAAGCTTAAGTATAAGCTCGCCTACTGGCTCGTCTTCAGATCGATATTGGACAAAACTGGCTTGAAGAGGATAAGATACGCCTACACTGGCGGAGCGGCTTTGGGGCCTGATTACTTCAGATTTTACCATGCGATAGGTGTAAATCTGAAGCAGATCTATGGACAGACTGAAGTTGCAGGAATTGCCGTTTTGCACAGAGATGATGACATAAAATTCCATACCGTCGGTAAACCTATTCCCGGAACTGAGATAAAGATCTCGGAAGAGGGTGAGATCTTGATCAGAAGTTCTTCAGTCTTCAAGGGCTACTACAAGATGGAGGACAAGACTAGAGAAACCATCGACGAAGATGGCTGGCTACACACCGGAGACATGGGTTACATCGATGAGGACGGTCATCTTGTGGTGATCGACAGACTTAAGGACGTTTTAACGCTAAGCGACGGAACGAAGTTCTCTCCGCAGTACATCGAAAACAAGCTCAAGTTCAGCCCGTACATAAAGGAAGCAGTTGTGATAGGGCACAACAGACCCTACCTGACAGCCATACTCAACATAGATATGGAAAACGTTGGAAAGTGGGCTGAAAAGCATATGATAAGCTATACGAGCTACATGGATCTATCGCAAAAGGATGAAGTCCTTGAACTTCTTAAGAGCATCGTTAAGAAGGTAAACGAAGAACTGCCAAAGAATGCGAGGATAAAGAAGTTCGTATCGCTCTACAAAGAGCTACATGCGGATGATGAAGAGCTTACGAGGACGAGGAAGGTTAGAAGGAGGATAATTCAGGAGAAATATAGGGATCTAATTGAGGCCATGTACAGCGATAACGGAACGTATGAGGCTCAGATAAAGATAAGGTATGAGGATGGAAGGGAGAAGATAATCAAAACCAGAATGAAGATCGTGGAGGTGAACTGATTGGATATACTTCAGTTCCTCGTGAATGGAATAGTGATGGGCGGAATATACGCTTTGATAGCTTTGGGTTTCGTTTTGATATACAAAGCTTCTAAGGTTCTGAACTTCGCCCAAGGGGAACTCGTGATGGTTGGAGCCTTTGCATTTCTAGCTTTGTACAATGTCCTTCCGGTTTGGCTTGCAGCTTTGATTTCGATTGTATTGACTGGTTTTATGGGATTCTTGATAGAAAAGGCGATCCTTAGACCTCTCATAGGTGAGCCCATCCTTTCGGTTATAATGGTAACGTTGGGGCTTTCATATCTGATGAGAGGTGTAATCTTAACTGTATTTGGTCCGGAGATAAAGCCATTTCCTCAGTTCGTTTCAGGCTCGATTCATATCGGTGAAGTTGTAATTCCAAAGATATATCTCGTTGGATTCGTAGTTTCCTTGGCTGTCATAGCGATATTTATTTTCTTCTTTAAGAAGACGATCATAGGCATAACGATGAGAGCTGTGGCAGACGATCAGGTTGCAGCCCTAAGCTTGGGTGTAAGCGTTGAAAAGATATTTGCAATTTCATGGGCGATATCGGCGATGGTTGCAACGATCGGTGGAATACTTTTGGGCAACATATTCGGAGGTATAAACCCCGATATATCTTACATCGGGCTGAAGGTATTTGCCGTCGTAATCTTAGGCGGTTTGGATAGCATCGCCGGGGCTATAGTTGGCGGAATAATAATAGGGATCTGCGAGAGTGTTGGCGGAGGTTTACTCGAACCTATAGTCGGTGGAGGATTTAAGGATGTGATCCCGCTCATAGTGATGCTGTTCATAATGGCCGTAAAGCCTTACGGTTTATTTGGAACGGAGAGGATAGAGAGGGTCTGAAATGCCGTGCGGAGTGTTTAAAACGAGCTATGCTGAAGATATGGCTTTCATAAGGTATCCGATACATAAAGTAGGTTTAGCTTTGGCTGTAGCATTCCTAGTCCTCTATCCTATAGCATTTAAGGATAATCCTTACATGCTATACTGGATAAACTACATCGCGATATTTCTCATCGGAGCAATAGGTTTGAACTTGCTAACCGGTTATGCCGGGCAGATTTCTTTGGGACATGCCGCCTTCATGGCCATAGGAGCATACGTAAGTACTTTGGCAACTCTGAGGTTCGGTATTCCATTCATCGTAGCCGTTCCTTTGGGTGCATTCGCTTCGATGCTGTTTGGATTGATCTTCGGAATTCCATCTCTGAGGCTTAAGGGTTTCTACTTAGCAATCGCAACGCTCGCTGCCCAATACATCGTTGACTTCATACTGGTAAATCCGAAGTTGGCTTGGCTCACCGGCGGCTCAGCGGGACTTCTGGTTCCCCCGGCAGAGATCTTTGGGTTTCAGATAACCCAAACTGAGAATGCAGATCTCTATTATTACTTTATTGCGGTTCCTTCGGCAGTTTTCTTCTTTGTATTTGCGGCAAATCTACTTAGGAGCGATATAGGCAGAAGTTGGATTGCAATCAGAGACAACGACATAGCTGCGGAGATAATGGGGATAAATGTATTTAAGTATAAACTTTTGGCGTTTGCAATTTCAAGCTTCTACGCCGGATTTGCTGGTGGACTTTGGGCGTTCTACGTTGGATATCTTACGCCTGAGCACTACACGATCGCCTTGTCGATAGAGTTCGTTGCGATGATACTGATCGGCGGATTGGGTAGGTTATGGGGAAGTCTTCTCGGAACGATATTCGTTTTAACGTTGCCAGAGATACTTAAGACCGTGGTAATTCCTGCCATTTCTGGATTTATTCCCATCTCAGCCGAAAGCCTAAGGCCGGTCATATTCGGTGCAATAATCATAGCATTTCTGATAATCGAACCTAAGGGGTTGGTTGAGCTTCTTAGAAAGATTAAGGAGTTCATCAAGCTCTTTCCATTCCCCTACTGAAATCACATTATAATTCGATATCTTTTTAAGTGCATTGTCATAGCTTGTCAAAGGTGTTGCGGATGAAGATGACGAGGAGGGAGTTTCTGATATGTGCTGGAATCACAACCGCAACCGTACTTGGCCTAGGATGCGCCGGTAAGCGAGAGGTGACACCCACTCCAACGGAAGTTGGGGCTAAAGAGAGAATAACTGTCGGTGCACTGTTTGATCTGACCGGCCCGACTGCGGATGTTTGTAAGGATTACGCTCAGGGTGTCAGGGATTACATCAAGTACGTAAATATGAACGGGGGGATAGACGGTATTAAGATAGATATGGTCGAGACTGACTACGGATATAAGGTTCCAGAAGCTCTGAGTGCTTACAAGAAGTTCAGAGATCAGTACAAGGTTTGTGCAATAATCGGTTGGGGTACTGGAGATACCAACGCCCTGAAAACGTATGTTGCAAGAGATAAGATCGTCTACATATCGGCATCGTACTCCGCAAAGCTTACGGATCCAAAACAAGCTCCATACAACTTCATTGCTGTTGCGGATTATACAACTCAGCTTAGGTCTGTTCTGAAGTATGCTATGGATAATTGGGATAAGAGCAGACCTCCGAGGATCGCCTTTACGTATCCAAACGTTGAATACGGGACAGATCCTATTAGGGGTGGGAAGGAGTTCGCTAGGGAACTTGGATATGAGATCAAGCCTGAAGATGAGATCGTGGACTTAAAGGCTACATCTGCAATGGATCAACTGCAGAGGATAAAGTCATGGGGAGCAGACTTCATCTGGATCGGCGGGACCATAAGCTCGGCATCGGTCATAATGAGAAATGCGAGGGAGTTGGGTATGGATGTAACGTTCATGGTCAACTGTTGGGGATGGGACAGCAGGATAGTTGAATTGGCCGGTGAAGCTGCAGAGGGTAACTACTACAACTGGCCGGGAGTCATGTTCGGTGAGGACGTTCCGGGGATGAAAGAGATCATGAGTGTTATAAGTGAAAAGCATACGATCCACTATATAAAGGGCTGGTTAAATGCGATGGTTATAATTGAGGGGATGAAAAGGGTTGTTAAGAAGGGAGAAGAAATAACAGGAGAAAACATAAAGGCAGAACTTGAGAAACTAAGAAACTGGGATCCAAAGGGGTTAGCTCCACCAATCAGCTACTACCCCGACGATCATAGGCCGTCACTTGCGAACAATATATATACGGTTGAAGATGGTAAGATCAAGAGGTTGGCCACAATCGATTTGGAGAAGATATACGGAAGGAGGAAGGATTGGCTTGGCGTCTAATCTGCTTGAGTTAAACAATGTTGAAGTCGTTTTCAACGATTTTATTTTGGTTTTAAAGGGTGTCAGTTTGGAGGTACCCAAGGGTAGCATAGTCGCTCTACTCGGCTCAAATGGAGCTGGCAAGACAACAACCTTGAAGACGATTTCAGGCTTGATAAAACCCGAAAGGGGAAAAGTTACAAGAGGACATGTGATATACAACGGAAAGAGGATAGAAAATCGTGATCCGGAAGAAAACGCTGAAGATGGTATTATTCAAGTTATGGAAGGAAGGAGGATCTTTGAGGAGCTTACGGTTGAAGAGAACCTTAAGGTTGGATGCTACATCAGCCATACGGATGACGATGCGATCGAGATGGTCTATAACTACTTCCCCAACCTGAAGAACAAGAGAAACTTAAGAGGAGGTTATCTGAGCGGTGGAGAACAGCAGATGCTTGCGATTGCGAGAGCTCTGCTCGCAAAGCCAAAACTCTTGCTCTTAGATGAACCCTCTTTGGGCTTGGCACCTAAGGTCGTCAACGAGATATTCGATATCGTTAAGAGGATCAATGAGGAGGAAGGAGTGACGATACTACTTGTAGAGCAAAATGCTAGAGCTGCGCTTGAATTGGCCGAGTACGGATACATCATGGAGAACGGTAGGATAGTTTTGGATGGAGAGTCTGAGAAGCTAAAGAACAACGAAGATGTCAGGGAATTTTACATGGGTATAACTGAAAAAGGTAGAAAGAGCTATAGAGAGGCTAAAAGGTATAAGAGGAGAAAGAGATGGCTTTCTTAATTTGTTTAGAAACCGTATTTTCATTATTATATAATAATAAAACTGAATAGAATTTAGAGCTCTTTTCTCAAATCCAAAACTCTCTTAGCCTTCCCTTCAAATCTTTCAAGCGTACCTTTCTCAACCAGCTCAACGTTTGTTCTTAAACCTAATTCTTTCCTAAGCTCCTCCTGTATTTTCTTTCTCAGCTTCTCGATGTCCGCAAGTTCACCTGTGAAGTACTCATCCTTTATCTCAACTCTAACCGTAATTTCATCCAAAGCACCATTTCTGGTTATCACAACCTGATAGTTATCTCCAACCTCTGGAATTTGCATTAATACATGCTCTATCTGTGATGGAAAGACGTTGACACCCCTTACTATGATCATATCGTCGCTTCTTCCGATGATCCTGTGGATCTTGGGATGGGTTCTTCCGCATGGACACCTTTCCTCATCCATTATGAACGTTATATCTCCGGTTCTGTATCTGATCAAAGGCAAAGCCTCCTTCGTAAGAGGTGTAAGCACAAGTTCTCCCTTTTCACCTTCGCTGAGTTGTTCTCCGGTTTCTGGATCTACAACCTCGATGAAGTAATGATCCGCCCAGATGTGCAAACCGTTCTGCTCTTCACACTCAA
>CAYMEG010000081.1:0-5825 GCA_964389535.1 uncultured archaeon | reverse complement strand
GGAATTGCTGCGGTTGCCATATCCAGATGGAGACAGAGAAGGAAGTGGGACGAACTTAGATGAGATTTATAGTGGCGTTAACCGGGGCATCCGGGCAGATCTACGGGATAAGATTGATCGAGGAGCTTAGGAAAATAGCTGAGGTTCACGTGATAGTTTCAGAAACTGCGAAGATCACGCTCGAGGTTGAGACCGATTACAGCGTCGATGACATTAAGAGTATCGCCCATAGATTTTACGAAGAGTCGGAGATAACGGCGCCGATTTCTAGTGGAAGCTTTAGACACGATGGTATGGTCATAGCTCCATGCAGTATAAAGACCGCATCGAGCATAGCCTACGGAATCGCAGAAAATTTGATAACTAGGGCTGCAGATGTTACCTTAAAAGAGGGAAGAAAGTTAATCCTCCTGATTAGAGAGACCCCTCTACATTTGGGTCATCTCAAAACACTGTGCAGATTGGCCGAAATTGGTGCAATAATAATGCCACCGGTTCCGGCATTCTACATAAAGCCCAAGACGGTCGATGATATAGTGAACCATACCGTTGCTAGGGTCATGGAAATTTTAGGCTTAGATGTTGATTATAAGAGATGGGAAGGCTTTAAAAGTTCGACCTTGCCTAAGTAAGTTCCATCCAGAAGTAAAACATCTGCACATCTGTAATCCCAGCTTTTAAAAAGTATTCCAGCTGGTCTTTCAACGTTCACTGCAGTTGAAGCGCATAGATCGTTGAATGCTGGCATGACTATAACCTTCTTTCCTTCGAATTCACCAAACAGCCAGATCCTCTTCTTACTACCTCCGACATTATCTGGTATGAGGATCGATGGATGGGCATGTGCAAATATCATCGTTTTTGATTGCATGACATCATCGCTCGGCTTTGCATGTCCATGGAAAAGTCCAACGTTTCCGATCGTAATCCCCCTCGAACTGAAGACTTCAAAATCCTCCAGTCCTCCGTCGTGATTACCTTTAACTACAGCTAAAGGTATTTCGAAGCAATCGAACAACTTCCCAACTCTGGAGAACTTACCGATCCTATGCTTCAAATCACCCAGCACGATGATCTCATCGGCTTTAACATCTTCAGCTAATCTTTTTAATTTTTCTATAATTTTTTTATCATAAAATTGAACCATACCGATATGTAGATCTGCAACAAGCAAGATTCTCATCCTTCCCCTTAGCAATATCGCTGGCTCATTTGGAACGATTTCAACTCTCATGTCCAATTCTGAGTGGTATTATGCCCAGCAGAGATATAAGTATTGCCGCAACTATCGAAACGATCAAACTTTGCAGAGGTGATTCACCGACATTTACTACGTTACTTTTGCTTAACAAGAATAAGCTTGCCCCCCAAAAAGCCCAGCCAGCAGCAACGATCATGAATATCATCGTTATATGTTTTCTGAACGGCTTCTTCTCAAGGATATGGTCGAACATCTTGCCAAATGTTGCGGAAACTCCTGATGCCACGATCCACCAGATCGCACCGTAGATGAAAGATACTATGAGTGTAACAACACCGGGCATAACCTTCTGATTGTATAGAATCCAGAAGTTGTAAAATCCCTGAATTATACCTATGATGAATAAGATCAATGCAACGATGTACATGACGAAAGATAGTCTACCCTCGATCAACGATTGTTTTATCATCGAAATGTAATTTTCCACGGATTCTTCAAATCCGTACGCCTTCACCAAGAAGTATACACCTAAAATGAAGGTTATCGCTCCTAAACCCCATTCTGGATTTTTCAAGATTAGAGAAATCGAGTAAACGGTTAAGATTATTCCCAAAGGTGCGAGGGTTGCTCTTGCAACCTTTGGATCGTTAAGCATCTTCTTTATCATGTAGTAAGTACTTTCTATAGTTTTACTCTGTTTGACTATTATCCTCGTAACTCCATCTATCCTAAACCTTGAGGAGATTATTGGAAGTACGAATTCATCCTCCGAGCCATCCGTAACAACTATGACACTTCTAGCGTTGAACATCCTTGCGAGTTCATCGAGTTGCTCGGCAATCTTCGTATCCGAAATCACTCCAATCCTCTCATCTCCGCAGATCGTTACGATTTCTACATCCTCTCCTTTCATCTTAAGCTCATCGTATACCTTTATAGCTCCGAAAATCGTGTTTATGTCTGAATCTTCGGGGTCAGCTTCGGCGAGTTTTATAGCAGCCTTTAGATTTGCCTCCCTTCCGATAACAGGCGAGGATATCCCGGCTTTTCTACCCAGATCGTTATCTCGATCTATTGCGATGACTATCTTATCAACCACAATTAAGATATCTCTAAAAAATTATATAAACGTTATAGGTGTGTTAGCTCAAAAAGTCTATATTTCTATCTGGGCTAACAATGATGATGGCGAGATTCAGGCATCTCATTTCTATAGACGATCTGAGTAAGGATGATATAATATACATCCTCGATAAAGCCGAGGAGTTTGAGGAGATTGCAAGAGGTAAAAAGACCAACATCTTGGAGGGTAAGATCCTTGCAAATCTATTCTTTGAGCCTTCCACAAGAACGAGGATGAGCTTTGAAGTTGCGATGAAGAGGTTGGGTGGTGAAGTTCTGAACATGACAGCTCAGGAGGCTTCAAGCATAGCAAAGGGTGAGACGTTGGCCGATACCGTTAGGGTTGTGAGTAAGTACGCCGATGCCATAGTCATAAGACACCCTCTCGAAGGCTCAGCAAGGCTTGCCGCCGAATTTTCCGAAGTTCCTGTTATAAACGCTGGAGATGGGGCTGGACAGCATCCCACTCAGACCTTGCTCGACCTGTACACGATAAGAAAGGAATCGAGGTTGGAGGGATTAAGGATTGCTCTATTGGGAGATTTGAAGTATTCTCGAACTGTTCATTCCTTAATCAAAGCTCTAACACTGTTTAATGCAAAGATATATCTGATAAGCCCGGAGAGCCTCAGATTACCCGGGGAGTTCCTCGAAGAACTCAGAGGAGACATTGAAATAGTGAATCTGGAAGACGTTATAGGTGAGATCGATGTTCTGTATGTCACAAGGATTCAGAGGGAGAGGTTTCCAGATGAGGAGGAGTACAGGAAGGTTGCCGGAAGCTACAAGATAACGCCTGACATCCTTAAAGATGCAAAAGATGATCTGATCATAATGCATCCATTACCTAAGGTGGATGAGATAGATCCGGCCGTCGATAAAACAAAATACGCAAAATACTTCGATCAGGCTTTTTACGGTGTACCGGTTAGGATGGCAATTCTTACCGAAGTTATGCTCGATTGAGGTGATATTATGGCGAAGGAGAAGGAACTTGTGATCAGCAAAATTAGAGAGGGAACTGTTATAGATCATATAAACGCCGGTAAGGCCTTGCTCGTGCTTAGAATATTGGGAATAAGACCGGGAAGTAGGGAGACAGTTTCGATGGTTATGAACGTTCCTAGCGAGAAGATGGGGAAGAAGGATATCGTTAAGGTTGAGGGGAAGTTCATCGGGGAGGAGGAACTTAACAAGATCGCTTTAATCGCTCCTCGTGCAACTATCAATCTCATCAAGGATTACGAAATTCAGAGGAAGTTTAAGGTATCTTTGCCAAACATGATCGAAGGCATACTCAGATGTCCGAATAGGAACTGTATTACGAACAGCAGAGAACCTGTAAAACCAAAATTTTATGTCTTCGTTGAGAAGGATAGGGTCGTTGCAAAGTGCTATTATTGCGGGAGGAAAATAAAGGAGGTTGATAAATTCATAGTTTAATGCTGGGAAATGTTTTTATTCCAGATTCATATACTTTAGGAGGCTGGTTCCAAGAACCATGAGTACCCAGCACCCAGATAACGTTATAACACCGTTCTTTGCCGAATCTCCCGTGATAAAGGGGGATGATGAGGTTAAGGAGGCTTTTTACGTCTTCTCTCATTTGGGCTGTCAGGAGCAGATGTGGGATTACGAGGGGAAGGAGGTGGATAACTTCGTCGTTAAAAAGCTTTTATCTAGGTATGAACACTTCTTCAGAGAGGTTATTCTCGGTAGGGATGTAAGATTAACGCTGAGAGTTCCGAATCCCAGCTGGGAGAAGGCTGAGGCTAAGGTGTTGCTCGAAACTTTAGAAAGCATTCCGAGAAGTTTCGATGCTGCGAAGATATTCTACGGCGATGACATTCCGCCGATATTTGAGGTAATTTTGCCAATGGTAACATCTCACATCGAGCTGAATTGAGTTTTCTACTACTACAAGAACTTCGTAATTGGAAAGCGGAACAAATCATTCTTCTATGGAGACATAACAATAGGGGAGTTTAAATCTCATGAGATAAACGTGATTCCGCTTATTGAGGATCTGCCCTACATTTTAAACTGTGATAAGATCGTCGAAAGCAATCTTAGTGATAAGTTTGTCGAGTATCAGAGGGTATTTCTGGCGAAATCAGATTTGGCTTTAAATTATGGCATGGTCGCATCCACTTTAGCCTTAAAGATTGCATTGATGAAGCTCGAGGAGTTGAAGGAGAAGTTGTCAATTCCGATCTACCCAATAGTTGGTTTTGGATCTGCCCCGTTCAGAGGAAATTTGAGGCCGGATACTGTCGATAGAATATTGGATGAATGGAGGGTCGTCCAAACTTTCACGATTCAATCAGCATTTAAATACGATTATCCAGAAAGGGAAGTCGTAAATGCCATTGAGAAGATAAATAACAGTAGGAGGAAGAGGAGAGAAGGTATAGATGTTGAGAAGGCGATGGAAATAATAAGGAAAACTTCTGATGAGTACAGAAAGCTTATATCAGCTTTGGTTAGCTTGATAAATCGAATAGCGAACTATGTTCTAAAGAGAAGGGAGAGAAAGCTTCATATTGGTTTGTTCGGTTACTCCAGAACTTTGAACGGCTCAACACTTCCAAGAGCAATTCCATTTTGCTGTGCGCTGTATTCGATAGGCTTACCTCCAGAAATAATTGGATTGAACTGTTTAAGCGAGAATGAACTTGATTTCGTAATGGAGATATGTGGGGAAGATATAACGGATGCTTTGCAATTCTTCAATCCAAACGTGCTAAATATTCTGCCAAATGAAGTTGCCAAGCGTTTGATAGTTGATAGAATAGATTACGAGATCAACGAGGAGCATAAGGAGGTTACGGATGAGATAATCAGAAATTTGGACAAACTCGATGAGGAAAAAATTGTTAGGGCAGCTTACGTGAGGAGGTTCTTGGGTTAGCATAACAAATAATTATCGGGCACAGGCTAATTTAAATCATGGCAGACATGACTAAAAAGGTTAGGAAGCTCGTGGAAGATTACAAGGATGTCACAATCGGAATATTTGGCTCCCATTCAGCGAAGGAAATCGGAATGTCAGCGAAAGCGTGGGGATTTAAGACAGCCATAATCGTGCAAAAGGGCAGAGACAAGCTTTACACGAAGTACAATCGCCATCTGTACGATGAGTTCATAGTTGTCGAAAGGTTTAGGGACATGCTGAATGAGGATGTTCAGGAAAGGTTAAGGGAGCTTAACACGATTTTCATACCAAACCGAAGCTTTGCGGTTTACGTTGGCTACGATGGAATTGAGAACGAATTCGAAGTTCCTATTTATGGAAACAGATATCTCCTTAGGGCTGAGGAGAGGGATTACGAAAGGGGGCAGTATTACCTCCTTAAGAAGGCTGGAATCAGGATTCCCAAGGAGTTCAAATCACCTGAGGAAATTGACAGGTTGGTTGTAGTTAAGGTTCAGCAGGCCAAGAATCCACTTGAGAGGGCGTTCTTCTACGCTAAATCGCCAGAAGACTATTACAGGCAGGCTG
>CAYMEG010000080.1:0-5896 GCA_964389535.1 uncultured archaeon | reverse complement strand
ATTTCAAATGTACTGTCGGCCGTAGCATTCTTCAGTATCAAGGAGTAATTTTTAAAATTAATCTTCCTCCTCTTTTCTTCTAAAGTTTGCTCTGAGGGATGGTCTAATCTTCTCTGCTCCTCTACCTCTTCTTCTAAGGCCTCTGGCTCTTTTTCCCGCAGATGTAAGTCCTCTGAATACCCTGCCACGCTTGTTGCAGATCCAGTTGAGCTGAGGATCGGACTTTATCGCCGGATGATCTCTGTCAACTAAGATTACTTCGAACCACTTGTATCTACCGTCCTCTCCAACCCAGTAGGAGTTGAGAACTTCCATGTTCGGGTACTTCCTTGCGGCCCTTTCCTCTGCTATCCACTGAAGATTCTTCTTTGGAGTCTTTCTATTTACCATGAGGTTCTTCGTCTTCCTACCCTTGTTCGGCCTCGTAGCTCTTCTTCCGCCCCTCCTAACTCTAACTCTGACAACTATTATTCCCTGCTTAGCCTTGTAGCCGAGGGCTCTTGCCCTATCCAATCTTGTTGGGCGTTCGATTCTAACTATAGCTGGCTCCCTTCGCCATTTCTGCAATCTTTCCCACATCAGTTGACCGATGTAACCTTCCCAAGGTCTCTTCCAAGCATCTCTGATGTAAGCATACATCGACGATGCCA
This sequence comes from uncultured archaeon, assembly GCA_964389535.1. Taxonomy (GTDB): domain Archaea; phylum Halobacteriota; class Archaeoglobi; order Archaeoglobales; family Archaeoglobaceae; genus WAKM01. Next base: position 5,246 of record CAYMEG010000080.1, on the reverse strand, counting down.
TCTCTTAAGCGTTCTAACTTGAGTTAATAAATGTTTGCGTCGCAAAATAAATTTAAAGCTACAAACGATTTCAAGCTATGAGGCTGTTCGTTGCCGTTGATATGAGTGAAGAGATTAGAGAGAGGTTGAATGAACTATGCCAGCTTGTCGGAAAGTTTAGGGGAGTTAAGCCCGTCGAGAAGGAGAATCTGCACATAACCCTGATGTTCTTGGGTGAGGTTCCAGATAGAAGAGTAGAGGTAGTTAAGGAGAAACTCAGGGAGGTTAAGACTGCGCCCTTCAAGCTACACCTCAAGGGTGTCGGTTTCTTTCCATCTGCTGGGCAGGTTAGGGTTATATGGGTTGGGGTTGAGGAGGGTAAGGAGGAGATATCAAAACTCGCTGATTTAGTTGGAAATTTGATGAAGAAGCTTGGTTTTAAGAGAGATAAGGAGTTCGTCGCTCATGCGACGATTGCAAGGGTTAAAAAGATCGCTGCTGAAGATAAGAGAAGACTTCTTCAGGCTTTAGAACCATACATGAACGAGGATTTCGGTTGGATGGATGTTAAAGAGTTTAAGCTCAAGAAGAGCACCTTGACATCCTCTGGCCCGATATACGAGGATCTAGAGATCTATGAGCTTGGCTAATAAAGTGGCCTTATAGAGCTTAATGCTTTTCCGTCATATTATCTTTTTCTGTTGTTACGATCGAAAACCGATCATTCAACGAAAGGTAAAATTGCAAAGACCTTCGCATCATTCACAATGTTGTTAATTAAGCAGTATTCGTTCGGCTTGTGTGCGTTGCCGACGAAGGTACCCCAAACGGCTGTATGAAATCCAGCCTTTCTAAAGAAAGCCGCGCACGTGTTTCCACCGATTCCAACGACCTTTGCATCGATACCTCTGGCGATCTTTATAGCCTTCTTAAGCTTTAGAACTACTTCGCTGTTCTCTGGAGTCGGTGGTGAGCTCTCCTTCTGGACGATCTCGATCTCTATAGGCTTTCCATCCCTCTCCTCGAACCTCCTCTTAACTTCCTCAACAACCTTAAGAACTTCATTGACATCGTATTCGGGCAGTATTCTGCAGTCCATGTAACTTACATCCAAGCCTGGGATCGTATTGACATTATCGACGTTCTTTTCCCTCTTAGTTGGCTCGAAGGTGGAGTATGGTGGACTGAAGAGTTCATTCTTTGCGTTAAATCTCTTATGCAGTTCTTCATCTAATTCGAGCAAAAACCTCATAGCCCTCCTGCAAGCGTTCAGCTTCGGTGTGCTTGCATGGGATTGTATTCCGTGCACCTTAAACTTAAGCCATAATATACTCTTCTCAGCTATTTCGATCTCATCTCCCTTCTCACTTCCGGCATCTGGAACAACGATCAGATCTTCCTTCTTAAAGACGTTCTGCCTTAGCAGATGCTGTATACCAAATCTGCTTCCAGTTTCCTCATCCGAAACGAAGACCAGTCCAAAGCTAAGCTTTGGAGTTTTTCCATATTTCAATATAGCTTTTCCAGCGAAAAGCGAGCTGACTATCGCTTGATTGTTGTCTTCAGCTCCTCTTCCGTATATCTTTCCATCTCTAACCACAGCCTTAAAGGGAGGAGTCTGCCAGAGTGAGATATCTCCTTCGGGCACTACATCCATATGAGAAACAATCCAAACGGTTCTATCGCTTTCTCCATCTATTTTAGCTACTATGTTCGGTCTTATTCCACCCTTAGCCCTTTCATCCTTTGCATCGTACCTCTCAACTTCAAAGTCCTTAAGCAACTTCATCAGGTATTCGGCCTTATCAAATTCACCTTCTCCACCAACATCTGGACTAATGGCTCTGATCTCGATTAGATCACACATTACCCTGACCATGTCTTCTCTAAAGCTTTCTACGATCTTGAGCAGATCATCCATACCTATCACCCAAAATTCGATCTATCACCTTTTCCAAGTTTTTAGCCTCTTCAACGACTTCCACATCATACGAATTCTTCAACTCCTCAAGCTCTGCGATGACCGGTGCAAGGACTCTGAAAACGTTTCCATCGTTTTTGACGTTGTTGACTATCTCCCTTAAAATAGAAAGTTTCTTCCTAGCAACGAAGTCCTTTCTAAGCTCATCTCTTAGCCTTCTCAGCAACTCTGCGATCTTTCTTCCGTCCTCAGTAAATCTTACAATTCTTATTCTTCCCTTGACTTCGCTTTCAATTAGAGCATTTCTTTCGAACTCGCTTAGAACCTTTGAGATGTAGCTGTAGGGGGATCCAATCTCCTTCGAAATTATTAGAGGATAAACGTTTTTTCCGTTTTCCTCAGCTTCCAATATCTTAAGCATAATCTCAACAGTCTTCTCATGCAGGAACATCCTTTCCAGGCTCATTCCTATCCCTCCTAAGCCAGACAACCCTCTGCGGGAACGGAATCTCTATTCCAGCTTTTTCGAGTTCGATCTTTATCTTCCAAAGCAGTTCGGTCTTAACATCGAACCATACCGACGAAGGACACCAAACCCTTACGACTATATTAACGCTACTCTCTCCCAGCTCATCGACAAATATGGTCGGTTCGGGATTTTTTAAAGCGAAAGGATGATCTTCAACGACTCTCCTTATGATCTCGATCGCCTTCTCTGCATCATCTTTGTAACTGATTCCTACGATGTATTCAAGTCTTCTAACCGGGTTTACGATCAAATTTACTATGTTTGACGTAAACAGCTTTTCGTTTGGGATTCTAACGAAAAGACCATCGTACGTTCTTATGATCGTCGATAGTATGTGTATGTCTTCAACGAATCCGGCAACATCACCAACCTTAACCTGATCTCCGATCTTTATCGGTCTCTCAACCAATAAAAATATCCCTGAAACTAAATTAGCAACTACGCTTCTGCTTGCAAAGCCAACGACAAGCCCAGCAAAGCCACCTGCAGCTATTAACCCTGACAGATCGACCCCCAAAAATGGTAGGGCAATCAATGCGAAAATTGCGATGATGCTAAAATTCACAACCTTCAAAATTAAATTTAGCTCGTTTGCTGGAACCTTTTCAGCTAAAGACCTCCGAACGTTCATACTGACTATTCTTGCCACGATGATGCCAAGAGCGACTACGATTGCAAATAGTATCGCTCCTTCTATCCTATCGCCGTTTATTTCAATCATATCAATCCCCACTCCATTATAAACGATTTACCCATCAACCTTCTTGTAGTGTAGAGTTCGGCAGCCTTCTTCATTCCTTCCGCTATTGGTTTGTCGATAAAGGTAGTTTCCGCTGAGATCTTGCTCAAAATCTTCATCTCAGCCCAGCAGGATGCGAACTTGTCGTAATATATCTTCATGGCGTAGCAATCCAAAACGACCTTTCCAACTTCGGCCCAATCCTTGCCGTTCTTAATGACTAGCTTTAGGACACCATGCTTCGACGGATCGACCTCTGGAATTTCGTAGTAAACGTCACTCTGAAACCATCTGCATACAACACCGTTCTTTGGATCTCCGTAAAGCGTATACTTCGGTTTTTCAAATGCAAAGACATCGATGACTATCATCCTGTCACCATCTTTAGCGAAAACTCCTATCTCTATTGGAAATTTCAGATAGATAGTTTCAACACCGTTTGGTTTGATCACGATAGGAGAAAAATCGATTTCAAGGAATCTTGTGATGTTCTTGGGGAGATTTATCGGTTCAACTGGATTGACGATTATCTCGCATTCTGGCAGTATCTTTTTGACATCTTCTCTCTCATAGACGATCTTCCCATCTCTCTTCTTCAACTTGATCGGAACGAACACTTTAGATAGTCCGTGTGAATTGATAATAGCGTTACGGTCAAATATCTTACTTTCAACATTTTAACGATGGAGATAATCATCGACAAAGGGCAGGCATACACGTCATATTCAAAAAATTTGGAGAAAAGAGGCTTTGGAATTAAAAAAGGTGGAAGGATATATCTTCATCCTGTTGAAGTCGTTTACTTGGCTGTAAAAAATAAGGTTAAAGTTTTGATGAATGGTGAGAGACTTAAGATTTCAGAGCTTTTCAATTGGGCTGTTTCATTGAATGAAGATTTTATTCCTTTTTACTACGCCTATGAGGATTTGAGAATAAGAGGATACAAGGTCAAACCGCTCGAAGGTTATTTAGTTGCGAAGTACGTATTTCTGCCTATTGCGGAATCGAAAATGGTTTCGATAGCCGAGATTGCGAAAAAAAACGTTGAAAATTTGGTTCTTGCAGTTGTGGATGAGGAAAATGAGGTTACGTACTATAAGGTCGAGGAGGTTGACGTTAAGGGCAATCAGTTCGAGAGGATAGGTAAGATAAAGGGTTATCTCGTTAAAGATCGAATTTTGACTGAGGATACCGAAATATTTGAAAGATTTTTCTATGGAAGCATCAAGGACGGTTTGGTAAGTCTATCTCTTTTGGAGGGAGTATACTTGATGGAGATGGGGGTTCTTGAGGTGTATTCTGATGAAAAGTTATCGGTTGAAGATCTTAGGGATATCGCCAGATCTTTCGATCCGAACTTCGATAGAAGATTTGAAGTCTACAAAGATCTAAAGCTTAGAAATTTCGTCGTCAAGACGGGATTTAAGTTTGGAAGTGACTTTAGGGTTTACGAGGAAGTCAGAAGCGCTGAGGATCTACCTCACTCGGAGTATCTGGTTACGATCGTGGACGATAGAAGGATGCCGATGTTCGAAATTGCAAGGGCAGTGAGACTAGCCCAAAACGTTAGAAAGAAACAGTTGTTCGTTTATAAGGATTCTGAAGGTAAAAACAGGTACGTTTTAATCGAAAGGGTGAAGGTATGATGGTTATCGTAGTTGGAATTGGGAATCCCATCGTTAGGGATGACTCCGTTGGAATCAGAGTAGTCGAAGAGTTGCAAAAAGTAACGGGTGTCGATACTGCAATATCACCGACAACCGGTTTTGAAATTTTGGATGTGATATTGGGCTACGATAAGGCGATAATCGTTGATGCTATAAGTACTGGAGGCGAGCCGGGTACGATATACGAACTCAGTGTTGACGACCTAGATACTGCTCCGCTCCTGAATACACATTCGATCCCTCTCGCAACGACTATAAAACTTGGATATACAATCTTTGGTGATAAGATGCCCAAAGATATCAAAATTTTCGCAATTGAGGCTGAAGATCTGAGTATTGGGGATCGTTGTTCTTCTAAAGTCAGGAATGCTATACCGAAGGTTGTAAAAAAGATAATGGACGAAATAAAAA
>CAYMEG010000079.1:0-5966 GCA_964389535.1 uncultured archaeon | reverse complement strand
CTCTTTAAGGCGTGACCCTGCTCAAATTTATAGTACTTCTTTGCAAGCCTACCGCTTGAGTTTAGATGGTAGGCTAAAGCTGAATTTGCCGTCCCAGTAGCGGGATCCTCCAGAATTCCCACTGCTGGGGCGAAGAATCTTGTACAAGCGTCAAATTTTGAATCGAAAGTATAAAAGTGAACACCAACTATAGCCCTATCTCTGCAGAACTCTGCAAGCCTTAGGTCTGGCTTCAGTTTCATCAAGCTTTCAAAATCTTCAATCTCTGCTAGGCCGATTCTAATTCCAACGTCAACTACTGCAGAATCTAAAATTTTCACCCCAGCTATGTCCTCCAATCCATTCAGCTCAGATTCAATCATCTTCGGCTCAACGACCTTAAGCCAGATCATATCTTCAACTTCAACTTCGATCTCTCCAGCTTTCGTAATCGCCCCATACACCCCGTCCTTCAAACCCTTAAGCTTTAAGATATAAAAGGCGCCGATGGTTGCATGCCCGCAGAACTCGACCTCTGTGTTAGGTGTGAAGTACCTTAGATGAAAAACATCGCCCCGTTTTTCAATAAAAACTGTCTCTGAAATATTTAATTCAAAAGCCAAGCTTTGCATAATCTCGTCCTCGAGCATACCTAAAACTACCGCCGCAGGGTTACCCCTCAAAGGCTTGTCCGTGAAAACATCAACCTTGTAGAACTCCATACATCAGATTTGTTTTACTTGATTAATGTTTGCGGCACCAAGGATATAATCAGAAGACGTCTATAATTGTACGGCTGTGATGAAATGCCCCGGACTGATCGGCCTCCACTGAGCTATTTTGGCACCCTACCGGATATTATAACCACGAGTTTACTCCAGAAGAAGTAGGGCCCCATCTCAACGTACCTAATGTCCTCAAGCCCAGCCTTCAAAAACCAAGCTACACATTGCTGTGTTGAAGGAAACAACATTATGGATTCGGCAAATTTCCTAACGATTGGATTATCAGGCTTCCTCGGGGCTAGAATTACCACCCTTCCGCCTGGCTTCGTTACCCTTGCCATCTCCTGAATTCCCAAGGCTGGATGTGGCCAGTACTCTATACTCCCGGCAGAGATAGATGCATCGAACGTGTTATCCTTAAAAGGCAAGCTTTCGGCATCTCCCCTAATGAATGTAGTTGAGGGAAACTTTGCAATAGCCTTTCGCATCTGTTCTGGCGTTAGATCAACTGCTACAACGTTTTCCTCTCCAATCCTTCTAACGATCTCATACGTTGTAAATCCAGTTCCACAACCAACTTCAAGCACGAAATCTCCCGGCTTCACTTCGGCCATATCGACTACGGTTTTACGCATCTCTTCAGAATAGAAGATCGGATTGATAAAGTCGTATACTTTAGAAAAGTATTTGTAGAAAATCCTCGCTCTTTTCTTGTTATCTAGGAGCCCCATGTCACTCTTCCGATTCTTCCTCCTTCTTCTTAAAGAATTCCTCAAGCGGAATTTTTCCGTGCTTGACGACCTTCATGTTTATCTGAACGATGTCCCTCGAAATAACTCTACCCCTCACAGTCTTCTTCTTTCTGACTCCCTTCTCCCTCGGCCTGTAACCTACGCCACCTGAAAGCAGTATTCTTTTTCTGCCAGTTCCGGGGATGTCCGGTCTCATTGGAAAGCCGTCCTTGTCACTACCGCCGGTGATCTGTAGCTCGTAGTCTGGTGGGAGATCTACGAGTGTTCCGTTTATGATGTCACCAATCTGCTTACCTATAAGCTTGTTTGCATTAGCTCCGCTTACAACCTTCTGATAAGCTTTACCTGTTGCTGGATCCGATATTACAACCTTAAACTCCATACTTCAAAAGTTACGGATTCTATTTATAAGAATATCGTTGAAATAAGATTATAAAAATGACCAAATGATCATTTGATCGAAAATTTAATATTGCTAGCTGGAATACATATTTGTTGGTGATTATAATCATGATTAGTAGAAATAATTTCAAACGATACACCAAGGTTAAATCAACAGGAATTGAGATGATAGACTGCAAGCTTAACGGCGGTCTGCCTGAGGGAAGTTTAGTTTGCATCTATGCAAATCCTATGAGTATGCCCGAGATATTTCTGTATCAAATCGCAACTGCAAGGAAAACGTACTATTTTAATACTTCGAGACCGTCACAGTTTATAAGAGAAAACATGGAGAACATAGGTTTGGACACGGAAAACGTTGAGTTCATAGATGTCTTTACCCAATACTATTTGAACGAATACGGTCAATTTGTAGTAGAAGATAATTTCAGAGATAAGGAAATATTTGATTTCGTTGATTACAATCTTTCAAGAATATTGCAGAATGATAGAGGAGACTACAATGTTATATTCGATACGATCTCGTTCTTCTTCAAGCTGAACGTTAGCGTCGGTTTGAAGGAGTGGTTAATAAACAAGTTATATATAGCCTCAAAACATACAAAAAATTTATTTTTTATATATATGATTAAAAATGTTCACCCTCAGACGATCGTAAGCACGGTCATGGATATCTGTGACGTTATACTCGATATCGATTGTGAAAGATTTAAGGATAAAATTGTAAGCAGGCTGTTCATACCAAAGATCAGAAACATGCCCCAAATTTTAGATGACCTCAAGATTTATGTGAACAGCAAAATAGAAGTTTAACGTAAAGCTTCCAGCGCCGCCTTCTTCATAACTTCCACCGGAGCTTCCAACCCCGTCCAAATCTTAAAAGCCTCAGCCCCCTGATAAACTAGCATATCTATGCCATATACAACCTTACAACCTTTCTTCTTTGCCGTTTTTATTAGCAGAGTTTCCAATGGATTGTATACGGTATCAAAAACAACGACGTTTTCAATTATCGATTCAGGAACGGGTAACTTTTGTTCAAAACCCTTCATACCCAGAGGTGTTGCATTGATTATCATGTCTATCTTACCCCTTAAATCTTCAAGTCGATCGTACGGATAGAATATGCAATCCCCGACCTTTCTGACGTCTTCGGCCAACTTCAAACCCCTCGATTTAGTTCGATTTGTAACTATAACCGTAGCACCTTTCTCAGCTAAAATAAATGCTATAGCCCTCCCAGCTCCGCCAGCTCCGACTACAAGTGCAATCTTCCCTTCGACATCAACTCCGGCGGATTCCAAAGCCTTCAAAGCTCCGTAAGCGTCGGTGTTGTATCCCTCAAGCTTCGGAATATCTATGGTGTTCACGGCTCCGATCCTTTTGGCTATACCAACTGGCTTAACGAACTCCAGAACGGCCTCCTTATGAGGAATCGTGACGTTAAATCCTTTAAAACCTAAAGCTTTAGCTCCAAAAATTGCGTCTCTTAAATCTTCGGGCTTAACTTCAAACTTTAGGTAGATTGCATTCAATCCAAGATGTTTGAATGCGGCGTTGTGCATTGCTGGAGAAACGGAATGCCCGATGGGATAACCTATGATACCAAAGCACTGCATATTGTCATGCGTTAGCAAAGGTATAAAATGTTGATGGTTTAAAAGTTACTTCAAACCAACCAGTTTTTCAAGCTCCTCCAAATCCTTCTCGATTCTCTTGATCTCCTCTCTCTTCTTCTCAATCAGCTCTTTAGCAATCTCCTTCAGATCCATCGTAAGCTTGTAACTCTTCAGAGGTCTACCCTTTCCTTTCTTCTTCAGTTCTCTCTCCTTAACCCATCCCCATTCCTTCAACTCCTTCATCGCCAAGCTAACCTCTGGCTGTCTGAGATTTGCTGCCCTTTCAATATCTCTTGAGATTGCCTCGCCTACCTTTGAGAGGAAAACGATGACCTTGGCTATGTTCTTATTTAATCCAGTCTCAGCCAACAATTTCACGATCTTCTCATCCTTCTCGGTCAATTCCTCTACCATATATTCTCACCTCCTAATAGCTATTTAGTTATACTAAGAACTATATAAATTTTTTTCCATTCACTGATTTATCTAATACATCAAGATTGAACCCAAGCCAAACTATGCATTATGGGATATATTATTCTCAATCTGAAGCAAAAAACTAAAAAACTGCAATGGCAAGCTAGATAAGATGAAAGCTGCTTTGGTTCTTGAGGATGGCACATACGTTGAAGGAATATCATTCGGAGCTGAAAAAACCGTTGAAGGTGAACTCGTCTTCAATACTTCGATGACCGGCTACGTTGAAGCTCTAACAGATCCCAGCTATGCTGGTCAGATCCTCATGATGACGTATCCTCTCATAGGAAATTACGGTGTTTGCAGGGAAGATTTTGAAAGCGATGGAGTTAAGGTGGAGGGATTCGTTGTTAGAGAGTTATGCAAAGAGCCAAGCAATTGGAGGAGCGAGATGAGCGTCGATGAGCTTCTCAAGGAGTACGGTGTTCCTGGTATTGAAGGTGTGGACACGAGGATGCTTACAAAGAAGATCAGAATTTACGGTGCCATGAATGCAATTTTAGCCGTTGGAGATGATCTGGATAGAGAAGAGTTGATCGAAAGAGCTAAGAGGATTGCACCGATCACTGAGAAGGATTTAGTTGATAAGGTTTGCGTGAAAGAGCCAAAGAGGTTCGAAGCTGATGGAGGGAAGTACGAGGTAATCCTGATCGACTGTGGAGTTAAGATGAGCATAATCAGACAGCTTCTGAAGAGAAGAGTCAACGTTACACTCGTCCCATACAACTACCCAGCCGAGAAGATCCTCGAATTTAATCCCGATGGAGTTTTTATCTCAAATGGCCCGGGTGATCCGGCCAGAGTTAAGCCTACGATCGAAACGATAAAGAAGTTGGTAGGAAGGGTTCCGATGGCGGGAATATGCTTGGGTCATCAGCTTACAGCTTTAGCATTGGGTGCGAAGACTTTCAAGCTGAAGTTCGGCCATAGAGGAGCTAATCAGCCCGTGAAGGATTTTGAAACCGGCAGGGTTTTCATCTCAAGTCAGAATCACAGTTTTGCGGTTGATGAGAAAACCTTGGATGGAACGGGCTTGGAGGTCACACAGATAAATCTGAACGATTACACGGTTGAGGGTCTAAGGCATAAGGAGTTTCCACTCATAACGGTACAATACCATCCCGAAGCCTCCCCCGGCCCTCATGACACATACTTCTTCTTCGATCGGTATGTAGATATGTTAAAAGAGTATTAGTTATGAAGTTCTATAGAGCCGTCAGAACCGATAGATGCATCGAATGTGACTTCTGCAAAACCTACGTCTGTCCTTCGCCGGATGAATGTATAGGCTGTAAGGCCTGCTACATCGCATGTCCATATGAGGCCGTTAAGCTTGAAGAGAGGGAGATCGATGAATACATCACGATAGAGGTGGATGGAGAAAAGTATTCGGTTCCGGCTAAGGTTACCGTTAAGACCGCACTGGAATTTATCGGCTACGAATTTACCAAATTTCCAGAAGAGGGTAAGATATTTGCCCCCTGCGAGGTAGGTGGATGTTGGAGCTGTGCCGTAAAGATCGATGGTGAACTAAAGCCCAGTTGCGTTACACCCGTTAGAGACGGTATGGTTATAGAAACCGAATTCGAAGAAACACCTAAAAGGTTGGTTCACGGCTTTATGGGGCATACAGTCGGTGGGGTTGGAACTCCTTGGTGGATCAAAGGCTTTGGCTACGTCGAAGTCGCATGTTTCGCTTGCGGTTGCAACTTCAGATGCCCTCAATGCCAGAATTGGACAACGACCTACTGCGGAAAGGAACCACCGCTGACACCCAAAGATACGGCGATGATAATGACCAAATTGAGGTATAGATACGGTGTTGAAAGAATTGCAATTTCTGGTGGGGAATGTACCCTAAACAGAAGATGGCTTGTTGAATATCTCAAAGAACTCAGAAAACTTAATCCAGATGCGAGGTTACACGTGGATACAAACGGTTCGATTCTAACGGAGGACTACATAGATGAGCTCGTTGAAGCTGGAATGACAGATATAGGGATCGATGTGAA
>CAYMEG010000078.1:0-5967 GCA_964389535.1 uncultured archaeon | reverse complement strand
AACGCTATCATTTTTCTGTTTTTAGCTAGACCGCTATCCATGATACTTTCAAACACACTGATTGCCGTAGGCGTTATTTTCTCAACGATCTTTCCCAAGAAGATCGTTGGCTACCTTGCTATAAGGGGACTTAAGAAATGTGATTGGAGAGTCGAAGTTAATCCTAAAAGGCCAAAGAGAGAATACGATGTCATCATTGTCGGCTCTGGTATCGGCGGCTTAGCTTGTGGGGCTTTGCTTTCAAAGAGAGGCTACAGAATTTTAGTTTTGGAACAACATCATCAGGTTGGAGGCTACTGCACGTCATTCAAAAGGGGAAAATTCATCTTCAATGCTGGTGTATCGGATGTAAGCGGTCTGTGGGAAAGAGGGCCCGTTGCTTACCTTCTCAAGGAACTCGGGCTTGAAAAAGAGGAACTGTTTGTTAGGAATACCGTAAGATACGTATTTAAGGGTAAGGAAATCGAAGCTCGAGATCTGGAGGAATTCATGGGAAAACTTTCAGATATGTTTCCGGAAGAAATGGAGAACGTTCAAGCCTTTTTCGACGAAGCTAAAAAAGCTTACGAGGAGTGCTATAAAGAGGCTGAAGTCTATGGTGTTCCCTTACCAGCGGAACTAATAGTTAAAGTTTTCGGAGCTAAAAAGCTCTTGAATTATCCTAAGGTACATCCACCCTTCTACGACTGGATGAACAAGACGTTTAAGCAGAAGCTCGATGAGTTCTTTAGGAATGAGGATCTAAAGTCCTTACTCTGTGCTCTGTTGGGTTACGTAGGAGCCAAGCCGGATAAAATCTCTGCAAGCAGCGCACTTACTGCCGTGGTTTCGTACTACATTCACGGGGGTTACTTCCCAAAGGGAGGGGCACAGAGGTTTGCAAACGTCTTGAAGGATTTTATCGAAAATCACGGTGGTAAGGTCTTGGTAAGGCATAGGGTGGACAGGATACTTGTTGAGAACGGAAAGGTTAGAGGTGTGAAGGTTGGAAACAAAGTTTACAATGCTCCGATTGTCGTGGCAAATACAAACGCAAAAACAACCTTCTTGGAACTCATCGGAGAAGAGCATCTGGATGCTAAATTTATCGAATACATCAAAAGCTTAAGGATGTCTCCATCATGCTTTGCCGTATTTTTGGGGGTAGATATGGATCTTACCAAATATCCGACGATCATCGTAGATTTGGATGATGGATACCACGTTGTGATAAATTCGAACGCCGATCCAAGCTTGGCACCAAGTGGAAAGGCGAGCGTAACGATAATCACGTTGGCGAACTATCATGATTTTCCAGAGAGAGGAACAGAAAAGTATCTGCAGAAGAAGAGGGAATTTGCCGAAAAACTAATTAGAAAGGCCGAAAAGATCATTCCAGATTTAAGCAAGCATGTGATCGTTCAGGATGCGGCAACACCAAAGACTTTTGAGAGGTACACATCGATGCCAGAGGGTGCAATGTATGCTTTCGATCAGTCGATCGGTACCAAAAGGCCTTACTTCAAGACACCGATAGAAGGCTTGTATCTGGCAGGTGCATCCACATTTCCAGGTGGTGGAATTGAAGCTGTCGTCATATCGGGAATAATCTGTGCAAACGATATATGCAATTGGACACTGTAAATATGCCCCGCGGTGAAACAACTTAAATACAACCAAATTCGGTTAATGTTTTTATTTCGATGAAGTTAAAATCTATAGGTGGGCATCAAGGAGGCTTTGAAGGGAAAGGTGAGTGATGAGGAGCTTAAGAAGGTGACAAGGAGCTTTGAAATAATTGGAGATGTCGTTTTAATCAATCTGCCGGATGACGTTATGCATCTGAAAGATCTGATCGTTCAAGCCATTCTAAGCAAGCACAAGCATGTGAAGACGATCTTGAGGAAAGTTGGAGAGGTTGAAGGAATCTTCAGAGTTGCAAAGTATGAACCGATATACGGCAGCGAAACGGAAACGATTGTTAAAGAGCACGGATGCAGATTTCTGGTCGATCCTACCAAGGTCTATTACTCCGTAAAGCTTTCTGGGGAAAGGGAGAGAATTGCTAAGCTTGTAAAGCCTGGCGAGAGAATACTTGTCATGTTCGCCGGCGTAGGCCCTTACGCGATAGTGATTGCAAAGCTTGCAAAGCCAAAGGAGGTTATAGGGGTTGAGATAAATCCAAAGGCTGTAGAGTACTTCCGTAAGAACATCGAGCTGAACAAGGTGCAGGATATCGTCAAAGTCTATGAGGGAGATGTTAGAGATGTAGTTCCAAAGCTTGAAGGTAGATTTGACAGAATTCTGATGCCCGCTCCCTACTCTGCCGAAGATTTCGTTTACCTGCTCAGAGAAAAGGTTAAGGTTGGAAGTTACGTCCACTACTACACGTTCGCTGGAGAGGAGGAGGAAGATGAGATATTGCCAAGAAAGGTGAAGGATCTGTTCAGAAAACACGGGATGATAGTTGAAATTGAGAAAGTCAAAGCATGTGGTAGCTTTGCCCCACGCGTTTACAGGTACGTCTTGGATCTGAAGGTAGTCGATTTGATTTAGCCTATCTCGATTTCCAAATAATCTCTGCTAGCCTTGATATCTTTTACCTTCCTTCCAACTTCAAATCTGACCTTATCGGATATCCTCTCCGAAGGCAATCCGAGGGATGAAAATATGTAGCCCATCAGGAGTGCACTGTTCAGGAAGAACAGCCCAGCTAAACCCATATCCAAGAAAAGCCTAAGGTTCTGCTCACCCATCCTCTTGTCGTATCCCCTATCCCTCAACCACCTCTCAAAGTCATGCAAAGTTAAAGTTATCTTTCTACCCATGTTCCTGCATTAAACGACACAAAATATAACCGTTTAGGTGGTTGCATGAGAGGAGAACTGATAACGCCCGATGGAGAGATCTTGAGGGGTGAGCTGGTAATTGAGAGAGATGAGGCCAAATTTGAAGAGAGTAAATGTGAACCGAATTTCGTCTTCGCTCCAACCTTTTTCAACGCTCATACCCATTTGGGTGATTCCATAGCCAAAGATCCGCCGTTTAAGAGCCTAGAGGAGCTTGTGGCTCCAAACGGATACAAATTTAGAGTTTTGGCGGAATCGAGTGACGATGAACTGATCGAAGGAATGAGAAATTCGATAAAAATCGCGTTTGAAAGTGGAACTACGGCTTTACTCGATTTTAGGGAAGGCGGAACCAAGGGACTAAATTTGCTCAAAAAAGCTGACGATAGAGGGATCAGTCTACCACTGGCAAGACCTTCAAGCTTGGATGAGGCGGAAAAACTTTTGGATCAGGCTTTGGGTTTCGGGATGAGCTCAACGAGGGATCACGACTATAGATTTTTGGAAGAACTGAGAGAGGTTGCAAAAAAGCGTGGTAAGATCTTTGCAATCCATGCTGGTGAGAAGGATAGCAAAGATGTCGAACCTGCATTGGCACTTAAGCCCGATCTGATAATACACATGAACATGGCTGAAGAGAGATTGTTGAAAGAAGCTATGGATGAGGGTATACCCATAGTCTCCTGCATCCGTTCAAACGCATTCTTCGGACTACTAAACCTGAGAAACTACAAGATTTTGTCTGAGTATGACCTCTGGCTACTCGGGACGGACAACGCCATGATAGTCAAACCTTCGATGCTTGAGGAGATGCATTTTGCATCTCTACTGCTGAAGGATGATTTAGCTATTTTCAAAGCGAGCGTTAGGGGTTTTGAATTGTTTGGTGGTAAGATGGGTGTCGTTGTTTTCCATAGAAGGAAAAACTTCAAGAATTCAAGAGATGTTCTAGCTACCGTTGTGAGAAGGGCTGGAATTGAAGATATCGAAACCGTCCTATGGGTTAAGTTGGTTTACTGAACTAATCCTTAGCCAGCGGAGTATCAATACCGATTTAGCACTATATCCTCTTCTTAAACTCTTCAGGCAACTTCAGAATGCTCGCCAAACCGATCAAGTTTTCTTTGGAGAGTGTACCGTCTGCCACTTCCTTCAACACCTTCTTAGCGTTGAATGCTATACCCAAACCAGCGTTTTCTATCATTATCCTATCGTTAGCTCCGTCTCCAACTGCAACGATGTTCTCCTTGCCGATCCCTTCCCTCTTTGCAAGCTCTTCTATTATCCTTGCCTTCTCCTCAGCATCGATGATCCTGCCTTTGAGTCTTCCAGTTAACTTCCCATTCTCTATTTCGAGCTCGTTTCCAAACGCGTAATCCAAGCCAAGTTCCTTCTTGAGCTTCTCGGTGAAGTAAGTGAATCCTCCGCTGACAAGTGCGATTTTGTAGCCTGCCCTTTTTAAAGCTTGAATCAACTCCTTGGCACCCTCTGTAAGTTCGATCTGGTTATATATCTTCTCGAGAACTTCAACCGGCAGACCTTTGAGCAGTTTAACACGCTCGATCAAAGCTTGCTTGTAATCCAACTTTCCCTCCATGGCCTTCTTTGTAATTTCCCTCACCTCTCTCTCAACTCCGGCAGCTTTCGCAAGTTCGTCGATTATCTCGGCATCCACGATGGTAGAATCCATGTCAAACACTATCAACCTCTTCTCCCGCTTGAAGATGGAGTAAGGTTGGATCACTACATCCAAACCGTAACTTTCCACCTCTTCCTTAAGCTGTCTCTTTATCTCATCCGGATCCGCATCACCTATGTCGACGACGAACTCTATCGAGATGAGTTTGTCCCTTGCCGTCAACGTTGTTCTTTCGATGTTCACGTTATGTTCGAGCAGTATCTTTGTTATGTCTCTAACTATTCCAACCCTATCCTTGCCCAGAACCGTTATCACATACAGATCCTTCTCCTTCTGCTTGGGCTTGACGAACGGGGTTAAATGGACATGAACACCTAACTCCCTTCCCTTCTCTTCAAGCTGTTTTTTGAGTTCTTTTATGGAAACCTTGCATCTTTCGGCATCGCCTATGATGAACATGACGAACAACCCTTGAAGTACGTTCTGCTCGATGTCAACTATGTTCACGTTGTTGTCAGCCAAAACCTTCGAGATACCGTAGATTATCCCAGGTTTATCCAAGCCATAAACCGATACGGCGATGAGTTTCACGTAGAAATTTCTATCGGTTCGATTAAAATATTAACGGCAAAGCTTATTACTGATAGATTTAAACAATCAGTAATGTTGTTCTTTAAGCCGAACGTCGAGAAGTTAAAGGAAAAGAAGGATGTAGCCGGTTTGATTAAGGCTTTAAGACATAACGATGTTTCCATCAGGAGAAGAGCAGCCAGAGCGTTGGGTGATTTGAAGGCTAAGGATGCGGTTGATGCCTTGATAGAAGCTCTCAGCGATGAGGACGTCGATGTCAGAATTGAAGTTGTTAGAGCTTTAAAGAGGATCGGAGATCCAAAGATGATAGATGCTCTGCTTGAAGTTGTGAGGAAGGATGAAAGTTTGGATGTTAAAATCGAAGCTGCAAAAGCTTTAAAAGATATAGGCTACTCAAAGGCCACGGAGTTGATTATAAACTTGATTTCACAATCGCTTAAGGTTCCAAAGGAGATCGCTGAGAAGATAGTTAGTGAAGGCAAGATCGTGGAAGCCATTTTAGATAAGAAGAAACTCCTCGATAGATTCCTTAAAAAGTTCTAAACGGAGAGAACACGAAAATCATCCACGTCCTGCGTTGGCTACGGTTTCTGAGTTATTGGTTTCTACGGTCACGATCTATGGCTGTGGTTATAACGTCTTGAAAAAGCTTTGATGGTCTTTAGATCCATGGTGACTGCTCAGTATTCGATGATGCTTTTGGCTATAAATGCTTTAAGATGATTTCAAAGGTTGGAAGCTAAACCGGTTTTGAGATCACTCATCTTTACTTCAAATATTGAACTTAGGTGAGAAAATTTTGCTACCATAACTGCTCATGCGATTTCAATGAGAGCGAAGTTCGATGGAAAATAAATCGGAGGTAGATTAAATCAGAAAAAAGAAGTAATTCTAGCAGATTTTAATATT
>CAYMEG010000077.1:1668-6084 GCA_964389535.1 uncultured archaeon | reverse complement strand
TTGTCCATACAATCCTTCGCCTTGAGCTTGTTGGCCTTACCCTTTGAAAGTATCGTCCTTATGATGGAACTTTCGGTTATGCTACCTATAACCCTTCCAGATTTCAAAACGGGCATCTGAGAGATACCCTTCTCCATCATGATCTCCATAACTTCCTTGAGGGGTGTTTCGGGAGTTGCGTAGATTACGGGAGAGTTCATAACGTCCCTTGCCGTTATCTTCTTTCCCTCAAGTTCATCCAAAACCTCGAAAATTCTCTTAACGAGTGAAAGCTTGGGATCGATCGTTCCGGATTCTATCCTCGCTATAAGCGGCTGACTTACTCCAACAAGTTCTGCCAACTCTTTTTGAGTTAAACCCAACTTCTTCCGCCTTCTCCTTATCTCTTCAATTTCAAACATCAAGTTAGGTTGATCCTAAAACTTATTTTTAATTTATGATTCTAACACACCGAGCTCGGTCAACCTCTCCGGCAGGTAGACATCCGTTACGAAATCCAGTCCATACTTAGCCAAAGCCTGCTGTTCCGATTTTTTGCCCAATTCGAGCTGAAGTTTGATCTCCTTCCTCCAAAATTCACAGTTAAATCTTGGATCTTCTAAGATGGAGTTTAAAGCTCTGATATCTTCATCCGTCAGTTTATCCGATGGAAGATCGTACTTCACTATATCTGAAGGTCGGATCCCAACGAATTTGGCTGAAGGGGTTGCGAGGTATTCAGAAAGATGGGCGGATTTTATCGATCCGTATGCAACGGATGCATAGATCCTGTAGCTCCAGGGATCACCATCGGTGAAAACTACAACCGGCAGATTCAACTCGGTGTTGAGTCTTCTGAGCAATCTTCTCGTGCTCCTTGCCGGCTGACCTTTGAGGTGAACTATTATAGCATTGTACTTCTCATCGAACCCGTTCTCAACGAGCCTATCCCTCATTCCACCCGTTTCGATCGCTATGACAAAATCGGCATCGCATTCCAAGAATTCCAAGTTGTCGACGTTCGTTGGAATCTGATAGCCTCCCTCTCCGACATCGTCCTGGCAGTGGATTATCCTTTCCCCTCTCCTCGTCTTCTCCTTAATTTTGATGGGGCCAAGCACCGTCGCACCGTCCTCCTCCGGACGAACGTTGAAATGCTCTCTTTGCAGTCCAGTGAGAATCTCCAGATCTTCTATCAACCTATCGCTCTCAAGTTGCTCGTTGAACTTCGCGATTCCCCAATTTTCTGAGATGTAGTAGAGTTCCCTGAGCGTTGAGGACTTGTTCTGTCTGATCTGTTCCTTCAGAAATCCGATGACGTAGACCATTCTCAGAAGCTGGTAAGCTCCTCTGACACTCTTAGCAGATCTCGTCGATTTCCTATCCCCATAAACCCAAACTTCAGAACTTTCATCGAATTCTATGTTCTGCTTTGTCCTTGTTGTGATTTTGATCTCGGGGATCTTTCCCTCCTTCATCTGATTGTACATATCTTCAACTATCGCAAGTAGCGATTGTAACGCATCCATCTCAAAAACATTGACAATCGTTAATATAAAGTTTTATTTAACTGAACGCAGATGTAAGCCTATGAAGATCGTTGTGATAGGTGGTGGTGCCTGCGGCTTGAAAGCAGCCTGTAGGGCGAGGAGGAGAGATCCAGAGGCTGAAATCACAGTTATAGAGGCTGGAAGGTATCCTTCTCTGGGTAGATGTGGTTTGCCGTATTACGTTGGTGGAATAGTCAACGAACTCGACGATTTGAGAAAAACCTTGGCAGGAGTCGTTAGGGATGTTCAATACTTCAAGAAGATAAAGAACATCGATGTACTTGCAGAAACCAAGGTTAAGGAGATAAATAGGCAGAGAAAGGTGGTCAAGATCGTTAAGGATGAAGGCGAAGATGAAATTCCATACGATTACCTCGTTTTGGCGATGGGAGCAAAACCGATAAGATTGGATCTGCCGAATGCCGATGCTGAAGGTGTTGTGACTTTGTTTGATCCAGAAGATGCCGAAAAGATCCTTGACCTTTGGGATGAGGGTGTTTTGGAGAAGGCTGTCATAATAGGTGGTGGATTGATTGGACTTGAAGCTGCCGAAGCCTTATCGAATTTGGATGTTGAGGTTACTGTTGTTGAGTTGCTCGATCATGTTCTTCCAGCTTTACTCGATAGGGAGATGGCGATGCTGGTTCAGAGCCACTTAGCGGAAAAGGGAATCAAGGTTTTGACCGGAAGCAAGGTTACGGAGATTATCGCGAAGGATGGAAAGGTAGCTGGGGTTAAGGTCAATGGTACAAAGGAGATAGAAGCCAACCTTGTTCTGATGGCGGTCGGAGTCAGGCCAAACGTCGATCTGGCAAAAGCATGCGGATTGGAAATCGGAGAGACAGGAGCGATAAAGGTGAACGAGTATCTGCAGACTTCAGATGAGAGCATATACGCCGGTGGAGATTGCGTTGAGAACATCAATCTAATAACCGGTAAGCCTATTTACATGCCCCTTGGCACGATAGCGGTCAAGCATGGGAGGATAATAGGTGACAACGTAACGGGCGGAAGATCGACGTTCCCCGGAGTTATAGGAACTACCATACTGAAGGTGTTCGACTTGAACGTTGCGAGAACGGGTTTAACGGAAAAGCAGGCTAAAGAATTGGGCTACGATGTGATCACAGCTCTATGCCCAGGCCCAGATAGAACCCACTTCATGCCCGGACAGAAGCCGATAAGGATCAAGCTGATTGCGGATGCAAAGACCGGAAAGCTTTTGGGTGCTCAGATGGTCGGTTTGGGAGTTGTTGACAAGAGGATCGACATCGTTGCTACGGCGATTCAGATGGGAGCAACTATAGACGATTTGGCCAACTTCGATCTAGCCTATGCCCCTCCATACTCAACCGTTACAGATACACTCATCCATGCAGCGAACGTTGCAAGAAACAAGAGGGATGGACTGTATAAGACAATTTCAAGCTTTGAGCTCAAGGAAAAGCTTGATAGAGGGGAGGATATAGTTCTGCTCGACATAAGGTCTGATGAGGAGTACAGAAAGTTCAAGAGGATCGAAGATCCAAGGGTACTGAGGATACCGCTTGAAAAGTTAAGAGAGAACGTCGATAAGATTCCCAAGGACAAGGAGATCATAGTACTTTGCCAGATAGGCAGTAGAGCATACGAAGCGATGAGGATACTTGCAGGATATGGATTCAAGAACGTGAAGGCCATGGAGGGAGGAATGGCATTCTGGTTCTGGTGATATATTATATCTGGTAATATTTGGTAGTGATGTAACACTGTTGATAAGATATTTAAATTGTCCACAATGTGGTTTCACAACTTAATATGCCAAATGGTCTTATGACACCCTTCAACCATCTCCAAATTCCTCTGACGAGCCTAAGTCTCTCCAAACCTTTCAGCCTTAAATCCAGAACGATTTCCAGTTCTGATATTTTCTTAGCTTAAAACTAGATCCCCTATACATCGGACTCCGATGTATGTTGACTGCAATGATTTATAAACATTTCGTAGTTGGCCTGAATATGAAGATAGGTTTTGTAGGTGCCGGAAGGGTTGGTTCGGCTTCAGCTTTCACATGCATTCAGCACATGGATGTCGAGGAGATTGCACTTGTAGACATCGTTGAAGATCTGGCAATCGGAGAGGCAATGGATTTGGCACATGCCGCTTCGGCCTTGGATAAGTATCCAAAGATCGTGGGCGGTTCGGATTATTCTCTGCTTAAAGGTAGTGAGATAATAGTCGTTTCCGCCGGGTTGGCGAGAAAGCCAGGAATGAGCAGGTTAGATTTGGCCACGAAAAACGCTGAGATAATTAAGGATGTAGCCAAAAAGATCGTACAACATTCTCCAGAAAGCAAGATACTCGTCGTGACGAATCCGATGGATGTGATGACCTACATAATGTGGAAGGAAACCGGAAAGCCGAGGAATGAGGTATTCGGTATGGGAAATCTGCTCGACACCGCAAGACTTAGAGAGAGGATCGTTGCATTGGGTGGTAAACCTAAGAGGGTCTTCATGATGGGAGAACACGGAGATTCGATGTTTCTGCCGAAGAGCATAGCTGAGGTTGAAGGCGATTTGGATTTGAATAGAGCCGTTGAGGAGGCCAGATTCATAGCGGCCGAGGTGATCAGGAGGAAAGGGGCAACGATATACGGGCCAGCAGTATGCATTTACAGAATGGTTAGGGCTGTAGTTGAAGACATCAAGGAGGAGATACCAACGAGTGTCGTTTTGCAGGGTGAATTTGGCATAAGTGATGTGGCTGTGGGAGTTCCGGTGATATTGGGCGAGAACGGAGTTGAAAGGATCGTTGAATACAAGTTCAGCGATGAGGAGATCGAAGCTCTGAAAAGATCTGCCGAAATTTTAAAAGAGAGACTGAGAGAGTTGGGATATTGATTTTT
>CAYMEG010000077.1:0-1568 GCA_964389535.1 uncultured archaeon | reverse complement strand
TCAGTACGCGTAAATCTTACCGTAGGGTCTCTTCGTAACCGGTATCAATTTCATAAAGTTTCCGGCCAGTATCTCATCCTTGTCGTACTCCTTCTCACTAAAGTGATTGCAGAATTCCTCAATCACATTTTCCAAAAACTTCCAGTCCTCCTGCTCCATCTCTACTACCCCAACCTCTTTACCAAGCTGATAATCTTCAACCTTACCCCTCAGATATATTACCCCGCCGTGCATCCCCGTTCCGATATAGTGACTCTTATGTTTCTCATTCTTAAGGTTTAACCCTAGAAGGACAACTCTTCCACCGGCCATATACTCACCCAGAAAATCTTGGGCAGTTCCACCTATCACAAGCAATGGTATCCTCTCCTTGTACTCCTTCATATGTATAGCCGTTCTGTAGCCAACGTTGTCTCTGATGAAGATCTTCCCACCTCTCATAGCCATGGCAACAACGTCTCCAGCTCTGCCGTGCACGATGATCTCACCACTGTCCATCGTATTGCCGACACCATCCTGCGCGTTTCCATAGACGACGATTCTATGTCCACTTAGGAAAGCTCCTAAGTCATTGCCTGGAGTTCCGTGAATTTCAATTTCTACTTTTACATTATTTTTGAAATATAATCTTGTTCCAATATATCTTTGTCCGCAGACGTTCTTCAGTATGAGCCTTCTCGCCCCCCTCAGCACACATTCTCTCATCAGATCGTTTAACTCTTTATGCTTAAGATCGCTTGCATCTATCTCGGCGACATCTCCCTCTATCCTTGCGTACTTCAGCAACTCATCGATACTTCGAACTCCCTCAAGAAATGAATCGACGAATAACGTCATTCTCCCGCCCCCTTAATTCCCAAAACTCTAAGCTCCCATTCTTCCAATCCTATCCCTCTCAAATGCTCCCTGTTACCTCTAAGGCTTTCGATGGCATTTATACCCATTCCACCGAGCATATCTTTTATCTCTAAGCTCCACGCCCTAAGCAGATTCACGAGCCTCTTTGCTCCCTCCTTAGGATTCAACCTCTTTGCGAGGTTTGGATCTTGCGTGCAGATGCCCCATGCACATTTGCCAGTGTAGCACTTCTGGCACATCGTACAACCCAGAGCTATGAGTGCTGCAGTTCCTATGTAAACTGCATCGGCCCCCAACGCTATGGCTTTCACGACATCCGCAGAGCATCTTATTCCACCGCTCGCAATTATCGAGCACTTGTGTCTGATTCCCTCCTCCCTAAGCCTTTGATCAACAGCCGCTATCGCCAACTCGATCGGAATCCCAACGTGATCTCTCATAACCTTGGGCGATGCTCCTGTTCCTCCCCTAAATCCATCTATAACGATGACATCAGCTCCAGCCCTAACGATTCCACTCGCTATGGCGGCGACGTTGTGAACTGCTGCGATCTTAACGAACACCGGCTTTTCGTAGTTTGTGGCTTCTTTCAAAGCGTAGATAAGCATCGACAGATCCTCGATCGAGTAGATGTCGTGATGTGGGGCCGGTGATAAGGCATCGGTTCCTTCGGGGATCATCCTAGTTGCCGATATCTCAGCCGTAACCTT
>CAYMEG010000076.1:4213-6099 GCA_964389535.1 uncultured archaeon | reverse complement strand
GATCATCAAAGGATTGGATGCGATAAAGAAGACAGCAGAACTTATCGATGATGGAAAGTTCGTTGCAATAAAGGGAATAGGTGGTTACCATATAGCATGCATAACCGATGACGATATTGTTATGAAACTTAGAAGAAAGCTTGGCAGACCTCAGCAACCCTTTGCAGTTATGGCTAGAGATCTTGATGTGGTTAAATCTGTAGCCTACGTCGGTGAGGATGAGGAAAAAGCTATGAAGAGTTACATAAGACCCATAACGGTTCTGAAGAAGAGAGATCCAAAATCTTTCTTTGCGGTGGCGCCTCATCTGGATACAATCGGAGTCATGCTCCCTTACGCTCCGATCCACTACATTCTCTTTAGATACCTCAAATCCGATTTTATCGTCATGACATCCGCAAACAAACCCGGGGAACCTATGTTTATCGATGACGGTGTTTTCGGCTTGGAGCTCGATGCTGTGTTGAGGCACAATCTCAAGATCCACAACCGAGTGGACGATTCCGTCATCAAATTCGTTGCGGGGCGGAGGCTGATAATCAGACGATCGAGAGGATTCGTTCCAAAAGTTCTTAAGATAGATGCCAAGTTCAACGGCTTAGCAGTGGGAGCAGAACTTTACAACTCCATAACCGTGTTGAAGGACGGAAATGCAATAGTTTCACAGTACATAGGCAACACCGCCAACTTTAAAACTTTCAACGAATTCTTTAAGGTGGCTGTCGATTTCTTCATGAGATTCGTTAACCTAAAGCCAGACTTTGTAGTATGCGATCTCCATCCCCAGTTCAACACGACGCTCTTTGCTGAGAAGCTCGCTGAAAGATACAACTGTAGACTAATTCGACTTCAGCATCATTTTGCACATGCGATGTCCGTGATGGCAGAGAATGGATTTACAAAGGCTTTAGCCATAACCGTCGATGGAGTAGGCTACGGTTTTGATGGTAGGGTTTGGGGTGGCGAAGTTTTACTTCTGGACTTTGAGAATGAAGAATTTAGAAGGGTTGGAAGGATCGAGAACTTCAAGCTTATAGGTGGCGATCTGGCCACATACTACCCGCTAAGGGTGCTCTTCTCATTAATTTACAAGGAACACGGAGATTACGAGATTTTGAAGCCGTATGAAAGGTATCTGCGTAGGGATGAGAGCTTCGAAGCATTTGCAAAGATGTACGATATGGGTGTTGAGTCTTCATCTCTTGGCAGAATTTTCGATGCAGTATCGGCCATGCTCGAAGTTTGCTTTGAGAGAACGTATGAGGGAGAGCCAGCTATGAAGCTTGAGAGCATAGTTGAGAAATCCGATTTGAATTTAGGAGATCCGATAATAGAGACCGTGAGGGAAGAATCGGTGTATTCAGAGCCCTTCGTAGATGACGACTGGAAAGCCAAGTATGGTGAAGTTAAAGTTTTGAGGGTAGCTCCGATGATAAGCAAAGCCTTAGGGATGTATCTTGAGGATAGATCGCTTAGAGGGGCGATCGCATATGCGATCATAGATTACATTGCGAGAGGTTTTGCAGAAATCGCTAAGCGTTACGATTTGCCAATCGTCATTAGCGGAGGGGTAACTTTCAACTCCTACTTCACACCGCTCGTCGAAAGGTATATCGGCAAGAGGGTATACCTGAACGAAAAGGTTGCATGCGGAGATAACGGCATCAGTTTCGGGCAGATATACATCGGGAGGTTTTTGGATGATAGTTAGAAGAGAGGATGGAGCAGGCGGAAAATTTATGATGGAATTTCTGAAGAAGCACATAGTTTCAAGATTTGGCGACTGCAAGCTTGGTGAGATAGCGTTGGCCGATATGGATGATTCCTCAGATCTGGATGGCTTCGCATTTACAACAGACTCATATGTAGTGAGTCCACCCATCTTT
>CAYMEG010000076.1:1326-4113 GCA_964389535.1 uncultured archaeon | reverse complement strand
GCCATCTGCGGAACATCGAACGATTTAGCAGTTATGGGTGCTCAGCCTTACGCATTCTCTCTGTCTTTAATCATTCAGGAGGGATTTGAAATAGAGAAGCTTGAAAAGATCCTAGATGATGTAAAGTTCTGGCTTTCGAAGCTCGATGCTAATTTGATCACCGGCGACACAAAGGTTGTGGAGGCTAACGTCGACATGATTATAAATACGTCTGGCATAGGCATCAGAAACGAACATCTCGCCAAAAATCTTGAGGTCGTTCGAGAGTTCAGGGGTTATCCCTACAGCTGGATAAGAGATTGTGGACTCAAAGAGGGGGATGTGATAATAGTCTCAGGTAACATCGCAGAGCACGGCGTTGCTATAATGCTTGAGAGAGGCTTCGAGTTCGAGCTCGATGTTAAATCTGATGTATATCCGGTCTGGCTGTTTTTAAAGGATGTACTCGATGTAGGAGGAATAACAGCGATGAAGGATCCCACAAGAGGTGGGTTGGCCTCGGCACTTAACGAAATGGCTGAGAAGAGTGGTGTCGGAATACTCATCGAAGAAGAAAGGATTCCGATTAGGGATGAAGTTAAGGGATTCTGCGAGCTCTTGGGCTTAGATCCTTTGACCATGGCCAACGAGGGAAGGGTGGGTGTAGTTGCTGACATGGCAGATGATGTTTTGAAAGCTTTGCACAAAGCAGGACAGAAAGATGCAGAGATAATCGGCTACGCAACTTCGGAGTTTGAGGAGGTTGTAATGGAAACGGTTGTAGGAACTAGAAAGGTAGTTCCGCCTCCCATAGCAGATCCGATTCCAAGGGTTTGCTAACCGTAGTTTTTGAGCATCGAAAGATTCCAGAGGTGGAATTCATCGATAACAACCCCTACAAGCTTAAGAAAATCGTTCGGTAACATCCTTAACGGTTCACCCTTAGTCATGCTTATTTCAACATCTAATATCTGCATCCGTTCGGTTGAGTAACAAAACGCGTTGTTGTGCACAAGTAGATTTCTTATGTACATCAAATTCGACCAATTTTCCTTACTGATTTCGTCGATTATTCCCAATTCGAACGATGTCCTGATGATATCTTTCAGATAGACCTTCCTATTTCCGTAATACTTGATGAACAGCGTTGAATTCGGATAAAATCCAATTATCTCTTTGATGAAGAACTCCGCCGAAGACATGATCGATACGTAAAGCTGCTTTGAAAATTTCACGATCCAGCTTCGGTTTGTGTTATGTTCAAGCATCTGATTGAACGCAAACAGTGTGCAGTCGATGTACTCCTGAAATACGCAGTAGCACTTAGCTCGGATATCATCGTATGGTGCCAAAGATTTCTTGTATTTATCGCAAGTATCATTGATATCTTTAAGCAGTTCAATATTTTTAAGTATCAACTTTAATAGCCTATTCATACTTTCGTTTAAATTTTTATTTCGGTTATAAATCTTTTCATTCAGTGCTTCCTCTTAAGCTCGCACAGTCTTTCAACGATCTTTAGATTCACATTGCCAAGTTCGCATCTTTCCTTCAGTATCCCCGCGATTTGTTCTCCTATCTCTGTCCGAACTATCACGGTTGAATATCCTTCTGGACTTCCAACGCTTCCAACACTTATATCGCTCTCAACGGCAGTGAAGTCCTCACAAACCTTACAGCCGGGAGGAACGATCGGATTAAGCTCCTTAACTGGGAACGATTTCTCTTCATCGCTAAACTTAACTATGAACATGCCCCTGCTTATGCCAATCCAATTTGCATCTCTCAGATCGATCCCCCTTTCAGCCAAAAACTTCACAAGTTGATCGTAATAGAAGTTCTCCATGCAGAACAGTCCAACTGCAAGCTTAACCTTTCTGAACGATTTAACTTTTTGAAGACTTCTCAAGCCAGAGATCATACACGGTGTCCCTACAAATCCAACACCCTTCCTACTTCTGAAAACGGCCCTTCTAAGTTCGAGCATAGAAGGGGCAAAGCTGTACTTCGTCCCACTTGCTTGCTTAAGTTGCTCGATTTTGGTGACGGTGATAGCCCTTGGATACCAGTTCTCATCCCTCGTTACTACGACTGCCCTATCTATGATCTCCTCCTCCAAAGCGATGGCAAGAATTTCGGTGGCAATTCCTCCATCCTGTCCTTTAAATCTCCTGGATTTCGCTGCAAATATCTCTAAATAGTCTCCAAGCCCGCTTCTTGGCTTATAGTCCCATCTCGGGCAGATCCTTATACACAATCCACAATCCAAACAATCTTCCTCCCAATTTGGAAAGTCTATTGGCTCGCTTGGGTCAACTCTTATGCCATAAGCTGGGCAAATTGCAGAACAAGCTCCGCAGTGACTACATATGCCGGAATCTATAACCTTATGCCTTAAACTGGCGAAGTATTTACCCTCAATTATCTTCTCTGGCAACGGAATTTTTTGCATCTTTACACCTCCACAAGGCTCAACGCGTAATTCGGACAATTCGTTACGCACATCCCGCAACCTTCACATATGGTAAGGTCGATCTTAATCATTCTGATTCCGTTTGAATCCTCGTAGCTTACGGCATTCAGAGGGCATGTCACAACGCAGAGAAGACAGCCGATACATTCATCGACAAACGTAGATTTTTTCTTGGTGAAGAAACCAAGCTTATGCTTCAATTCAATAAGAGCCTTAAGATCGTAGACACCTTCCGGCTTTTTCCCTTCAACCCCAACCATCGATCCTCTTTTACATTTCTCAACACACTTCATGCAGGAATCGCACTTCGAGTAATCTAAGATATAAGACTTGAG
>CAYMEG010000076.1:0-1226 GCA_964389535.1 uncultured archaeon | reverse complement strand
AGTATGTACGAGTAAGGCGAGTTCGGAATTCCAACGTTCGTTCCAGCCACTATTCTTGCAGATATCTCAAATACTATCATCTCCGCGTCATCATCGAATACTGCCTCCAAGCAGAAGGGTCCAACCATCCCCGGATATGCAATCTCTTTAGAAACTTTTACGACGCTTTCGCCAGCTTTGAGAACTTTAGCCAGCAGACTTTCTCTCAAAACAACTGGAAAGTTTCCGATTACAGTGTAAGTAGGATACAATCCAGCTTCAATTTGAACGTCGGCCGGAATCCTACCCAAACCATCAACTGGCTCGTACCTTCTGTCAACAGCTATCAATTCGACTCTATCAAGCAAAGGAGAGTAGAAGAAGGAAAAGTATACGTTTGCACCGACTATGTACTCCTGAATCTCAGCCTTCACTA
The DNA here is from genome assembly GCA_964389535.1 of uncultured archaeon. Lineage (GTDB taxonomy): Archaea > Halobacteriota > Archaeoglobi > Archaeoglobales > Archaeoglobaceae > WAKM01. The sequence continues at coordinate 811 of CAYMEG010000076.1, read as the reverse complement.
TATCTTCCTCTCTTATCACTCCAGTCTCTATTATCCTCCTAGCTTTAGAATAGAAGTCTTCTGGACTTGTAGCTAGGAAGTATCCCTTTCCACCCATCGCCCCAGGATACTTGACTATAACAAGTCTGTCAATATCCTCGGGCCTTTCAAACCTTTTTGGCATCTTTAAGCCGGCTCTTTCAAGCCATTCCCTCTGCTTCTCTCTATCGATCTCCCAGAGCATAAGTTCTCTGTTTCCGAAAAGCGGCAGCATGATCTCATCCAGCCTTCCGATGTACGCGTTGAATGAGCCGTGTGGAATCATTATCACATTCTTCTCCCTCAGCTTTTGCTGTAACCTCTGATCGAGTAGATCGGAGTAATCGGAGATTTCGATTATCTCATCCGCAACACCGAAACTCTCGTAGATTATTTTCTCCCTACTTCTACAAACGCAGATCGTTCTAAATCCCTCGTCTTTCGCTCCCCTTAAAATATTCAAAGCGGAATGACTTCCCAACGTTCCGATAGAGATCTCATCGTAATCGTAATTCTCGAGGATCTTTAAAATCTTGTCTCTCATAGCTTTGCCTTGGGTGAAATGCATAAAGATTTTATTGCTTTGATGAAATCAGGTTATATGCCGACGTATCTGTTCAGCAGGGATGCTTTCCTGGATTTCATAAAGAAATATTTGGAGGAAGAAACGATCGTGATAGTTTCGAGTGACGTCACGGATGTCAGTCTGGAGAGGATGGAATCCCATTTGGGTGTTAAAGATCATTTTAAGGTTGAGTTCACGATATCTGCAGATATATTGAAGAGTAGAGAT
>CAYMEG010000075.1:4373-6125 GCA_964389535.1 uncultured archaeon | reverse complement strand
AAAATCATCAAAAGACCTAGAAATTTTCTCGCAAATTCTCCATGAAATTGATACCAAATTTCGTCTATCTTGTCCCTAATCTTCCTCTTAACCTTTAAAATTTCGATCGACCTTATTGCATCGATTGTTTCGCTTACAATTATTCTATCCAGATACTTTGCTAAAATATCCTCTAATTCGTTCAAGATTTCATCGTTTGGTTTTGTAATCTTCCTTTCGTTCAAATCTTCTAACCTCTTTTTTACACCCATCGCATGGTGATGGTATATTATCGGTGCTAAAAGCATTAATTCTTCCTCTTTGGATAAATTTCTCCCGAAAACTTTCCAAAAAACGTATGCAGAAATAAATTCGTGCCCGGGAAAGCTCAACTCTTCAGCATACCTCTGGTATAAAACCTTACCGATGTCGTGATAGATTATCATGTATCTTACGAGACGCTCATCTAAGTTTAAATTCCTCCAAAGTCTCGTACCTTTAATCCTTTCGAACGTTTCCAAGCATAGTTCGATGTGATCTTCTAGCGTTTGCTCAATCCCCTTCTTCTTGAAGGCGTAGATCATCTCTCACCACCAAACCCAAATCTTTATCGTATTCGACATCGGCAACAAAAGCAACAATACCCTTTAACAGAACAAACCTCGGATTCTTCAGGATCCATCTCTCTTTCAACTCCTTCATACGTACAATTCCATCTCTGTCAACGTATAGGTATCCCAAAATGTTTAAAGACTTTACAGCATTAAAGGAAACCGGAATGCAGAATTTAGATATGAGATTACTCAAACTTTTCTCATCTTTGCCAATAAATTCATTTACAAATCTATTTGGCACGATGTTTATCTGATAATCCTCTCTAACGAAACTACCCTCCAGATTAATCAGTGTTTCCACAGCTATTTTTGGATTCTCCAAATGGTCGTGTATCTTCAAAAGATCATCTACATTCCTCCGATTCACACGAAAATCATCCTTACCATAAACTTGATCTAAAAGTGTTTTATACCCAATAAAATCATCATTTAAACATTCTGGAATATGAACCTTCAACCTCTTCCGATTTCTCTCATCTTTAAGCCATTCAAGAGTTTTCAGCACTAAATCATAGCTGTAAACTTTGTAAACCGGTTCAACAACGAAGCATCGGTTTCTGCATTGCGATACGTGCTCAACCTTGGCGTTTTCAAACACAGCCGTTACCCTTTCCCGTATCAGTTCGTAATATTCTTCATTTACATCTACAAACACCACCTTAGCTTTACTCTTGTCAAAATCGTAGCGGAAGTTGATCTTGGGCAAATCGTTATCGGTTTCATACCAAACGATGACCTTACCTCTTCTTTCATCAAACCTCAAAAACCTGCCCAGCCTCTGAATCAGAGAGTTTGCCGGAGCAATTTCAGTTACAAATAGATCCGAGCTTATGTCTATACCAGCTTCGATAACCTGTGTGGAGGCTATGAGATACCTACCCCCTAGCCTTTTTAGTAGCTCGTTTTTGAGTATTTTATCCTCCTCAGTAAACCTTGAATGAATCAATAGGATGTTGCTACCAAAGAATTCTACGATCTCTTTATCCCTCAACACTGCCGAGTAGAACCTTACAGCATCGTCAACCGTGTTAAAAACGGCTATGATTCTGCAAAAATCTTTCATTCCATCTTTGATCCAATCCAAAATTCTCTCAAACTTTTCATCCTCTCTTAAAGCGTGTAGCTCGATCTCGTAATCTTTTCTTTCCCTTTCCTTCAC
>CAYMEG010000075.1:0-4273 GCA_964389535.1 uncultured archaeon | reverse complement strand
TGCACCTCATCCAAAACTACGTTTGAGAGTATCGCCGATGCCCATGAAAAGAGGTAATGACCGAAGCTTGAGGAGATGCCTTCATAAGCCTTTAAGACCTTTTCAAAATCTTCTGGAGCTATTCCGAATAGTGTTAAAGCAAACGTGTCTACGGTTGTTAGGGTTATGGGTTTTATCAAATACTTGGAATCCGGATTGTGCATGTATCTCTTACCTATGAGCTTTAAATCAGCTATGGGATTTTTATTGGCCTTTTTCCCTGTAAAGCAGTCATATTGATCTTCTATCAAAGTTCTAACAGGATAGCAGACTATACACTTCAGATCTTCGTTGATCGAATAAAGAGATAAGGTTGCAGAAATTACGGATTTCCCGTAACCGGTTGGAGCTTCGATTATGAAGATGTTTTTATCGTTCCAATGCTTCTCGATAATATCAAGTGCAAAATCTACGAACGGTCTTTGAGATTTGAGGTTCCAAGCTTCGGTAACCCTTGATAGATACTTCTTCATTTCAGCTTTCCCTCCAGATTTCGTATAAATTTGACGACATCAGAAAAAACATCGTTAAAATTCGGCAACTTACCACTTGGAATGAGATTATCTAGAGATGACTCCCACGCACGATTTAATACATCCTTACGCTCTATCAACTTCTCTGTATCGATTTCAATATTTCTCATTTCAAGCTTTTTAGTTAAGATCCTGAGCATCTCGTTCAGATTTACTCTTCTCTTGAGCATCCAAACGTCGTAAAGGTCTCTTGGCCAAGCACCAGTTCTACCTTTTCTCTCAAATAAAGTTCTAATCTTTTCGGCAAGAATCTCTTCAAGAGTGTAGCAAGATAACTCTGCATGATAATCTTTTTCTATGGAAATGTAGGGCTCATGAATTATCGACCTCTTAGGATAGTTATTCGTCAAAAACTCATTCCCGAATGCCGTGATGTTCATCTCCAATTTTCTATCTCTTCCAGACTGTATCGATTTCCACTTAACCTTCACGTAAAAAGATCTTTCCATACTTTCAAACTCATCGATCCAAAATTCTACACCGCAACCGCTTGTAGCTGACGTTAACGATTCTTCTATACCACCCATTAGCTCTTTAACTGATAAATCGTTTAGAAGAGTAAAATCTAAATCTTTAGAAAATCTATAATCCTTAAAATAAGCTTTCCTAAGGCAAGTTCCACCTTTAAATGTGAGAGTTTCGGATAGATAGGTTTGGGATAATCCGAAGAGAACCCAACCTTGAATGTAATCTAACTCCACATTATCAGAAGGGACACCCATATCTCTTGCAAACTTAAGAATGTGGATCCTACCGATCCTCATCCAACACACCTACATTGTCCATTATTCTCCACTTGCTAGCAACTCTTCCTCGCTTCGGCAACGTTGGATCTAAAAGAATGTAGTTTCTTGTCTTAATTGACGGTAGCTCAATCTTGATATTAAGACAATCACACAAATAACCAAGCCTTCTTATAACTGCAGAATTCCCAAGCCTTATTGCATATTCACTCAGTTTTTTCACATCGTAATTTCTAGTTTCGAGAGCCTTAATTACTTCGGCAATTCCTCCACAATATTTTGGCTTATCCAAACAATCTATGATCGTTTTTTCTCTATCTGTCACATTGACCCTAAATCGACCCAAATAGCTCTCAATCCATACATCCTGAAAGCCGAAGAACTTATTCGGTTTAACTCTGACGATCTTATATCTAATTCCAAGAATTTCCAACTCACTTTTCTTTTTTCTCGCTGTAGTTTGAACATAGATTATATGTGGTATCTGCTCAGTAAATTCGTGAAAGCTTAAAGCTGACCAATATGCCACCGCAGATGGTTTAACTAGTAGATCTGCCACTATAAATTCATTCAATGTGACATCCGTTACCGGTAAAATGAAATACTTACCCTTTTCGATCTTTTCTAAGAATCCCAATTTTCTTAACTTGGGTAGAATTCGCCTGACTTCTATCTCCTTCAATCCAGTAACTTCGACCGCATCTTTAACCGAGAATACACCGAGTTGTGATAGTTTACGTAATATTTCCTTAAAATTATATATTGTTTTTGTTCTCATTTTGATACACCTTGTCGAATATTTTTCTTCAACATGGTGCACAAATTTGAGATTAAGTAAACATCCTCACGATGTCCATATATTTCTTACGTCTCACTTTTTCCTTGGGTTTCATGCTGCTTTCAAGCTTCTTATAGGCGTTTGTAATCTCTCTAATGAATTCATACCATCCATCCGCATTTCCTAGCACTATGAACCTATACAACCCACAGACGGCTTTCAAAACGTTGTTGGCTTCGTCATATTTGTTCAAGTTTTTAAGAGCGTCGAATATGACACCATTTGGATCAAGAGCTCTTGATAGATCTTCCAGAAACCTCTCAGCTTTGTAATAACGCTTGACTACTTCGTGAAATACAAACCCTTCTCTGTATATGGTTATGGGAACAAACTCGTAAACCTTGTAAGTCTGGCCTTCTGGAGAAATCTTAAATAGAATCAGGGAGATCTTATCCAAATTACTCTCCTCCATTTGCCTTCGAATTTCGACGTTTAGATATATCTCAAGTAAAATCAACTCGTCTAACGTGGTTTTGTTTAGAATTTCGCTCAGAATTCTGATAACATGCTCTTTCGTTCTAAAAATCTTTTTCAGTAACTCTCTATCGTTTAGATTGCTTAACAGAAATTCGATCTCTTCCGGGGATAAACTTAAGAAGAAATAATACTGCTGGTTCTGTTGCCTCACGGAAGTGACAAACGACGAATATATGCCAAGCAAAGCTATAAGCATGATCTCCTTGGAAGAGTAAACCGTTATCTGTTGGGATGTGTATTTGGTTTCAAGAGAGGATATGCCCGTATATCTATCGACCTTCAAGAGCTGTGGAACGGCCAATTCCTCAACATCGATCACCATCTTCCTACCCTTGAACTCTATTCCAAGTACAATTTCATTTCTACCAATTATGAAACCATTGGCGTGATCTTTAACCTTGGATAGCAGATCGTAGAACGTTTTTCTACTTTGATCGCTTATTCCATACTTTTCGAACAGAGTTCTATTTATGTTATCGTTTCCAGACATCGTGATCCTCAAACCTTCGATCCTCTTATAATCAAGTTCTTCAATCGCTCTGATGATGAAATCGTTGGGGACTTTCAAAACCGTTCCATCGAATTCTGTCGGCGAATGTAATAAAGAAAACAACAGTCCTTCATAGAGTATGTTACTCAGAAATGTCAAATCCCTCGGTAGTATGAGCCTTATTTCGACCATCCTATTACCACCTCATCCTTAAATCTATAAGCGACAGCCTTAGATTTCAACTTAACTCTACAGAAGTATTCCTCATTGACATCGTTGAGAATGGGAACTTTAAACGGTACGATGTTCTTACCTTCGATATAGCTCCTTACGATGTTAACCCCAACATCGAATGGATTTACGTAAACTTCGTAAACCCAATTTCTTCCAGTTTCTTCCTTTATTATATCTATAGATTTCGTAACGGGAAAGCTGAACGTTGTCTCGACAATATCGCTTAACATCTCTAAGTTGTAGGTGACTTTAACGTCCACAACCGAAACTCTGCTCTCCTTAGAGCCCAATCTATGAACCTTCCAAAATATTTCTTCATTCAGCGTTATCCTATTACCATTGAGCTCTATAATATCGTCTTTAAAGACCAAAAACCATCTGAGGGTTGGTGCTTCGTCGTTCAGACTCGATAGAATAGTTTTACCTCTTGCCGGAGAATCAAAAGACCTCGTTAAATCCTTCGGATTTGGATAAAGGATACCGGAGGTTATCTTGACTGCAATTATTCTGTTTAAGTCCTCATACTTTAGAGGTTTGCAGTTAATTGGTCTAACACCTATCGCAAGCAAATTCTTGCTGAGCTTTGGAATAATTTCTCTGCCTTCTCTTTCACCTACCCCCTCGTCCTTAGCTACAACCTCAGCTAAAGCTCCCAAGAAGGTTGTCGGTGGTGGATAGTAAAAAGATGGGGATGTCTTCGAAAGACCTACTATCCTCGCCTGAAATCCCCAGACAAATTCAACATCAACTATGAAGCCAATCATATCATCTTCTTAGCTTCTTCAATCGCATTCACCACAACCTCTTCAAATTCTCCATCATCAGGGAACACGAATAGCTTGGTATTGTAATTAACTTTCTCCATCTTCTTCTTTGTCTTCTCTACGTAGTTCTTTGCGAATGGGCTTGGGACAGTCCA
>CAYMEG010000074.1:1519-6135 GCA_964389535.1 uncultured archaeon | reverse complement strand
AAATCTCCTTCCTTCCGTCTATCAGCCTCTCGATCTTCTTCAACCTTTCATCTATCTTGAGAAGGATGTTACGTATCTCCTTAAGCAGCTCGAACATCTCCCTGTCCATCACTTAGGGGCAGATCTTTTATCTTTAAATTCCTTTTGTTGTTTGGCTATACATCCAACAAATACGATGAGCAGGATTGCTCCAAGTAAATCCGAAAGTAGGATCGTAGGATCATGATAAGCCTGAACTATTCTTTCAATCCTCACGTACCAAGGCACCACCGGTTTTTTTGGGAAATCCCCCATAAACGGATAAAACAGTATTTTAGGTTCCCTCCACATGCGATCTTCGATCAGGTGCAAAAGGCTGGCAATTGGAACGATCACCAGATCCCTTTTAAATGCCAGTACGATCGCTAAGATCGCTAGGTTGAACATCAACGTATGGGCTATCAACCTTCCGTTGCCGAATCCGTGAAACATCAACAGACCTAGGGGCTTGTCGATAATATCGGGAAGGAGAGATCCCAAGACGAGGAGTGTGAATTCTCTCTTACTCCTCATTCTCCTAAACAGGTTTAGCACCATGAAGTTTACGCCTACATGTCCAAGTGGAAGCATGACTATATTCGATACGTCCATTCTTAACCCTGTCGTTAAGATTAAATATCAAAGGATAGGCCGAGCAAAGGTGAGAAGGTTTATCCTCGCATCCATCCTCATGATGACAATCGCTGAACTCTCGTTTCAGTTTAACCCTCATCTCTGTCTGATCCTTCACATCTCAAATGTCCTCTACGTCGTATGTCTCGCAACCTTTAAAAAGATAGATGAACCCGTGATGTTTCTGCCTGTATCCACGTTCAGAATCGTGAACCTTTCGATGCCTATACTCTTTCCGCTTACGATCTACTGGATACCCATCGTTTACGTATCGATACTTCCCGCCATATTCTATGCTGTGAGGGTTTTGAAGGTTACTCCAGAAAAACTCGGATTTACGATGAATTTCTGGTACCTCATTCCCGCTGCATTCGTGATAGGTGCTCTGTTCGGCTATCTTGAGTTTGAATTCCTAAATACGCCTTCCATAATTCCAAGCCTCGGTCTGACGAACATCTTCGTTCTATGCCTCGTGATGTTCGTGTTCGTAGGGTTCATAGAAGAGTTGACGTTCAGATCCGTTATTCAGACAAAGCTTGAGGAAGTCTTTGGAGATACGATTGGTCTGTTCGTTGCTTCTGCGGTTTTTGGGATAATGCACATCGACAGCTTCATCTTGACGTTCACATTTGGAATCGTGATGGGACTGATATTTCAGAAGACCAGAAACGTTACGCTTGTCACCATCATACACGGAACGGCATGCATCTTCGCTTATGGGCTTCTCCCACTATGGGTATAGAACCTCTAGGGTTTTAAGTAGGACTATCATGAAGAAGACTATGAGAAGTGGAACTATTGCCGTGTTCAGGGAATCTTCGGAGATTTTATCGTAAAACTTCGATGCGGAAACGATCTCCTTAAATGAGAGTAGTATTATCAGTGTTGTCGTAGCCAAGACCCCTCCGTACAGATGTCCTATCGTCATGGTTACATCGAAAGGCTCGTTGAACGGATTTATAAGCATCATCATGTTCCCAAAAAGATCCTTTGGACAGTTTTAAAACTTTCCGATACGAAAATCTTTTAATTTTTAAAGGAATCCATTCGGCGATGAACAAACCGTTGGCTGTAGCCATCGTTGCCACGATCCTTATCTACATGAAAACCCTCTACTGGATGCTCGGATCGTGGATCATGAATCCCTACTACTCGCACGGTTTCCTAGTTTTGGCGGTGTCCCTCTACCTGATACGTAAAAACGTAAGAGGTTTGAATACCAATAACGACCCCATGGGGCTTGTGATCTTCTCTATCGCATTGCTGATCCACGTATTTGCATCGATCTTCGACTACGATTTCATATCGGCTGTCAGCTTTCCCTTCGCAATTTTCGGTTTGATCTTCACGTTTTACGGGGCCAACGCTAAGAATTTGGCATTTCCAATACTCTTCCTTCTCTTTGCCGTTCCTTACCCGATATACAGTGTTTCGAACATCTTGGAAGTTATCTCGGCCAAAGCATCAGCCGGCTTGGTAGGCCTATTGGGGATCAAAGCTCAAACGACTGGAGCCGAGATCCATCTCAGCAGATGCTCATTTGTGATCGGGGCTCCGTGTAGCGGTATAAGGTCGATAATAGCTCTCCTTACAGTTTCAGCGCTCTACTGCTATCTAATCAACGATAGAATCTTTGTTAAGTGCTTGCTCATCTTAGCGGCCGTACCGCTTGCCATAATGGCAAACATCCTTCGAATTACGATAATACTGCTTTCCGCTGAGTTCTTTGGGAGGGACTTTGCGTTGGGGATCGTTCACTACGCATCGGATCTGATCCTATTTGTGATAGCCGTGCTGTGCTTGATAGGTCTCAGGAGGTGTCTGAATTGGACGTTAAGGGATACTTCTTGGTGATAATCGGAATGGTTTGGATATCCTTCGTTGCCATATTTCTGCTCGCCCCTGAGAATCTGGCAGATTACACCGTTATAGATGTTGCCTTCCACAAAACGGAGTACAGGTTAATCGGAAAGACTGCCTACAACTTCAACGACCCCAAAGATATAGCTAAGATACCCCATAGGATCGACGGATGGAGAGGTGTGGATTTCAGATACCCTGAGAGGGTTTACGAGATACTGGATGCAGACATAATTCTGAGTAGGGCATATTCCAAAGGGGGGCAGTTGGTTTGGGTTGACATAATAAACAGCGACAAGAGGAAGAGCTTTCACGATCCGAGGGTTTGCTACGGTGGTAGCTGGAACATAATAAACGAGAAGGTTGAATCCATCGAATTTGAGAACAGATCGAGCGTAATATTCGACAGGATATACGTTAACAGGCTGGATCTTGAGAATAAGAAGGATCCGAACTTGATGCTTGTGGTTCTTTACTGGTTCATGTTCAGAGGTGGAGAGGGTGTGACGATGTTCAGGTTGAGTTCTCCGGCAAAGGATTACAACGAGACTGATGAAATTCTGAAGGACTTCGCTAAGGATCTGCTTGGATTGGTTTACGAGGAGGTCAGAAGGCCGAAGACCGTAGCTGAAGGTTGGATAGAAAGTTATGGAGCTTTGGGTTATCTCAGTATCGTTGCTTTGACCATGCCAGCGTTTTGCCTGATGTTCATCGGCCTGAGGAGTAGATCGCGATGATCGTTCCCTTAAGCATCGATCTATCCAAAAACGATTGCAAGATTAAAATATGATCGTGGCAAGAGAAATCACGACGAAGCTACTCAGTGGAACGGTCACGTTGTCATCCATGAAATCGAAGTGCTCAACCAAGCTTGCAATCAAAGCTGCGATTAAGCCGATTAATCCGAATGCGTAGAAGGCAATCGGAGAACAAACCAGGAACATCGAGAGATTTCCGATCCAGTGCTTCGTCCTCCTTCTGAACAGAGCGTTTCTCACGATTCCCGTAACACCATCCCCGATCGCCATGAAAAGGGCCGGAATCGCTCCGATCCAGATGTTTCCGAGGATATAACCTAAGCTAATTACGAAAGCCCATGCGATGCAGAAGTTCACGTCGTACATGTTTTCCGGATCCTGAAACCAGTAGAGTAGTTTACCGGTTTTGTGGAAGATGTAGAGGATCGTCGCCAGTCCAGTCCCCAACAGAAATGGAATGAGGGGTGATGTGAATAGCCCGAATATCGCAATCATGAGCGTAACTAGTCCGGCGGCGAATATGTGTATGAACTTTCTGGTGAAGTAGAGCGCAACCTTCTCACCTTTCGGTTCAAGCGCATGGTAGACTACTTTAGCAACGTAGATTACAAATAAGACCCAAGCCGTAAGTATGAGCGCATATACAACCTCCATGGGCTCAGTAGTGAAAGAAGATTCTTAAACTTTTATCAAGTTGCTGGCTGGAGTACCAAGACAGGCATAAACGATAACGGGAGATCCAGACTTCGAAGTTATAGCAAGGTTTTCCGATATCGAAGTCGTGCTGTACTAAAGGTCGATACTTAGAGGATGACAACTTAAATTTCATCATGCTAAACACATTTTTAAGTTGTACAGCGCTATGAATGAAAGAATCCAAGATTCGACAGCCTCAATTCTTTTGTAGAAGTTCTCTTCTTTAATCTGAAAAAACTAGGATTCTACGGTATTTCTCTATCTCGTATTTTAATCCTCTTCTAGACAAGACTTCCTTATACCAAGGGGCTTTATCTTAGCAGGAGAAAGGAATTGGAACTCGTAAAGAACTCCATCGCGAGTGGACAAAACATCATAATCTACTCATCGGAGGTAAGAGTTCACCTGCACACAATGCAATACAGGAGTTAAACATCGAGAACTGGCAAAGAAAATAGCCGCCGAGGTCGTTCGAAACTGGAAGGCTAAAAAGGTTATAGAAGCTGTAAAAGGATTGTTATAGAGGTAGAATTTTCGTTAGAGGAAGAGGATAAAGCGTTTGAAGAGTCGTTAGAACTACCACAAAAGTTGGCAAAACGTTTAAAGAGGAAGTAGTAGTCTTCGACGAATTTCAAGAAGTTGCTGAACTCG
>CAYMEG010000074.1:0-1419 GCA_964389535.1 uncultured archaeon | reverse complement strand
AGAATGGTTGAATTCTTCGGGCACATCATTGGAAACCCTCTCACAAGAAAAGCTATCAAGCATACACTCAAAAGAGATGAGAAGGGTGTTGTAAAGCTTGATAAATACCTACTAGCTTACGCCAACGGTGAAGATCTGGGCAGTTTAGAGTTTAAGGCGATAAAAAAGATAATAGATGCTGGATTGAAGACTTTCGGTGATGAAAACGCGGAGAAGCTTCTTAAAGAGAGGCTTAGAGACCCCTACTGGCGCAGAGGATTCATTTCAGTTATGAGGGGTTTGGCTGAGTTTGGAGTTAGGAAGCCCTTTGTTCCCGGTGCTCCGTTCTTAATAGTATGGGATGTAACCTACGCATGCAATTTGAGATGTAAGCACTGCTACTCAACAGCTGGAAAGCCTTGGAAGGATGAGCTTAACACTCAGGAGGCTTTGAAGGCTATAGAGATTTTGGCAGATGCTGGTGTTACAGCAATAGCGTTCAGCGGTGGTGAACCTCTAGTCAGGAAAGACTTCTTCGAATTGGCTAAAGCTGTTAGAGATCACGGAATGTTTGTTGCCATAGCAACGAACGGAACACTTCTGACCAAGGAGAACGTTCAAAAGCTTAAGGATTTAGGTGTTTGGTTTGTGCAGATAAGCTTGGATGGAACAAAAGAAACTCACGAAGCTTTCAGAGGAATAAAAGGCATATACGAGAAGGTAATCGAGGGTATAAAGAACTGCGTTGAGGCAGGACTTATTACCTGCATATCTACAACCGCAACAAAGCTGAACTATCAGGACATTCCGAAGGTCATGGATTTGGCCGAGGAATTGGGAGTTCAGTGGTTCATGCTCTACAACTTCATTCCAGTTGGCAGAGGAGACTTCGAGATGGATTTGAGTGCTGAAGAGAAGGAAAGTCTTCTGAGGGAACTTTGGAGAAGGCTTAAGGCTACCGGAATAAACTTCATGTCAACAGCACCATACTACGCGAGAGTAGCAATGCAGGAAGAGAGCGAAATAGTTCCAACGCACTTCTACAATCCTAAGTTGAGAGGGAGGCTTAAGGTTTTGGCGGACTTCATAGGAGGTTGTGGATGCGGCAGATTTTACCTAGCTATGAGAGCCAACGGAAACATAGAACCTTGCGTGTTTTTCCCTCTAACTCTGGCAAACATCAAGGATTTCAACAATGGTGATGATTTCTTGGAGTTCTGGAAAAGTAACAAGGTTTTAGAAGATCTAAGAAACAAAGATAAAATAGAGATATGTGGCGAGTGTAGATACAGATACGTTTGCGGAGGCTGTAGAGCAAGAGCCTACGCTTACTTCAGAGACTACTTGAAACCCGATCCGGGTTGCATAATTGCATACAAGAGGTTGGAGAAGAATATAAGTTAGAAATCGGTATCGGTCGTGACGCCACATTGTGTACAA
>CAYMEG010000073.1:0-6162 GCA_964389535.1 uncultured archaeon | reverse complement strand
GGAGATGAGCGTAAACGCAAGGTGAAACAAAACCATCCACCGAGATAAAACAACTTTTCAGCGGATTCTCAGCGCACACTAGAGCTTCTTCAAATTTGATTGGCCTTATTGCCAAGTTTATCCCTAAATCCTTTGCAATAACCCTAGCGTTGTTTAAAATTTCATCAACCTTTGGATCTACCTTCTCGGAAAAAACCTCTAAACCCAGCAGATCCTTCGTAGGTATGTAATCCAAGTTGTTCGCTATAACTTCATCGGCCTCACAGAATTTAGCCAATTTAACAAGTTCTGGTAGATCACCAATTGTATCTTTAAGCATTACCGTAGTAATGGTAATTCTGGGCTTACCACCTCTTCTCATCTCAGATAATCTCGATATACTCTTGATCAATCTTGAAAGATCGCAACCCCTAATTTTTCTTGTGAATTTCGGCATTTGGACTTGCAATCGATACTGCAACCAGATCTATCCCCGATCTAACGAGATCCTTTGCTAGTTCATCCAAAAGTAAGCCGTTGGTTGTTATACCTACCAAACAGCCCTCCTTCTTTGCTATCTTTACAATCTCGATTATGTCTGAGTTTAACAGCGGTTCACTCCATCCCCGAAGATGAGCGTACCTAAAGAGTTCGAACGGAATTTTTTTAAAGGTCTCTAGGATCATGTGTTTGTATACCAAATCTTTCCGAAATACGCTTTTAGAACACATCAAACAACTTATAACAGTGTGTCGAAACCTCTTGAACGTTATCGAGCTTTTTACTGGACAGTCCCATGAATAAACATAACAAAAGAGATTTATCTCTGTTTCTCAAAACGCAAACAGTGATCGAGACCGTGATATCACTGATCGGTAGTATCGTGATGGTGTTTCTGGCTGCGATGCTATTTGTGAATACCGTCGAATACGTTGGCTGTAGGTTCGCCTTAGGCTCATCGTTCATAGGGGCCATAATATCTCCTCTCTTTACATCATTTCCCGAGATGGTTGTATTTCTGGTGGCCGTCTTTGTTGCAAGAGAGGAGATGATCGGTGTTGGAACTATATTTGGCCAGCCCTTCATGGCTTCAAGTCTTTCATACGGATTGGTCGGAATCTCTGCAGTGATAGGTTACATTGTTAAGAGGAGAAACGATCTAACATTTGAAGTCGATAGATCGCTCATAATACCGTACACGTTCGTTACCATACTCTTCCCACTCACGATAGTTCCATCTGTAATAGGATTTCACAAGCTCTTTGGTGCCATCTTTTTAGCGTCATACGTCTACTACGTCTGGATGATGTATAAGAGAAGACTTGCCGATATCATCGAGGAGGCTGACGACCTTTACATATGCAGGATAGTTCCATATCCTACCCTCAGCATAGTAATTCAGATATCGTGTTCGGTGATTTTACTCTATATAGGCTCCGAAAAACTTGTAGAATCCGTAAAGGAGTTGGCTTTGCATACGGGTATAAGTGAGATGGGTTTGGCATTAGTGATAGTTCCAGCGGCTACAGCAATTCCAGAAACTGCGAGTGCCCTCATCTGGGGCTACAGGGGAAGAGATACGTTAAGCATAGGAGCCTTGGTTGGTGAAAAGATCCTTTATTCAACATTTTATCCAGGTTTGGGGTTGCTACTGACCTCATGGGTTCTAGATAACCATGCGTACATGAGCGTATTTGCAACCACGATCGTATCGCTGATCTTGCTTTACTACATAGCTAAGCAGAGAGTTCCAATTCATGCGCTTTGTTTTGGCTTAATATTTTTTGTGAGCTATGTAATTTTGGTGTTTATCTTGCATATCTAACGTCCTTCCCGTTGACAATCATCGGTTTGATCTTTCATAATCACGTTACCAAATCCCCCATCTATCAAAACTTCTCCATCATCCAGAGCCTTAACACCCCTAATGATTACAGTCTTGGGAAATATAGCCTCAAAGCCCTCATAAGGAGTCCAACCAGCCTTTGAATGTAGATTCTCAGCTCGAATCTTTCTAACATCAGAGAAATTGAAGATTACAAAGTTTGCGTAGTTACCGACCTTTATCCCAGAATATCTCTCAAATCCAAAGATTTTGGCTGGATTTAATACGATCCTCTCTACTACAGTTTTCAAATCGATGATACCTTTTTTAACCAGATTCAGCATCAGAGGATACATCGTCTCAACTCCCGGGAATCCCGGAGCTCCCTCTTTTTTATCTTCAATCGTGTGAGGTGCGTGATCGGATGCGATGACATCGGCCTTACTCAGATTCCTTAAAAGCTCGATTCTGTCTCGATCAGTTCTGAGGGGTGGATTTACTCTCTCAAACCTGATACTTCCCTCAGATAGTAGAAGATGATGGGGCGTGACCTCCGCGAAGCAGTTTGACTTGTAAATCATATTTAAAGCTTCGGGCGTTGAAACGTGACAGAAGTAGAAGTGACCGATGTCAATACACTTTTGAACTGCTTTTATTTCAGCCTCCTTCGGCCTAACATCTTCTCTCTCTATCAGCTCCGGATCCTCAGCATGAACCGTGATGAGTTTATCAACCCTATCATTTACCGATTTCAAAGTACCAAAGCCAACCTGCATCGTTCTATGCTGAAGAAACACCTCACCGATTGCCGGAATTCTAACGAACTTTTCAATTTCCTCAATTATCTCACAGATCCTACCACTATTATCTTCCGTTAAACCCAAATTTAAGGAATAATCTATGAACGATTCCCTTTCAGCTTTTTTAATTCTCTTTAGGTAGATTTCAGAATCTATCACGGGCGGATTCGTATTTGGCTGATCAACTACAAGGCATATTCCGCCATACAGAGCTGAAAGCGAGCCGGACTCTATCGTTTCCTTATAACTCTCCTTAAAATCTCTAAAGTGGACGTGGACATCTATTCCGGCTGGAAGTATTAACCCCCTTGAAAATTCCACAACCTTATCATCCCTTACGTGTTTACGAATGTCGACGATGATACCGTTCTCTACGATAACGGAGCATTCAACAACCTTACCTTCATAAAAAAATTTTCCAGAAATGATCATTCCTCAACTCGATGCTTTTCCAAGACTATCTTCCTTTCCTCCGGGATTACCTTTAGATGGATCGTGTGTTCCCTCTTTATCCTAACCTTACCATCCTCCTCAACGAATTCAACAACTGCTTCAACATCTCCAACCCTCATGTCCGGCTTTTCGATAAGCTTTTCAGTTGGTGTCAGCATCTCCTCCAAGCTTCTGTATGCAACATCGTGGAACTTTGAAGCTTGCATCGCTCCCCTTGGGCATGTGTCTACGCAGAAATGACAGAAGATACATTTAGCGTAATCTACACACGGATAGTACTTGCCGTTGGGTGCCAGCTTGAACTGTATGGCGTTGGCTGGGCATATGAAGGCACACTGGAAGCAACTTATACACTTCGTCGGATCAAATCTGATCAATCCTCTGAAATTGTCAGGATACTTCCTCCTCTCCCTCGGATACTGTATGGTAATTCTGTTTGGTCTAAAGACCTCCTCCAGACCGGTCTTTATCGCTCTGAGGTGACCCTTAATCTGATCTATGATCCTCATGCTCGGAATCTCAACCTTGAACGGCAATCACATCACCCCCGCAACCCTTAGAACTATACCCAACGCTAGTGAAAATATAGATATCGATAGCAGATGACTCCAGCCAAACTTAAGCGCCTGATCAAGTCTGATCCTCGGATAGACCGATCTGAAGAACACAAAGATACCCATGAGAACCAGAGTCTTTATGAAGAAGTATATTACGGGCATAAGGTCTCCCAAGGCAGGAACCATGGGGCCGCTCCAACCACCTAGGAACAGTATCGAGAACAGAAGACAGAGGAGGTACAACTTTTCATAGGCCAAAGTCATGACGATACCGAACATTATACCACTGTATTCAACGAACGGTCCGAAAGCTATCTCCTGATCAGCTTCTGGGATTTCAAATGGGAACCTCGATGTGGCCATAGCCACTGCAATGAAGTACACCAGACATGCCAGCGGATTCAAGATCGCTCCTGGGATAGTCTGCTTCTCAACTATCGTATAGATGTCGGTCGAACCGTACATCAAAACCATCGCCAAAACCGCAATTATAAACGGAACCTCATATGCAAAGTACATGAAAGCTTCTCTGACAGTTCCTATGTATGCAAATCTACTGTTCGTTGCCCAACCGATACCCAAAATTATGACCGGAATTAACGCGATTACGGCGACGATGATTGGAATAGCGTAGGGTGTCCTTATGGCAACTATAGCTCCGGCGGGAATGACCAAGATCGGTAGCAAAGCTGGGATGAAAGACAGTATCGGGAACTGGATGAAGTACGCCTTATGAGCATCCCTGTGAATTATAACCTCCTGGAAGAGGTACCTTATACCATCAGCTAGAGGCTGGATTATACCTCCGATGGGACGGGAAACCTCCAATGGCCCATACCTCCACTGGACCTTGGCCGTTAGCTTCCTTTCAAACCATATTATCAGTCCAAGTGCGATCATGAGTCCAAGCAACCCAGGGAATATGAGTACTGCAAAGGCTGGTCGCCACAATATCAAAGCTACAATATATTTAATCACTGGAATCTTAAGCAAAGCGTTGAATAACGGTTGGAGAATAGGTATACTAACGAGATTACCCAGGAAGATGTTGAATAACGTGTTTAGCAAATTCATACAAATTTGTCGTAGTAAATATTTTTAAAGTTTGCTATTTATCACATTCTATTAAAATAGTTCGTCCAACTTCTTTTGCTTCGGAACCTTTTCGATGTTGAAGAATCTTAAGGCTGCCTTCTTAACCACTTCGACGAATTCTCTTTTCGTATATACACCCATTCTCCAGATATCTCTCTCAGCTTGCTTTAATGCTCTAACAAGAGAAGATACTTCCTCTAAGCTTTTAAGTTCGTCATCGATTCGAACTATTGCTTTAAATTCCTTCGCCTCCTCGATCGGAGGTATATCCACTATTATATCTCCTTCGTCTATTCCAGCCATCTCCGCTATCTCAGCTTCGGCTCTCTTTGGATTTATCCTCTGAATTTCGGTAACGTTTACCTTATCAATCCCTACGTATATGGCCCTCTTGAACAGTCTCCTCGAATCGATCAGCCTCATGATTTCAGACGGATAGCCATCCTGATTTCTCAGAAAAACGACGATGTCGTAATCGTCCATACTGAGCAGATTTTCAGCCTTAAGCGTCCCCTCTTCAATGCAAAATTCTACGGCCTTCTCAAACATCTTCCTTGCAATTCTGCAGACATGGTGGAAGTAAACCGTAGGATACATCATATACCTTGAAATTAGAAGGGATTCTGCCGCCTTAAGTCCACCGGCTTCGATGACCATCTTCTTCCCTTCAAACGTAATCTTGTTTAAAAGACGAGAGATGTCGAAAACTCCATAAGCTACTCCAGTATAGTACGAATCCCTAACTAGGTAGTCCATCCTATCGGCATCTATATCCCCGCTGACTACGTTACATTCTGACTGTCCCTTTATGTGCCTTATTATTTTTGTAACTTTAAATCCAAGTTCGTTTAGAACATCTCTAATTTCACCCTTCTTCAAAATTCTTTCAACATCCTCATGCGCAATCTTCAGATATTTACTGAGAATTACTTCGCTACAATGGGAAAAGGGAGCATGACCGATATCGTGAAGCAAGGCTGAAGCTACGATCTCCCTTTTCTCATCATCATCAGCGTTCATTTTCTCAACGAGGGTTTTGGCGATATGCATCGTGCCCAACGAATGTTCAAATCTGGTATGGTTTGCCCCTGGATACACGAGATTTGCAAAGCCGATTTGACTTATCCTCCTTAACCTTTGAAATTCTGGAGTATCGATTATTGCAATCTGCCAATCTTCAAGCTTAAGCTGTCCGTGAATTGGATCTTGGATGAACTTCATTAAAAATAACTTGCAGAGTTAAGTATATATTGGTTAGGATTTTATTAAAATTGCGATGCGATAGATTTTTTAAGCGATTATATTAAACATCTGACGGGGGGCCGTAGGGTAGCCTGGTTATCCTCCCGGCTTTGGGAGCCGGTGACCCGAGTTCAAATCTCGGCGGCCCCATCTAAATCACTTCGTCTATCCGTTTTAGTTCGATTGGATAAAGTGAACCTTTAATGGAATA
>CAYMEG010000072.1:0-6207 GCA_964389535.1 uncultured archaeon | reverse complement strand
CCGAAGCTCATACCGATACGAATTTATATTGAGCTATTCAAGCGATGCCGATGATATACAGAAAGGTTGATGTCCCTTTTGAGCTCTACGAAGTGGACATCCTGAATGCTAGTGATGATGATCTGATTAAGATCAGCGAAGAGATGGGTTTGGCCCTTAATCTGAATGAGATGAAGAAGATCAAAGAATACTTCAGGAAGAAGGGGAGGAATCCCTACGACATCGAACTTCAATCGATCGCGCAAGCTTGGAGTGAACACTGTTGCTACAAGAGCTCGAAATGCTATCTGAGAGAGTACCTATTCGGTATTGAGAAAGATTACGTCATATCTGCAATAAAGGAGGATTCAGGAGTTGTGGAATTCGATGATGAGTACGCATACGTTGTCGCGCTTGAATCGCACAACCATCCCTCAGCAATTGAACCTTACGGAGGTGCAGCGACTGGCATAGGAGGAATTTTGAGGGATGTCCTTTGCATGGGTGCTCAGCCTATAGCTTTGATAGATCCCCTCTTCTTCGGCAATTTGGATACCCCCGACGATAGAATTCCAAAGGGTACAAAGCATCCGCTCTATCTGCTTTACGGAGTCGTTGCTGGGATTAGGGATTATGGTAATAGGGTTGGAATTCCTACAGTTGCAGGAATGCTGTTCTTCGACGATAGCTATCTCACGAACTGCTTGGTAAACGTTGGCTGCATCGGAATAGTGAAGAAGAAGGACGTTATTCCATCGAAGGTTGGAGGTGTTGGAGATCTCTTTGTCCTTGTGGGCGGAGCCACTGGGAGGGATGGAATTCACGGTGTTACATTTGCTTCGGCTGAGTTGGATGAAAGTAGCGAGGAAGAAGCAAGGAGTGCGGTTCAGCTGGGTAATCCAATAATGAAGGAACCTCTCATTCATGCCTGCTTGGAAGTAGTGGAGAAAGGTTTGGTAACCGGAATGAAAGATCTGGGTGGAGGGGGTTTAAGTTGCGTCATTGGAGAGATGGCATTAGCCGGAAACTGTGGGGCGGAGATATGGCTAGACAAGGTTCCTCTCAAGGAGGAGGAGATGGCACCTTGGGAGATCTGGATTTCGGAAAGCCAGGAGAGGATGATGCTAACTGTTAGGCCGGAGCATGTGGATGAAGTTCTTTACATATTTCAGAAGTGGGACGTTCCTGCCACCGTGATTGGAAAAGCTACCGCTGACAGAATTCTGAGGATTTACTACAAAGGTTACAAGGTTTACGAGATGGATATAGATTTCGTGGTTAGGGCGGTTGAATACTGTAGGCCTTACGTAAGAAAGAAGGTTGAGGCTATAGATGAAACATCTCCGCCTTTAGATCATACAAAGGTTCTGCTTGAGATGCTGAGCCATCCGAACGTTGCAAGCAGGGAGTGGGTTGTAAGGCAGTACGATCACGAAGTCAGAGCCTGCACAGTATTAAAGCCTCTGCAGGGTAGGATAAACAGGGAGGGGCATGGTGATTGTGCTGTGATAAAGCCGACTGATTCGTGGCGTGGAATTGCTGTTACGGCGGATGTAAACCCGTGGATGACCAAGATAGACCCATTCTGGGGAACTGCATCATCCTTCGATGAGATGGTGAGAAATCTGATAGCTGTGAATTCGATTCCACACAGCTTCGCAGATTGCCTAAACTTCGGAAATCCCGAAAAGCCGGAAAGGATGGGTGAATTCGTCGAATGCGTTAGGGCTTTGGGTTGGATGGCAAGGGGATTTGGATTGCCCTGCGTGAGCGGAAACGTAAGCTTCTACAATGAGACACCATATTCGGCAGTAGCTCCGACTCCAACTCTCATGGGAATTGGGATAGTTGAGGATATCCGTAAAGCCATAACATCAAACTTCAAGGGCAAGGGAGAGATAGTATTGGTCGGAGAAACGATGAAGGAATTCGGAGGTAGCTTGTATTGTGCGATAACAGGGCAGAGAAGTACGATCGTGCCCAAAACTTCTCCAAAGAGGTTGAAGAAGTATGCCAATGCCATGCTTGAAGTCTTCAAGAACTTCAAGGTTTACGCATGTCACGATTTGGCTGAAGGAGGTTTGGCGGTGGCTTTGGCTGAGATGTGCATAGGTGGTGGGATCGGTTGCGTCGTAGACTTAAGTGGGCTTAAGGGAGAAGACTACGTCAAGCTGTTTGCAGAATCAAACACGAGATGGCTCGTAGAGGTTGATAATGCGGAGGAAATCGTTAGATTCTTGAGAAGGAGGGGAGTTCTGGCTTATCGCATTGGCACAGTTGAGGGGGATGAGCTGAAGATCAGGGGAATTCTTTCGATATCGGTTGACGAAATTGATAAAGCTTGGAGAAACGGTTTGGTCAGGTTTACCGGATGGTGATGGTTATGGAGCTTGAAGAAATCAAAGTTGCTGTTTTGAGAATCGAAGGAACGAACTGCGAGGATGAGACCGTCAAAGCTTTCAGAAGCTTGGGAGTTCATGCTGAAGCGGTACATCTAAAGCAATTCTACAGCGATATGATTAGAGACGAAGATCAACGTAGCTTATTCGATTACCACTGTATAGTATTCCCCGGAGGTTTCTCAGCCGGAGATTACGTCAGGGCTGGGGCTATATTTTCTGCCAGAGCAAAGAGTGTTCTGAGGAAGGACTTAGAGGTGTTTATAAAGGAAGGTTATCCCGTTCTGGGAATATGCAACGGGTTTCAGATCTTAGTTGAGTTGGGAGCTTTGCCGGGATTCGATGAGGATAAGCCGCTTGCTGCTAAGCCGGAGATGGCTTTGGGCATAAACGAATCGAACAGATTTGAGTGCAGACCTACCTTCCTAAAGCATGAGAATAACGGCAAGTGTGTGTTCACGAGGAAGATAGAGAAAGGTAAGATAGTCATGTTCCCGGTGGCTCATGCCGAAGGTAGGGTTATATTTCCGAAGGGCAAAGAGGAGGAGTATGTGAATCGATTAATCGAGAACGACCAGATAGTCTTCAGATACGTTGATGATAAGGGTAACTACGCTGGCTATCCCTGGAATCCTAACGGCTCGATATACAACATCGCTGGAATCTGTAACGTTAAAGGCAACGTGTTTGGCTTGATGCCTCACCCTGAGAGGGTTTTCTGGAGATATCAGCATCCGGACTGGTTTGAAAATCCAGAATCGGCCGGAGATGGAAGGGCGGTGTTTGAAAGCGTGATCGAATACCTCAAAAAACTATAATTCTCTTATGACCCTTGCCGGAACACCTCCAGCCAAAACGTTCGGCGGGATGTCCGAATTTACAAGGCTATGGGCTGAGATTATAGAATTGTCCCCTATCGTAACTCCTGGCAGTATTGTGCAATTAGCTCCGATCGTTACGTTTTTACCTATCTTTACCTCACCAATTCTAAGCTCATCTCTAAGAAATTCGTGAGCCAGTATGACGGTGTTGTAGCCTATGATCGTGTTATCCCCTATTTCGATCAGCTCAGGATAAAATATGTCCACGGTTGATTCCAAGCCGAATGCGACGTTCCTTCCGACCTTAACGCCTATCCTCCTTAAAAGCCACCGTTTCAATTCTAGAGACGGTAAGATCCTGCAGATGGCTACAACAAGATAATTTAAGGCAACTCTCAAAGGATTTCTTACGGTTGCCCAGTAGCACATCGAATTTTTATCTTTGACTTTGATGACGGTTCTCAACCTTCTTGACATGCTCGATGGAATTCGGCAAGGGTATAAGATCGTTTATGATTTTAAGACGAATCATTGAGTCGTAGAACTTTGTTAAGAAAGCTCTTAAGGGATGAATTGGAAGGAAAATCGCGTTAAATCTTATATTGAATCAACCGAGCATGGTTAGAATAAAGAATCATTTGAAGAAAGTCTTCCAAATCTTATCTTTTAGATGATGTATGTTTTTAACGGCTTTACCCTTCCCACCGACCATGTCCTTACCGTCAACGAGTGCAATTCCAACGGCCAAAGGGGTCTCCTTCTTTTCAACAACGACGTAAACAAAGTCGCCAGTCTTGATATCTTTGTCAGCTTCGACTATTCCGGGTTTCATGATATCGGCACCGTTTATTATGTGTGGCATTGCCCCTTCATCAACGATAACTTTACCTCTTGAAGGCTTAAACTTCAATAAACCGTAAACCGTAAGATAAAACCTTCCGTCATACTCCAGGATCAAAGGTTCTCCGTCAACCAAAATAACAACCCTACCATCGATCTCGACCCTTTCCATACTACCCTTGATTTCTATGCCAACGGTTTCAGCTAAACTTTTAGCTATCTGCTTTGCTTCCTTCTTTCTGAGCATGTGTCTCTTCATGCTAGACCTCCGATATTTTTAAATAGTCATGAGATAAACGAAGTTAAAAGCATTTTTGGAGGAGACGGTATGGCCAAAAGACCACTTGATGTTCTAAACAAAGCGTTGCAAACGCCCGTCTTGGTGAGGTTAAAGGGTGGTAGAGAATTCAGGGGAATACTGAACGGTTACGACATCCACATGAATCTTGTGCTCGAAGATGCCGAGGAAATTCAGAACGGTGAGGTGGTTAGAAAATTGGGAAGTGTTATAATCAGAGGCGACACCGTAGTGTTCGTATCCCCCTCACAGTAGGTGATGTAGATGTCGGATGGAACTGCTGCGATGGGTAAAAGAGGAAGGAAAATAGTTCACATAAAGTGCAGAAGGTGCGGTAGGGTTTCATTCCATTGGAGGAAGGGTTACTGTGCTGCATGCGGATTTGGAAGGAGCAAGAAGCTCAGGAGCTATAACTGGCTGAAGAAGAAAAAGAAGAGCAATTAGATGTGTGGCGTAGTTGGCGTTTACTGTGATGATGAAGCCTTAACTTCAAAAATAGCCTATTTCACCCTCTATTCGTTGCAGCATAGAGGTCAGGAATCTGCTGGGATCGCAGTTGCTGGCAAGGATTCGATAGAATTGCATAGGGGAATGGGCTTAGTTACGGAGGTGTTTGATGAGACCACTTTGGCTAAACTTAAAGGTAAATGTGCAATCGGGCATGTGAGGTATTCAACAACCGGTGAATCTAAACTTGAGAACGCTCAACCAATTCTGGTTAAATCCAAGGCTGGTTACTTGGCAGTTGGACATAACGGTAACCTCGTCAATTACCCTCAGCTCAGAGCTATGCTCGAAAATGAGGGTAGAATCTTCGTTACGAATTCCGATACGGAGGTCATAGCTCAACTGCTTTCATCTTTTCTGATGAAATTCGATCTGGTTGAAGCTCTAGAACTCCTGCACGAAAAGCTGATTGGTAGCTTCTCTTTAACGATTTTGTTCAACGACACCTTGATCGGTTTCAGAGATGCTTTGGGTTTTCGCCCCCTCTGCGTTGGAGAGGCAGATTTTGGCTTCGTGATGGCAAGTGAAACGTGTGCATTGGATGCAATTGGAGCTGAGAAGGTTAGAGATATCAAGCCCGGTGAGGCTGTGATAATCCAAGACGGTGATGTTGAATCCGTCAAGATCGCCGAAAGCAAGAGGTTGGCGAGATGCGTCTTTGAGTACATATACTTCGCAAGACCCGACTCGATAATCGATGGTGTAAGTGTTTATAAAGCCAGATACAGGATGGGTAAGATCCTTGCAAGAGAGAGTCCAGTCGATGCAGATTTGGTTTCTCCCGTTCCAGACAGTGGGACAACGGCTGCAATAGGGTTCTCTGATGGATCTGGGTTACCATATTTGGAAGTTTTAATAAAGAACAGGTATGTGGGCAGAACATTCATAATGCCCGAGCAGAAGCTTAGGGAAATTTCAGTTCAGCTTAAGATGAACGTCGTTAGAGAAAACGTTGCGAATAGGAGGGTTGTTCTTGTAGATGACAGCATCGTAAGGGGTACAACATCCCGGAAGATCGTAGATATGGTTAGAAGGGCTGGGGCAAGAGAGGTACACTTCAGAGTGGGAAGTCCTCCGATAATAGCTCCGTGCTACTTTGGAATAGATATGTCCACAAGAGAAGAGCTGATTGCAAGTGGTAGGAGCGTAGAAGAGATCCGTGATATGCTGAATGCGGACAGCTTGGCATATCTTAGCCTAGAAGGATTGCTTAAAGCCGTTGGATTTAGGAGATGCGAGCTGTGTTTAGCGTGCCTAACTTCAAGGTACCCCGTTCCCGTGCCTGGTGAGGTGTTGGAGCCACTCAGTTAGCGTAACATTCATCATAGCTCAGGGGCGGGAGTAGTCATCATCGTGGCGTTAC
>CAYMEG010000071.1:3229-6374 GCA_964389535.1 uncultured archaeon | reverse complement strand
TCATTCAAATATCTCCTCTATCTCATCTATCTCATCCCAGGTCGTGAATATCAACAGTCTATCTCCCAGCCTTATCTCCGTATCACCCCTCGGAATTATGCAATCATCACCTCTCAAGATTCCTCCGATGATCGACCTCTTTGGTAGCTTTATGTCTGCTATCCTCTTTCCCGAAAGATTCCTGTTTTTAACGCTTACCTCCAAAACCGTTGCCTCATGTCTTATATCTACGATCGTCCTGATATCGACCAGTCTCAGATACTTCATGAGCTCGATGAACGTAACCCTCCTCGGCGATAGGGCGTAATCGATTCCAACCCTCTCAAAAAGCTTAACGTACGAACCTTTCTCAACCTTTGCGATGGCCTTCTTTGCCCCTAAACTTTTCGAAAGCAGAGATATCAGCAGATTTTTTTCATCGCTTTCGGTAGTTGCGATCACGACATCGGCCTTTCCCACATCTTCTTCGATGAGGAAGTCCAGATCCGTGGCATCTCCAACTACAACCTTCACATGCTTCAAAATACCACACAACTGCTCGCAAACCTTTATATCAGAATCTATCAGCTTGACGTTGAGTCTGCTGCTGTCGAGTATCCTCGCTATGTAACTTCCTATCGTTCCCCCACCGAAGATGACGACGTTCTTAACCAACACGTTTCCGAACTTCTTCTTGATCTTGGCAATATCTTCAGCTCTACCAAAGATCGTGAGAACATCTCCGGCCTTTATAACCGTGTTACCCCTCGGTACTATAAGATCACCATCTCTATAGATCGCTGTGATGATTATGTTCCTCGGAAGGTGCAACTCCGAAATCCTTTTGCCTGCAATCGGCGAATCCTCTGAAACTACAATCTCAACCATGTCCGCCTTTCCACCGCTCAAAGATATGAACTCGATAGCACCGGGGATCATAATCAGATTAGCTATTTCATTCGCCAAAGCTAGCTGAGGGCAGATTATCAGATCGTATCCGATCGGGTGATCTTTGACTATCGGCTTATCCACGTACTCTGGATTTCCAACCCTTACTATTATCTTCTTGGCTCCAAGCCTTCTTGCGGCGATCCCAGCCAACAGGTTTACCTCATCGCTTCCCGTGACCGCTAAGAACAGATCTGCCTTATCTATGTTGGCCTTCTTCAGAACCTTAACGTTGGCCGCATTTCCTTGAACAACTTCAACGTTTAGATTCTGAATATTTTCAACCTTTGCCTCATCCTTTTCGATCACGAAGACGTTATGATTTTCGCACAGCACCTTTGCCAGGTTGTAGCCGACTTCTCCCGCTCCTGCGATGACTATGTGCATTGTTCTTAACTTGACTCCCTACTAGATATATCTAACCGTCTTTCCGTTCACAGCTCTCTAAATCTATATCAGGTCTACCCCTTTCCATGATCTTCGCAAGAAATACGCTTAGTTCGTACATCACCACGACCAGAGCTAATATCACTAGTTGGCTTATTCCGGAGATGTCCAAGGTTACGTTCGTAGCGAGGATGAAAACGATCAGATATACGAGCAACCTCTTATCCCTCAACCACTTCGATGTTATCAGTCCTATTCTAACCGCAATGACGGCCAAAACCGGAATTTGAAAGGCTAGGCCAAATGCCAACAGAATTTTGAAGGCTGAATAAAGTGTTCTTTTCGCAGATAGGTAAGGCTCGGCACCCATGCTGAAAATCATCACGGTTGAAAACAGTTTTGGAATTATGATGAGGTATGACATCGCAACCCCAACGATAAAGAGAACGTATGAGAAGGGTAAAAACGTCTTCACGAATCTTCTCTCATGCTCATACAATCCGGGCTTCGCAAACTGGTATAGTTCGTAAACGATGTACGGATAGGCAACTATCAGCGTCAGGACGAACGAAAATGTCAACTGAGCCATAAACCATTCGGTTGGAGAAAAAACGTAGATGTTCATACCTTCAGGCAAGACATCATTCCAGAAATCTTTGATCAAATTTCCTGCAAATCTAAACGTGATGCCAATCCCCAAAATCATAACAATGCTGATTCGAATTACTCTCCTCCTCAGCTCAGCCAGATGCTCCTCAAGCGGCATCTCCCTATCTTCTGGAGGTTTCACAACTGGAGTTTGTTTCAAACTTAATAATATTCCGACCACAAAGCTTATATGTCACTTTGTCACTCAGACACAAACTGTCAAGGTGAGGGGAATGTGGATCGGGAAGAAGATTAGAATAGAAAGGATAATAGATAGGAACAGCGGAAACACGGTGATAATACCGATGGATCATGGAGTTTCGATGGGGCCGATTCAAGGGCTTGAAGATATGCCAAAGATCATCAATGCCGTGGCTGAGGGAGGGGCAAACGCCGTGGTTCTGCATAAGGGAATAGTTCCGTTTGGACATAGGGGATACGGGAAAGACATAGGCCTGATAGTCCATCTAAGCGGTTCAACATCGCTCGCACCGGATCCGAACGAGAAGGTTCTGGTTTGCACCGTTGAGGAGGCAATAAAGCTTGGAGCCGATGCTGTGAGTGTCCACATAAACATCGGAAGTAAGACCGAAGCTGAACAGTTGAAGGCTTTGGGTTGCATAAGTAAGATCTGCATGGAGTGGGGGATGCCTCTGCTTGCGATGATGTATCCGAGGGGTGAGGGGATAAACCAGTACGATGAAAAGGCAGTTGCTTTGGCTGCGAGAGTTGGGGCTGAGCTCGGAGCGGATGTAATCAAGACGAACTTTACGGGCAGTGTTGAATCCTTCAAGAGGGTGACCAAGGGCTGCCCAGTACCTGTAATCGTTGCTGGAGGGCCTAAGATGAAGAACGAGGCAGATCTGCTCAAGATGGTTGAGATGGCGATGGATGCCGGTGCGAGGGGTGTTGCGATAGGCAGGAACGTATTTCAGGCCAACGATCCGACGAAGATGACCAAAGCTATAGCGATGATAGTCCATGAGAACGCAACAGCTGAGGAGGCTTTGGAGTTTCTAAGGAGTTAGGATCGACCAAAATCGTGGAAAGTATGAAATAATGTCTACTTTTCTCTTCCATTATGAGAATTGCAATTCCATGCGAGGATGCCAGAGGACTGGACTCCTACGTTTCAATGCACTTTGGAAGGGCAAGATACTTTGTAATAGCCGATGTTTCCAAC
>CAYMEG010000071.1:0-3129 GCA_964389535.1 uncultured archaeon | reverse complement strand
GAATTCGGTAGGCACAGGCATTGCGATCATCATCTATGGTAAGATATCAGGTAGCATGATATAAACGATAAGAAGCTTAAGAAGACTGTAAATCCAGCTACAAGCTCGATTTTCTCAAGAGGCATGTAAGGGTGTGTTCCAACTACGTAATCCATAAAATCGTTTAACAGTAACCAGAATAGGGTGATCACAAATCTACGTTCAAATTTAACCGTATAGGCTAGAGGTATCGCCTCCAAAGATAGGAGAGCATGAGATATGAACATACATGAGTAGAGCAACCTCCTTTCGGGACTTAGGAAGTAGTGACTGTACAGAAGAATAACGAAGCACGTCCATATTCCGTACTTTAAGGCGTTGCATGATGCGAAGAAGCTGAGAGCATCGTTCTTACTGTTCTTTGCTATCAAAATTAGAGATATCGCAACGAACAATGTCGAATTCGGGCAATCTGCGATAAAGATCCATAGGTATGTGGGACTTGAGAGTAGCTGATATTCATAATAAAACCATCCATAAATGACTCCTCCAAAGTTTATGGCTATTACAAGCCATATCCATCCTTTCGGCTTTACAAAAAGTTCAAGAAACCTTTTCATATGCGTGTCTAAACCGGGCAAAGGTATATATAGGGTTTATAAACTCCATTTAAAAGGGTGAACAGTAATGAAAAGAGATTTTAAGATAAAGATTGAGAATGTCGTAGCCTCGACACAGATAGGAGAAAACATAGATCTTAATAAAATAGCGAGGGAGATCAAAGATGCCGAATATAAGCCGAAACAGTTTCCAGGGCTTGTTTTGAGAACGAAAGATCCGAAAGCTGCAGCTTTAGTCTTCAGAAGCGGTAAGGTAGTCTGTACTGGATCTAAGTCGGTTGAGGATGCGAGAAGGGCTGTAAAGCAGGTTGTTAAGATAATTGGAAGCTTGGGAATTCCTGTCATTGAAGAGCCGGAGGTGAAGGTTCAGAACATTGTTGCTTCAGCCGATTTGGGTGTGGATCTGAACTTAAATGCAATTGCGATAGGTTTGGGCTTAGAGAACATAGAGTACGAGCCGGAGCAGTTCCCTGGCTTGGTCTACAGGCTAGATAAACCGAGAGTTGTTGTTCTGATCTTCGGCTCTGGAAAGATGGTTGTAACTGGGGGGAAGGATCCAGAAGATGCCAGAAAGGCAGTTGAAAGGATCGCAGAGGAATTGGAAGCTCTAGGCCTGATGTAAATGAGAAAACTCGATATAGAAATAGCGATCGCAGAAGGTTTCAGAACTATACTCAGCAAGCCAGCTGTGTTATTTCCATCATTTATTTCATCTTTTCTATTTGCCTATCTATTTTATATCTCGATGAAGCTAAAAATTAAGCCTGAAAGTGAAATTGAACCAGATGAAGCTATACTTTTTCTAAGGATCTGTATGTTTGTCATTTTAATCGCCGTGTACTTCGATTCGGTTACTGTTAGAATTGCATATACAAGATCGTCAGTTTTAAGGGCATTCGGCTTTGCCCTAAAGAAGTACGTCATCGTCTTAATTGCTCTACTTATATACTTACTCATCGTAATTGTGG
This sequence comes from uncultured archaeon, assembly GCA_964389535.1. Taxonomy (GTDB): domain Archaea; phylum Halobacteriota; class Archaeoglobi; order Archaeoglobales; family Archaeoglobaceae; genus WAKM01. Next base: position 1,562 of record CAYMEG010000071.1, on the reverse strand, counting down.
GATCTCTGGCCTTTTTAGTTCCGGGGATATATTTGGCCGTCAGACTCTACTACTTCATCAACGCAATACTGATCGATGAAAAGGGGGTAATCGAATCGTTGAAGACTAGCTGGAAGATCGCTAAGGGGAACTGGTGGGCTACATTTTTAATTCTGCTGATAATAGGTATATTTTCTTTTCTTATAAATATGCTATTATCTTCAGCTCTTGCAATCGTTCTACTCGGCAGATATCGGAGTTACGTTTACATAGCTCAAACTCCAGTAACGGCAGTTCTTAGGGCTTGGAGCTATTCCTCATTCGTTCAGGCGTACCTAATGTTAAGAAATAGAGAAGCTAACCACGCTTTGTCATAGCTTTTTTTATGGGTTTCGTTATTATCGGTTTCTCCCTTATCAGACCTTCGGGCTTGTAGAACAGTATCAGTAGCATGAGAATACCAAACAGGATATATTCAAGCCATACAGCCTCAAACGGCAGATGTAAGGTGTGGGTGATTTCGTACTTATAGGTTATGAGCAGTATCCTTACTGTTACGAACGTTAAAACTCCCAGAGCCACACCTCTGTTGTTTCCCAGTCCACCGAGCAGGATCATCAGGAAAGGATAAAACGTCCATTCGACCCTGTTGAAGGCGGTTGCAATTACGTTTACGGAGTATAGCGAATAGAGTGCTCCGGCCATTGCCGCCATCCCAGAGCCGACGGCGACGGTCTTGATCCTTACCTTCATTATATTCCTTCCGTAGGCTTTGACGACATCCTCGTTTTCTCTCATTGCCTTTAGAAGCCTTCCGTAGGGAGTGTTGAGCAACCTCTCGGCAAATATGTAAACTATGAATGCAACGATCAGTATTATTCCGGCAAAAACAAGATCTCTACTCCCTCCGGGAACGAATGCCAAAACGTCCGGCGTTGGAACACCGTAGTATCCGCCTATCAGATCTGGGTTGTAGTAGCTTACCATGAACGCAACTTCGCTTATCGCCAAAAGCGTGATTGCCAGATAGTCGCTCTCAAGCTTGGCACTCGGCAGGATGAATATCGCCCCAACTACAACTCCCATAACTCCAGCGATGAGCAACGTAAGGATTAATAAGCCGATGCCGAAGACTGGATTTTGAGCTATTACGTCGTTAACTATCGCCTTCGCTGAGCTACTGCCCGAGATTATGTTTCCCGTGATTCCAAATATCATCATCAGAATTCTGTTAACTATCCCTCCCACTGCAATCGCACCCATGAGTACTGCCAAAGCCCTTCCGAAGTTTGGTATCCCTCCGTAGCCGTATTCGAGGTTCAAGCTTATTGCAACTATCAGATACAATCCAAACCATATCGCTATGTTTATCAGTGTGTGCTCGAAACCCATCTTCTCACCTTCCTCCAGTTTATCCCAACCAATCCCTTGGGAGCTACGAGCAAAGTTATTATCAAGATTATCAGTGAGATAACCTTACTGTAAACCAGAACTCCCGTTCCAAAGACCGTGGAGAGCCAGAATGTTATCAGAGATTCGGAAATTCCGACGATATAACCTCCAAGAAGAGCTCCGTATATACT
>CAYMEG010000070.1:0-6704 GCA_964389535.1 uncultured archaeon | reverse complement strand
TTAGCAAACTTAAAGATGACGATCTGGTTTTGATGTTCGGGTTTTATCTGATGTTCTCGATCTATGGCAGATGGATACTGAAAAACATGATCTGGCTCGCAGATCTTCTACCAGAGAAACTTACGTTAATCTCTCTATGTCCCTACGGCTTGTACGACTACACCACTACGAGGATAATAGAGCGGTTTTTTGACGTCATAGTTAGAATAGTTAAAGAGGAGGAACCGCTCGATTTCGGTGAGGACATATACATAATCGGAGTTGAGGAGAGTGTCACGAGAGAGATAAAGCCGGGATTTGAAAGGTTTAAGATCTTGCCAGATGGAAGATTATCGAAGCTATAGTTTGCAGACTACCTTTCTACCCATCCTGTCAATCCCGTATATCTCTCTCCCCTCCTTCAGTGGGATTATGACCTCATCTTCGGCCTCATCTATAGATTTGATCCTTCTCACATCCAAAATCTCAAAATCGTATACCTTCACAGCCAAAAACTCTACCTTATCTATCTCCTCGCACTCCTTATTCCTTAGAACCGCTGGCATCAGATTATAACCATTTTCAAGTTCCTCTCCATAAACCTCCCCGTAAAAAAGCTCCTGCAAGATTTTATTGAAGAACCACCAACTCTCTTCAACGAGCCTCTGTTTGGGATACCTTCCGAGAACGAATATAACGTTTTCGACGTTTTCCTTTTCGTGAATCCAACTACATCCCTTGCAACTCCAAACGTACTCACCGTGAGATGATAAAACCAACTCACCACCCAGATCGTAAAGGAGACACGGATAAAATGGACAATAACAAAAAGTGCAATCTTGCCCAGAAAAATGGCATGGATAGTATTTACATTCATAATTCGGGCCGTATATTCCATCCAAAGCTTTAAAGAGATCTATCAGTGTCCTTTCTCTAAGTTTGTTCATGCCTATCACCTTACAAGCATCGCAACCATATCTCCAACGTTGACACCGATGTTCTCAGCTACAGGCTCACATTTTGCGGTAAGCAGAAAGGCAATAGGCTTAAACCTCGATTCGGAAAGACTTTCGTAGTTAGCCATACCCTTCGCTATTATCACATCGGCATTTTCAAGTCTCTCAAGAGTTTCAGTCGGTAGCTCCTCCTCAATTATCCCCACAGCACCCAATCCATTCGTTAGAATCTCATCGGCGATCTTATCAACTCCAGCCTTCACAGCATCCTCAAGTGTGGCATCGCTTATTATAGGTTTACCCCTCACAACGACCGTCAACCTCTCGCATATGGCTTTAATTTCCTTCATGAATAAAGTATCTATGACTATCTCACCACAGTTGTCCGTGAGATACACGACCTTACCCCCGCAGAGATTTTTGATCTCATCGAGATGATCTATCGCAAGTCCTTTAGCGTATTGAGCTTTGAAGTATTCCATGAAATCATCATCAGCCACCTCATGACCCATAACACCGTAGTCAAAAGTGTTCGCTATGATCGAGGCTATAGCAGAAGCTTTAAATCTGTCGTTCTGTTTTTCCACGAACTCTCTAACGGCAGGTAAGAACCTCATTGCCACTTCGTTAGCCTTCTCCTTAAGCTTCTTATACGGATCATCCACTCCCAGAACTTCGTAAACCCTCCTGTGCATGTAAGTCGCTATGTGGGCGTTTATCTCTCTCTTGGGATATCTCTCAGCCAATATCCTAAGTGCCTCACCCACAGCCTCAAATATCTTTTCATAATCGTCCGTTACCATCTTACACTCCATATAAGTCCTGTTTAATAGGCAAGCTGGGCATTTCGGCGATATTTTCATGCTCAAATTTCGATCAGACGGATATTAAAGCTAACGGAATTCTCGAATGATCCTCAAGCTCGACGATTTTTTCCCACAACTTGATGCAGGAACAGCTCAATCCGTCAAATACCGAAGGATTCTGAGTTAGGGAGAAATCTCTTATCGCTTTTGCAACCTCACGATCACATCTCCCACAATTGTGAGGACCTCTACTCTTCCCGTAAGCAACCGGATCGCAGATGGTCTCAACATCGGTGTCCTTCAAAACTTCTACGGCACTCCAGAGCCAAGGTGGGCGATAAAGTCTTTTAAGCCATAGCCTCTCAACATACGTATTCGATTGTACGTTTACCGGATTGACGGATACAACATCTACTAGATCCTTGACAGCCTTAATGGATCTGATCACATCTCTAATAGCCTCGCCCTCAGACAGAAACGGTGGCTTAAGCAGAAGGTAGGCTTTGACCCTCACGCCGTAAGATTTCAGTAACCTTGCAGCTCTTTTGAAATCCTCGAACTTGAATCCCTTGTTTATGCAGTGCTCCCTGATGAAATCGTCAGCAGTCTCAAGTCCAATTCCCACTTCGGTTTCGAAATCGAGCGATGAGAGCTCTTCAACCGTTTCCTTATTTACAAATTCTGGACGACTTTCGATTATCAGCTTCTTGACCTTTCCGGCTAAGGAGTTGTAAACGAAACTTCTAAACTCCCTAGGAATCTCGTTCGAATCCAAGAAGCTTCCGGAAGTGAAGATCTTTACAACTTCAGCTCCATTCATCTTTCTCAGGGCGAATTTTAACTGCTCGATCAGATCGTTCAACGTTACATCTTTGGATGTATCCTTCTTATAACCGCACATCAGGCATCGATTCCAGTAACAACCTCTCGAACGGAGTATGACCGTTAGACACTTGACTATCCTATCATCAAGCCTCTCCTTTTCAATCCAAACTGCAACTGGCTTCATAACCATTCGAGTCTTCTCTTAAGCCTTAAAATTTTGCCCATGTAAATTCCGATCAACAACCCAGCCAGATGTGATATATGTGCTACGCCAGTCTTAATTGAGAACGGAAGCAAGACTATATCATACAATGCAAATAGAAGTATCGCCAGCCTTATGTTTATTGGGATGGGTATAGGGAATATCACAACGTTTATGTATGGTGCGATCATGGCCAAAGCGCCCATAACACCGAATATCGCAGCAGATGCTCCCAAGGCCGGGATGAAAGGATTAGTCCAAAATGCATAGGCCAAATAAGCTAGATTTCCGGCTATTCCAGATAAGAAGAAAACCTTGAGGTAGTTCCCTCCACCAGCCCTCCTTTCAAGCTCAGAGCCAAAGAAGAGTAAGACGAACATGTTCACGAAGAAATGCCAGAAGTTGGCATGATCGAATATGGCCGTAATAATTTGCCAAGGCATTTTAAAGACAAGCGCCGGGATTAAAGCCAAGTAGTAATCGACGATACCTCCAAACAGTAACTTGATGAATAACACAACCGTGCAGATTCCTATGACTATGTTGTTCCAGCCGTAAACACCTACCCTTCGAACGGTTCTCCTTACGGGCTTGACTGAAATTTCGAGTGATTTTGCTATATTTTCTCTCTTCTTGACCTTAACTGGAACATTCCAGTAATCCCTGTTCTTTATTCCTGGACAGTTGTGATTTTCGGGTAATCTATGCTCAGCACAAAACGTTCCACCGCAGTATTTACATTTGTAGGGAAGATACTCCTCCTTTCCACATACATCACATTTTGCCACTTTTAAACTTACTAACCGGATATATTTATAGCTTTTCAAAATCTTTATTATCGATTGATGGTGAGGAAGGAGGATGAGAAAGTTTACGATTGTGGTTAACGGGATGGAATACAAGGTCGTTGTGAAGAGGGTCACAAGAACACTGTACAAGGTTAGATTGGGGGATAAGGTTACAGACGTTTTGATCAGAGAGGATAAGGTTGCCATAACCAAGCCTAAGGTCGAGGCTGAGAAGAAGGAGGTAGAGGTCACTGAGGGAGAAACTATAAAAGCGATGCTACCTGGCGTAGTTACAAAGATACTCGTCAGGGAGGGAGATAGTGTAAAGGCTGGAGAAACCATAATGATTCTGGAGGCTATGAAGATGGAGAACGAAGTTAAGAGCCCAAAGGACGGTGTGATCAAGCAGATCGTAGTTAAGGAAGGAGACAGAGTTGAAGCGGGAGATATCTTGGCTGTGATGGATTGATTTAAATATCGTCTTAAAGACTGAATCATGTGCTTAGGTGTGATCTCTGTGGGAGAAGAGCAGTCATCTATCAGAGATATGCAAACAGGCACCTCTGCAAAAGGCATTTCATAGAGCACTTTGAGAGAAGGGTCAAGTATGTGATAAAGAAGTACAACATGATAGAGAAGGGTGACAGAATAGCCATAGCATTGAGCGGTGGAAAGGATAGTGTAACATTAACCTACGTTCTCCACAAACTCTATGGACACAGAAACGATCTTGAATTCATCGCGATAACCGTGGATGAAGGTATCGAAGGTTACCGTCCTCCAACAGTTGAGATCGCAAGAAAGGTAACAAGGGAGCTTGGAATTGAGCATGTTGTGGTATCTTTCAAGGAACACTTCGGAATGACTCTGGATGAGATGGTCAAGATCGGAGATAAGAAGCCATGTACGTATTGTGGGGTCTTTAGGAAGTATCTGCTTAACAAAACAGCAAAGGAGTTGGGATGCACGAAGCTTGCAACTGGACACAATCTAGATGATGAGGTTCAGACAATTCTGCTCAACTTCCTGCAGGGAGATATAGCGAGACTTGCAAGGTTGATCCCGCAGAGGGTTCAGAAGGGTTTGGTCATGAGGATAAAACCCTTCAGGGAGGTCTATGAAAAGGAGGTAGTCGTTTACGGTTTGCTTCATGGGTTGCCGATGGATCTGAACGAATGCCCGTACAGTCATTTTCCAGTTAGAGATGTTGTGAGGGATTTCATATACAACTTTGAAGAGAAGTACCCGGGAAGAAAGTTTTCGATCATGAGGAGCTTTGAAACTCTGATCCCATGCTTGAAGCAGATGTTTCCTCAGATAGAGTTAAACGAATGTGAGAGATGCGGTGAACCCACACCCAAGAGGATATGCCAGGCTTGCGTTCTGTTGGAGGAGCTTAAAAGTAAAGCTAAATGAAAAAACCAAAAGATTTTATTCTGAATATTGTATTCTGCCTCATGGATAGGCTAACTGCAGCACTCATTGCATTTGCAGTTGCCGTGATCTGTATTGCAGCGACGATAGGCTACTTCTTTGGCGTATGGTTTTTGATAAGACTAATCTTGGGCTTGATATTCTTGGGACTAGTAACGATCTTTGCTGTGATGTTTGGAATTTTAACGTACGCAAAATCGTTTAAATATGCACTTCTCTCTGCTTTGGGATTGGTTTCATCGGCCTATGCTGTCTATCAGTGCTATACGTGGACGCATCCGATGCACGTTCTCTACATAATCGTTGCATACATAGCCGTACTTGTTTTTGGGATCTGGTGGATTTCAGAGCCAGATTTGAGTATATTGGAAAGGTTGAGGAGTGCAACATCGCTTGAAAGGTCGGGCAATTACAGAGCGGCAGCGAGGAAGTTTGAGAAGAAAGGAGATTACATCAGAGCGGCGGAATGTTACATAAAGGCTGGAATGCTTGAATCGGCAGCATGGTGCTATGAGAAAGCCGAGAACTTTGCCAAAGCAGCTGAGCTATATGAAAGGTTAGCCAAAGAGAAGGGAGAAGCCTACTACTGGAAGGAGGCATATGAGTTCTGGAAGAAGGCTGGAAATAAGGTTAAAGCGGCTGAATGTTTGGAGAACTACGCTAAGGATGAGCCTTGGTACTGGGAAGATGTTGCAAAGTTATATGAGGAGGTGGGAATGAAAGAGAAAGCTGAAGATGCTTGGAGGAAAGCGCTGGAGTACTACACAAAGGAAGCGCAGGAGGAGGGTGTTTTTTGGGAGGATGTTGCGAAGATATACGAGAAGTTGGGGAAAGGAGAGAGAGCTAAGGAAGCTTGGATGAGGTATGCCGAGTACTGCGAGGGAGAAGCTGAAAAAGATCCCGCATGGTGGAAGCATGTTGCCGAAGCTTACGAGAATCTTGGAGATAAGCAAAAGGCTGAGGAGGCGAGGAGAAGGTACGAAGAATACAAGAAGTTGAGAACCAAAACCGAAATTCATAAATAATATTAATATTAAATTTTATATTTTTAAAAGCTATAAATTTTTACAAAATAAAAATCTTAATTAATATGTGTATCGATTCTTGATTATGAAAAAGCTTATGGTTCTGCCGGTTTTGCTTGGAATTTGTTTGATCGTCCTTCAAGCTCAAGCCAAATTTGATAATCCATCAAACACGACGATAATTGTCATTGGTGAGGCCAAAATTTCCGCAAAGCCGAATTTAGCTACGATCTGTTTGGGTGTTGAAACCGAATCTGATAACGTTACTCAAGCTTTAAACGAGAATTCTGAAAAGTTAGCTAAGGTCATCTCTGCAATTAAAGGGATCGGTATTTCCGAAGATAACATAACGACAACGTACTTCAGAGTTTATCCCGTCAGAGACTACAGAACAAATGAGTTTAAAGGATATAGAATTGTGAACGAGATAAAGATTAGGACGAGAGATCTAAACAAGATAGGAGAAGTAATAGGTGTGGCGATCTCATCCGGGGCAAATAGAGTTAAATGGATCGAGTTTGGACTTGGCAAAGATAGATTCAAAGAGCTCAGGATAAAAGCGATTAAAGAGGCTTGCGAAGATGCAAAGGCGAAAGCTAACGCCATCGCTGAAAGCTTAAACCTGACAATTACCAGAATTTTAAGCATCAAAGAACAGTCAGTATACCTTCAGCCCTACAGAGTTTATG
>CAYMEG010000069.1:0-6743 GCA_964389535.1 uncultured archaeon | reverse complement strand
GCATCTGGCAACTTTACGCCATATTCAGCTCTCAGCTTAGCAGATAGCTTAGATATTTTGATATCAAGAGGAATTATCCTATAGCTCCTCGCTATGCATGCCAAGAATTTATCTGCAAGTTTGTATTCCTTATTTTTGTAATAGCCAACCAGAACTTCCGTTATAACCAACGTTGGAACTATCCCTTCAATTCTTCCATCATCAATTGCATCCATTATGGCTTCACAATACTCGCAATCTTCTTCTCTGTTCATTACTGCAATGAACACGTTGGTATCCAAACAAACCCTCAATCCCATTCCTCCCTGAGTTTCCTTTGAAACTCAACACTACACTCAATAGGTTTTGCTGACTTTAAAACATCCTTTGTTCTTTCCTCTATTTTTTCTATATATACCTTGTTTCCTTCAACAATTCTAAAGATAACGTAGTCTCCCTCCTTTATTCCGAGTAAATTCCTAATCTCCTTGGGGATTACAATCTGTCCCTTCTTACTAACTCTACCAATAATCATATCTTAATGTATGAATTTCTTACATTTAAGTATTATCATAACGGGTTCATACAAGAACTGGACGGAGATACATTTAAATATCCATTCCACAGCGATTCACTGCTATGAGTAAAATAAGGAAACTGATGAAGAGAAAGTCAAATCCGAACCTCGTTAGGCTGATCGATGAACTGCTAAAAGCTTCAGCGATGAACGATGCTCCGATATGGAAAGACGTAGCTGAGAGGTTGGCTAAGCCAAAAAGGCTTTATGCAGAGGTTAACGTTTCAAAGATACAGAGATACGCCAATGAAGGGGAGACTATAGTCGTTCCGGGTAAGGTGTTGGGTGGTGGCAAGATAACGAAGGCTGTCACAGTCGCAGCGTTGAGCTTCTCTGAAACTGCCAAGAAGAAGATCACCGAGGCTGGTGGTAAGTGCATAACCATTAAAGAGCTGATCGAGATTAACCCCTCGGGTTCGGGAGTTAGAATTATGGCGTAGGGTGATCGCGATGACTGTGAACATTAAAAGGATTCTGAAGCAGTTGGGGGATGATTACAAGGTTATAAACGCTGAAGGACACATATTAGGTAGACTTTGCAGTGTAATTGCAAAGAGGTTACTCAACGGTGAGAAGATTGTTGTTGTCAATGCTGAGAAAGCTATAATCACCGGCGACAAGTACATGGTCTTCCAGAGGTATAAGGAGAAATACGATAGAGGCAGCAAGGAGAAGGGGCCATACTTCCCAAGACATCCTGAGAAGATCTTTAAGAGAACAGTGAGGGGTATGCTTCCATGGAAGAGCAGGAGAGGTAGAGAAGCCTACAGAAGACTCAGAGTATTCATAGGAGTGCCAGAGGAGCTTAAGGGTAAAGATTTTGAGGTGGTTGAATGTGCGCTATATGAAAAGATCTGTAAGACCGATAAGTATGTAACCCTCGCCGATGTAAGCAGATATCTGGGGTTTAGGGGTGTCTGAATATGAGAATCGTTATAACCAGCGGTAAGAGGAAGACGGCCATAGCAAAGGCAGTGATAAGACCGGGAATAGGAAGGGTTAGGATCAACAAGATACCTCTCGAAATCTACCAGCCAGAATTGGCGAGGATGACGATAATGGAACCTTTGATCATAGCCAAGGACTTGGCTAAGCAGGTAGATATAGATGTGACGGTTAAAGGCGGAGGGTTCATGGGACAGGCTGAGGCTGCAAGGACAGCCATAGCAAGGGGTCTTGTGGAATGGAGCGGTGATGAGGAACTGAGAAAAGCTTATTTGCAGTATGACAGATATCTACTTGTAAACGATGTGAGAAGAAAGGAGCCGAAGAAGCAGGGTGGAAGGGGAGCAAGAAAGAGGAGACAGACCTCATACAGGTGATCTACCATGTTTCCCATTAGATGTTTCAGCTGTGGGGCGGTGATCGGACACCTCTATGAGGAATACTGTAGAAAGGTTGAGGAAGAAGGTAAAACTCCAAAGGAAGCTTTGGATGAGTTGGGTATCGAGAGGTACTGCTGCAGGAGGATGTTCCTAACGTATAAATCTATCATTAAGGAGTTTGCTCGCTTCCACGGATTCCATGGGGCCGTAGGGTAGCCTGGTTATCCTCCCGGCTTCGGGAGCCGGTGACCCGAGTTCAAATCTCGGCGGCCCCATAAGGGGTGATGCCTATCAAAACCACATTTCCTTTTAAATATACTCGGTTTGAGAAGGCGAGGATAATAGGTGCAAGAGCTTTACAGATCGCAATGGGTGCTCCTGTACTGATTGAAACGGATAAAACTGATCCCCTTGAAATTGCAAAGGAGGAATTTGAGAGGGGTGTAATCCCAATCACGGTTAAGAGGAGAAGGGAAAGTTTCGTTTGGCTTGAAAGATACGACCTCTTCTAATTTTTTATTTCTTTACAAAATTCTTATGAAGACGTAACCGATTCTAGCTAAGATGAGACTATGGATTGGAATGGATGACACGGATTCACCGAAGGGTATGTGCACGACTTATCTGGCAACCTTAGCAATTGAGAGTCTTGAGAAGGAAGGAGTTAGACTTATTGGCTTTCCTCGTCTCATCAGACTCAATCCTACCATACCATTCAAAACGAGAGGTAATGGGGCTGTATCGTTCTTAGTTGAGTTTGATGACTCGAAAAGGGATGAAGTAATAGATATCGTTCGTGAAATCGTTGAAGAATACGCAGAGCTCGAGGATGAGAAAACGAATCCCGGTGTCGTCTTTGTGGATGCTGAGAGGGATGACATATTGAACCATCTCTCCAAGTTCGCGTTGAAGGCCGTTAGAGATGTGGTCTTGTTAGATGAGGCTCTATTCATAATCGGTAAATTCATGCTTCCCCATTTGAGGTTCAAGAAGGGTTTGGGTTTGATCGGAGCGCTGGCAGCCATCGGATTGGAGCTTACAGACTACACGATTGAAGTTCTTGCCTACAGAAAGCCGGAAAGATTCGGAACTAAGAGGGAGATAGACGAAGAGTCCTTCTTCGATGCCGATTACGAGACGTATCCAGGAACTTGGGATACCGTTGACTGGTGCAATGAAATCGTTGTGGCCGTTCCAAATTCGCCCGATCCCGTTCTTTTTGGGATTAGGGGAGACGATTTTCATGCTGTGATGAGAGCATTTGAAATTGTCAAAACCGAGCCGATCGATAGATACATGGTATTCATAACGAATCAGGGAACGGACATGCATTTAATTCATGAAGATGAAACCGATAGAGTAGAAAACTATCACTCTTACATCCTCAGGGGTAGAGTAGTAGAGGAACCGTACGACATAACCGGTGGTCACGTGTTCTTCATTATAGAAACAAAATTTGGTGAGATAAAGTGCGCAGCGTTTGAGCCAACGAAGCAGTTTAGACATATAGTTCGAAAGCTAAGAAAGGGAGATATGGTGGAAGTTTATGGCTCGATGAAGAGGGATACGATAAATCTGGAAAAGATAAACATAGTAGAACTAGCAGAGATTTGGATTGAAGAGAATCCAATCTGCCCTAAGTGCGGAAGGCGGATGGATTCTGCTGGCAGAGGGAAGGGCTTCAGATGTAGGAGATGTAAGACCAGAGCTTTTGGTAAGATCAGAAGAAAAGTTGAGAGGGATTTGGATACCGGATTTTACGAAGTTCCCCCATGTGCGAGAAGACATCTATCCAAACCTCTGATTAGGATGAGGGGTGTGAAAAAACATATCTTTAGATGAACTTAAAGTCGTATCATGATACACGATCTACTCAAAGCACACGATGCCCAGTTTTACATCCAGCATTCTGGAAACAACAACTTCTATTACGCTACAAAGTTTAAGATTCCGAATTCGGCGTTTTACATAATCGGAGTAGACGGAACAGATCTACTTGTGGTTCCAGAGATGGAAAAGAACAGAGCGTTAAGGGAGAGCAGAGTAAAGGAGATAGCATCCTTCACGGACTTGGGATACCACGAGAGGTTTAAGGAGCTTAAAGATTCAAAAAAGGCTTTGTCCCAAACTCTAATTGAGCTTTTAAAGACACATAAGGCTAAGAAGATTTTGATTCCACCAGACTTTCCAGCCTTCTTAGCATTGGAGTTCCTAAAATACTTCGAAGTTGAGGTCGTTCAGAATCCCTTTCAAAAGATGAGAGCAATAAAGAGTAAGGATGAGATCGAGAAGATCAAGGATACGAGCAGAGCGATAATAGAATCGTTTAAGTTCGCATTGAAGTTGCTGAAAAACGGTGTCAGAGATTGTGACAAACTGAGAAACGAAATTGAGAGTTTCCTATTTGCCAAGGACTACCTTGCGCAAGATACCATCGTATCCTCTGGAAAACTCTCAGCCGATCCTCACTGCATCGGACATGGGAAGATCTACGAGCACGTCATAATTGACATATTTCCGAAAAGTCGAAAGCACGGCTATTATTCAGATTTCACCCGAACGGTAATATTGGGTGATTGCCCAGAAATCGAGGAGATGCTTGATGCCGTTATTGAGGCCCAGCAAAGGGCAATCTCGATCATAAAGGAAGGGATAACAGCTAAGGAAGTTCACTACGCTGTTTGTGATGTTTTGGAGGGGAAAGGCTACCATACACTCAGAAAGAAGTATCGTGAAGGTTTCATTCATTCGACTGGACATGGAGTTGGATTGGATATACATGAAGAACCGAGAATTTTCGAAAACGAAGATGTGCTCAAGGCTGGAATGGTCTTTACGGTTGAACCAGGGCTATATTACAGAAAATGGGGTGGAGTCAGAGTAGAGGATGTAGTGGTTGTAAAAAAGAATGGCTGTGAAATTTTGACGGATTTTCCGAAAAAGATCGACTTGAGGAGGGGCTGATATGGATAAGATTGCTAAGATCGATCTATCAAAGAGAGAGGTCAAGGTTAGAGATCCAAACAAGGATGAGCAACACTTCATCGGTGGAAAGGGCTTAGGATTTAAGATCTTGAACGAAGATCCTAGAAGGGATTTGATCATATTTGCATCTGGCCCTTTGACTGGCTTAAGGCTAAGTGGACTCTCTAGGTGCGAGGCTATCTTTATCTCCCCGCTGACTGGATTCGTTGCGGATTCATCATGCGGTGGATTCTTCGGAAGAGAACTCAGAAAGGCAGGCTATTTAGCCATAATCTTGCAAGGTAAATCGGATAAACCGGTTTATATCAAAATCGAGGACAAAGATATAGAGATATGTGATGCAGACTGGCTCTGGGGAAGGGACACGTTTGAAACCGAAGATTTACTCAAGAGAGAGCTGGGTAAAAGATTTCAGATTGCTTCGATTGGACAGGCTGGAGAAAATCTCGTCAGATTTGCATGCATAGAGCATGCTAAGGGAAGAGAGTTTGGGAGATGTGGCGGTGGAGCTGTGCTAGGAGCTATGAAGGTTAAAGCTATCGCTGTTAATGGTTCGTTAGATTTAGAGGGAACCATAGCCGATTACGAAAAATTTGAACGGCTTAGAGAAAAATTTGAGGGACGATTGGAAGTCTTGGAGGGGATATCGAAGTACGGGACACCAAAGATGATGTTACTAACAAACGAGCTTAAAGTATTACCAACAAGATACTGGCAGATGGGCGGCTTCGATTCTGAAATTTTTGATGAGGTCGTTAAGCTTTACGTAAGAAAGAGATCATGCTTCGGTTGTAAGGTTGGATGTGCAAAGGTTTCAAGGTTTGATGGCAGAGAAGTGGAAGGCCCAGAATACGAGACGCTATTTGCGTTTGGAAGTCTTTGCGGTGTGGAAGATGCCAAGATCGTTGCTGAAGCTAACTTATTGTGCGACATGTTCGGTATGGATACCATTTCAGCTGGAAACGTCATAGCCTTTCTGTTTTACCTATGCAAGAAGGGGGTCATCGATGAGAGATACGAGTTTGGGGATGGTAAGACTGTGCTTGAGCTGATAAGGAAGATCGCCTTCAGAGAGGGGATAGGTGATAAATTGGCGGAGGGTGTTAAAAGATTTTCTGAGCAGTTGGGCGTTGAAGGAGTCCATGTGAAAGGATTAGAACCCCCAGGTTATGATCCTCGAGGTTTGATGGGAATAGCTTTGGGTTATGCGGTAAGCTACAGAGGAGCTTGCCACATAAAGCACTGCATATACAGACCAAACCTTTCAGGTGGTTTGGACAGATTTAAACCAGATAGACAAGCTGAAACTCTAATCAAGCTCGAAAACTTCTACGGCTTTACAGATTGCTTAATAATCTGCAGATTTCTGACATTACCAGAGATTGGACCTCTACGTGAGGAGGATGTTGTAGAACTGTACAATGCTGTAACCGGACAAGATTTAGATGTTAAGAATATGCTTAAAAGGGGTGGTGAAGTTATAAACCTCGCAAGAAAGATAAACATCAAGCTTGGTCTGAGAAGGGAGGATGATCGTCTTCCAGAATTCTTCTTCAAGGTACCAACGGAGAACGGTACTGTAGACAGAGATGCGTTTGAGAGGATGCTCAAAGAATACTATGAGCTTAGAGGATGGCATAAGATTTGAATGAGAAACGATTATTATCTTTTAAACACACATAGAACTATGAAAGTTAAGATCGAGCTCTTCGCAACGCTCAGAGATAAATATAAAACTAAATCGATTGAAGTCGAATGCGATGACTTCAGATCTGCAATAATCAACGCATCAAGAATCTTGGGCAATAACTTTTATTACGAGGTTTTTGATGAAAACGATGAGTTCAGAAAGGATAGGATAATCACGATAAATGGCA
>CAYMEG010000068.1:5171-6749 GCA_964389535.1 uncultured archaeon | reverse complement strand
GACGGGCATCTTTCGGGCGGTTCTTTGCCGTAGTGAACGTATCCGCATTCCAAGCAGACCCAAGCCACTTCCTCCTCTCTCTTAAACATCGTTCCATTCTCAATTGCCTCAAGCAACTTCTTAAATCTGTTCTCGTGATGCTCCTCAGCTCTTGCAATCGCTCTAAACCTTTCCGCGACATCTTTCAACCCTTCCTCCTCAGCTACCCTAGCAAATTCGGGATACATTTCCGCAGTTTCGTAATGTTCACCCTCTATAGCCGTCCCTAAGTTTTCAACAGTATTTCCCAAAGCTATGGGAGCTTCTGCTTCCGTCTTAACTACCGTCATTTTGCCCCTAACCTTTTGAATCAGTTCAAGCAAAGTCTCGGCATGCTCCTTCTCGTTCTCAGCCGTTTCCAAAAAAACTTTGGCAACAAAAACGTATCCCTCCTCCTTTGCAATCTTGGCGTAAAATGTGTATCGATTTCTTGCCATACTTTCGCCAATAAAAGCCTTAACCAAATTCTCAAGAGTTTTCACAGTACCACCTGATAATTATAGTGATGAAAAATATTTAAAGTTTTTTATAGCAGAACCACCAATCAAAGCACTCGATCTCTCCGGCTTTAGCCTTCTCAAGTCTTTCCTTAGCTGTTTGCTCATCCGTAGCTGGAGGTATTATTACCTTATCGCCAATTAACTCGTTGTTAGGCCAGTTAGCTGGCAAAGCAACGCCGTTTGCATCGCTTATCTGCAACCCTTTAACCATCCTGAGGATCTCGTCTACATTTCTTCCAAGTTCTTGCGGGTAGTAGAGTATCGCTCTGATGACACCCTTAGGATCTATTATGAAGACAGCCCTGACAGTGTTCGTCCCCTTAGCTGGATGTATCATACCGAACTTCTCTGCGATCTTGCCTCTGTCGTCAGCTATGATTGGAAACTGAATATCCAACCCAAGCCTCTCTCTTATCCACTCGACCCACTTCATATGGCTGAAAACCTGATCTACGCTTAATCCAATGAGCTCGCAGTTCAGCTTTCTGAATTCATCGTACCTCTTCGCAAATGCAACAAATTCGGTCGTGCAGACCGGAGTGAAATCTGCCGGGTGGCTGAATAGAACTACCCACCTTCCTTCGAAGTCCTTCGGAAAATCTATCACACCCTTGGTCGTTAAAGCCCTAAATTCCGGCGCCTTCTCTCCTATGCCTGATATACCCATAATTAAACTTTGTTTTTCTAAAATAAAAACATTTTGTTCGAATTTCGAACTAATAGAGAAAGATCTGAAGATAATCGAAATTCTCACGAAGAATGCAAGGGTTCCAAAGGTTAAGATCGCTGAAGAGTTGGGAAAACTGCCGTTAGAAGGATAGCCAGGCTTGAAAGGAAAGGTATAATCGTAGGTTACAGAGCCGTGATAAACTACAAAACACTGGGACTCTCAGCTTCGCTTACGGGCTTGGATGTTAAGCTCTGGGATGTCGTAAACGAGCCTAAGAGATTTGATAAGGTTGAGGTCATTTGGTTAACAACCGGAGATCACACGCTGATGCTTGAAATCGTTGTAGGGTCTGTAGAAGAACTTTCAAAC
>CAYMEG010000068.1:0-5071 GCA_964389535.1 uncultured archaeon | reverse complement strand
CTAAAGTAGTCCTCATTCTCAACGTTTTTAAGGCTTCTGATGAGCAGACCGTTATGGAATCCCTAGTTAATGATCGGATGTTCACACCTTATGAAATGGGCCGAAAACAAGATTCTTAAGTCCGTACCTCTCAGCTATCTTCAAGGCTTTCCTCATCTCTTCAGCCGTTAAACATCTAGCAATTTCCGGATATTCGAATGCCCTAAACGCTGGATAGTACTGAAACATCAAATTAAATCTAACGTCTCTCCCCAAATTTTCTGAAACCCATTCAATCACTGGCTCTGTGCAACACTCCAAATGATTGGGCATGACGAGATGTCTTATCAATAACTCTCCATTATCTTTAGCTCTCAAAAAGTTCCTAGTGACGATTTTCCAATAGTTCTTCACGTTTGAATACTTCTCTGCACATACATCGTTACCGTACTTGAAGTCGCCGAGCCAAACGTCAACGACGTCCTCGATTATCTCAGCCAGTTCGGTGGAGTGATACATGTTTGAGTTCCAGACTACAGGTATATTCGATTCGACATGGCTGAGAATCTCCAGAATCGTATGGGCATGCTGATCTGGGTTACCGCCGACGAAGTTCACATTCCTACTGCCCTGTCTGAACCTGACATCGATTCTCTTAGCAAGGTTCTTCGGATCGACCACATAGTCGTCGCTGTGAACTATCATGTAATTCTGACAGAACACACATGCAAACGTACATCTGTTGAAGAATATCGTATGAGATGGAATGAGCTCCGGCTCCTCTCCGGTGTGAAGGAACTCCGATGAGTAGTAACTCTTTACACCGCACCTACAGAAACCCAGCCTTTCGTACCTATTTACGCCGCATCTCCTTTCGCAAAAGTTGCAGTTCTTCAGCATCTCCTTTAGGATCTCTATCTTAAGGTGGAGAAAGGAAAACTCTGCCGGTTTTTCTTTTAATATATCGACGCTGTTAAGATTCCGTTTAAACTCTACCTTTAGCCTTGAATGCAATCTAAGCATACCATCCAAATCTTTGGGTCTATCATCAACGGGAATCCTTCTGGCTATCTGGAACTTTGCAACCGCTCTACCTTCAATGATCTCCGTGTACCTTTCCAAACCTTCAACCACGTTGAATACTATCTTCGATTGATTAATATTTTCACATCACAGCGGATATCTTTGGCCTCGATCATGATGTAGCTACGACGACCCTAAGAGCGAAAGAGAATGGAATGTTTGATAAAGCGCAGAATTTTAGATCTTACAATGAGAGGGATCGTAATCGTCGGACATGAGAGTAAACTTCCCTATTTTAGTCAAGATCCATAGGATCGAAAGAACGGGTCTCTTCGATGAGGTTGAGGTGGCATTCATAACCGACAATCCGATGTGATATACGTGGTACCTCTCTTCATATCACACGGACAGCATACCCCATGACCGATATCCCCTAGGGCTTTGGGCTTCAACGGTATGGTATTTTCAACGGCCTCTGTGAGCCGATCGTTGACATCCTTCCCGCACTTTACAGTAGATCGGAAAGTGTTGATGTTTTATAAACCATTTACTCATTTATATATAACCAACATACTTTCGGAACTACTGTAAAGTGCGATTTCTTAGCGACATTTTGTAACCTATGGGTAGTGATGCAACACTGTTGATAATGTATTTAAATCTTCCACAATGTGGTGTCACAACCATAATTCTTAATCTTGCAATTATGTTTGAGTACTTCAGAAAGAATTATAATCATAAAGATAAAAGAGTATTCACCAATGGCTATATTCGTTAAGGTTAACGAGACTGGTAGAACTCAAAAATCAAAATTTATATTATTAAAGAATTAGAGTGGAGAGCTGGTGATAGACTTTATTTCAGTGAGTCTATAAATGGCATTGAAATACGCAGGTTAATGATAAAAACTGCGAAAACGAAAGGTTAGAAGGCTTAGATTCAACGGTTATAGTTACGCAGTGACGATTCCGAAGGTAATTGCTAAAGGTATCCAAGCAGATTGGCTTGAACTTAAAAAATCCGGAAATAAACTCGTAATTAAGCCTACACATAGGATAAGCTTATCGTAATCTCCCAAAATCCCGTACTTTACTCACTTAAGGTTCTCCACGGCAGTACAAAGCCTATATTACTAATGATTAGCATTTATCTCATTATTGCTCCCGCTATTAATTCATCCTTCATTTTATAAATTTTCTTTAAAGTTTCATGTTCGTCACAAGTCCAGCCAAATTGACACACTCTCGCTAAAACCTTGGTACCGTTCACCTTATGTCTTATGAGAAATCCATTTTTGTACTTACTCAATCGACCGAATTTGCTACAACGAGGACACTTGATATACAACGCTACATGACCATTTCTCTTAAATCTAACAATCTTATACTCAACACTCTCTATCACTCCCTTATAAATTATCCTCATAATTATCTCACTCAATTATTTTAATAAGTAATGTTTAGTGAGGTTCTACTGTCTCAAGGCTTAACCAGATTAACTACGATCAATCGTAGTTAGTTTACCTAATCTTTGAGATTATAATGAGACCTAAATACCTCTATAAGCGTCATTTCGTCGAGATTCTTCTACTTCTTAACCAATCTCCCAAATCGTTTAACGAGTTGATCAAAACTCTCGAAGCTTATCCGGATACTCTTAACAGAAGGCTAAAGGAGTTGCAGTCTCTAAATTTAATCACCCTAGTCGAAATAGATGGTAAGATGAAGTATACTCTGACAGATAAGGGTAGGAAGTTGATACCATTAATAGAAGAAGCACTGAGAATTATCGAAAGGATCGAAAAGTTGATAGGAGAGTAAGATGATTGTACCCAGTCATTTCTTCTTCCTTCTAAGTACGGTCAATGATTCCTATGAATACATCAACGGACAGAATTTACATCTCCGATGTCTCCTCATGTGTCGTTAAATCTAATAAAAAATTGAATGTGAACTTCTAAAAGGAGATAAAAACCTCAATATTTTTTAGGATCTTAATACCTGCGAAAGAGACCGTTCATAACGTACTGAGCTTAGGATTTCCTCACTCTTCGAGTAACATTGCTCGAATTTTGCAAGAGAATAAGAACTAATAGAGTTTTCATTGTTAACTTTGGGATATGGCTTATTTCAAAGTTTCCAACGTATTGAGTAATGATAAACAATTAAAATTATTTATTATTACAGATAATTTTATATATTTTGATGTCAATACCGATTTTGATGATCAAATACGTGATAGATGCTATGTGCAGAAGGGTAGAATTCATCGATTCAAATGCCAGCGTTTTAGAGGCAATAGAAAAGGTCGTACTTAAGCAAATTGGAGCTTTAGTGGTGATAGAGGATGGAAAACCTTCGGGTGTGGTAACGCTAAGAGACATCGTTTTAAGATGCTTAGCGAAGGGGTTAGATCCAAGAGACATTGAAGTTTCTGAAATAGCCTCGAAACCTCTTATTACCGTGAAAGAGTACACTCCGATAGACGAAGTGCCCAGATTACTCGAAAAGCACAAGATAACGAGAGTCTTCGTCGAGGAGAACGGAAACATCATAGGCTACGTATCTCTCCTGGAACTACTACCAGTTTACTTGAGAGATATCATTGGACTGCAAAGACCAAGCCCATAAATCGAAAACAACTTATTCACTCACGTTGAATTACCATTAATGACGGTTTTAAAATCGGAGTTAGAGGAAGGTTACTTGCGTAAGCACGAACTCATAAAGGTTCACGAAACACTTTACTGGCTCAAAAGACTCTTCGAAAATTTGGGGTCAACGAACGAATATTACGTTCAGTACGATTCTCTTGGATTTAACCCAGCGAAGATTTACGCAAGTAGGGAATATCACATTCGTGGAGTAAAGTTGCTGTATCACGGTTTGATGCGGTCGTTAAATATTGCTACGAGGTGTCAGGAGTGAAAGTCAAAGATGTCATGACCAAGGATGTCATTTATGTCAAGTTGCCGAGCACAAGGAATAAAGTGCTCGAAGTACTAAAGAAGCACAACATTTCCACAGTACCAGTTTTAAAGAACGGAGAACCTCGTCGGGATTGTGACTATTAAGGACTTGCTTAGAAAGATTGAAGAAGAGCAATTAGCTCTGCTCATGACGAAAAATCCTGTTACGGTAGAGCCAAACGACAGCTTGGAGAAGGCAGTGGAGATTTTTCTCGAAAATCCCTTTAAAAGTTTACCCGTAGTTGAAAAAGAAAGACTTGTTGGATTTTTAACGGTTAGAGATCTGATTAAGAAGATTGCCGAGCTGAATATAAGCAAGTCTGTTAAAGATTACATGTGTGACACGGCCGTGTGCGTTTGGGATGGCATGCCTCTAAACATAGCGTGTGAAATTATGAGGCTGAGCAATTTAGAACTCTGTCCCGTATTAGACTCAAATGCAAAGCTTGTCGGACTGATTGACGAGAAAATCTTATTGGCGAAAAGTCTCGTTGAAGAATACGTAGAAAAAACACATTACGCTTCCTTAAGCAGTGAAGACGACGCTTGGAGCTAGGACGGATTGAGAGACAGAGCCGTTAAGTTCTTCGAGGTAAGTGTTTTGAGGTTACCTAAAGACGAGGTAAGGAAGTACATGAAAAGACCTGCTTTCGTCTACCCTTAAACATCCGTATCCAAATGCGCCAAGGAGATGATTAAGAATGATATTGATCAGATACCGGTACTCAATGCGTTCGACAGAATACAGGGAATAGTCAGAGACAAGGATTTGATAAAAGTTTTACTCGATACGTAATCTTCATGCATTTTTGTTAGAATAAAAAGCGCTGAATAGAAGAACTTAAAAGAAATCTTATCGCCGACTACTTACTGGCCAACTAAAGTCTTTCTCTTAGCTTCATGAAGATTGGTAAAAGTTAAGCCTACTTCTTGTAAATCTTAAACATGAGATTAGATAAACATAATTTTGAAGATGGTAAAAGAGCATAACGTAACGGTTAGCGAGGTTTTTGAGGTTCTTGAAGGAGCAATTCTTTACAAGAGAGGGTAATGATACCTTAATGTGTATGAGTTATAGTAGTGAATCCATAATTTGAGGGA
>CAYMEG010000067.1:0-6943 GCA_964389535.1 uncultured archaeon | reverse complement strand
TTAAAAATAATTTGCGGGAGGCTGAAATTATGAAGGAGCAGGTTGAAGTTAGGCAGCTTAAGGAAGGTGGATACATCATCATTGACGATGAACCTTGCGAGATCGTAAGCATCTCAGTGAGCAAACCGGGGAAGCATGGCGCTGCGAAAGCAAGGATAGACGCAATAGGTATATTCGATGGTCAAAAGAGAAGCATAGTTCAGCCAGTCACAGCTAAGGTTTACGTGCCCATAGTGGAGAGGAAGAGGGCGCAGGTGATAAGTGTGATGGGTGATGTTGCTCAGCTTATGGACTTGGAAACCTATGAGACGTTCGAACTACCAATTCCGGATGAACTAAAAGATAGAATCGAGCCTGGAAAGGAGATAATCTATATAGAATCCCTTGGAAAGAGAAAGATCGCCGAAAAGTAGCATGCACATCGATTCTTTTTTTGCCTGTTCAAATTCAAATTTCGAGAAGGCTGAGTTCATCATCTTCGGGATCCCATTCGATGCTACGCAATCTTTTAAGCCCGGCTCAAGATTTGCACCGACTGCGATAAGGGAGGCAAGCTGGAACCTCGAAAATTACTCCCTTTTCTTCGATTTTAACTTGGATTTTGCAAGGATATGCGATGCCGGAAATGTAAACGTGGATGGAGGATTCGATAGAATTTTGAAGAATGTTGAGGATTTTCTGGGCGGAATCGATCTGAGCAAGCAGGTTCCGATCGCTTTGGGTGGAGAGCATACGATCACATATGCAATTCTGAAAGCTTTAAGCTTGAAGATCGATTTAGGTGAGATCTGTTACGTCGTCTTCGATGCCCATTTCGATCTGAGAGATGAGTTCGATGACAGCAAGTTCAACCATGCATGCACAACGAGGAGGATATTCGAGCTTGGGGTTGGAGATATCGTTCAGATCGGTGTGAGGAGTGGAACTAAGGAGGAAAGAATATTTGCCGAAGAAAACGGTATTAAATTCTTCTATTCTTGGCAGAACTTTGATGAAGTTCTGGAAGAAGTCAGGAAGATAGTTAAAGATAACCCGATCTACCTGTCTGTAGATATGGACGTATTCGATCCAGCGTTTGCTCCAGGTGTTTCAACTCCAGAACCTTTCGGCTTGAATCCTGTCGTTATGCTCAGATTCTTTGAGGAATTTTCGGATAAGATATTAGCACTCGACATCGTGGAGGTCGTCCCAGATCGAGAGAAAATTACACCCATGCTTTCGGCTAAGTTGATCTTCGAGTTCATAGCTTCGAGAAAGATCAAACGTTAATCCGGAGCCCACTTCAGCAGATGTATGTTTCCTATGTGAACCCTCTTAAGGTACTTTTTTGCAACTTCGTAGCATCTCTTAACTTGACTCTTCGGTGTTATCGGCATATCTGAAAGTCTGAAATCGGGATGAAATACGAGTAAACTGTATGGAATTTCATCGCTCAGTGACGAGATGAACTTTGCAATCCCTTCAACCTCCCTCTCATCTACATAGTACGGAACGAGCAACGTTGTAGCTGAGAGTACCTCTGGATATCTATCGAATATCTTTTCGAAGTTTCTCAGAGTTTGCTCGTTGCTTCTGCCGGTTAAGATCTGATGCAGATAGGGATTCCAGGCTTTAAGATCGAACTTAACTGTTCCACTGCTTTCATGGCTAAGTTTTGCCGCTTTTAAGGCCAGGGGATTTCTTCCAGCCCCGTTCCACTCCCAGCATATCATTACGTTTCTCCTCTTCAAAACCTCCCCGCTGAACTTTATTGCAAAGGGAAGCTGAGGTTCGGGGGATCCGCCAAAGTGGCATATACATTTCACCCTTTCTGGCATGGCCCTTCTTACCATCTCCTCAACCGTAACAAGATTCTTCTCGGATACGAACTTATGACTCCAGTTTTGGCAGTAGAGACAATCGAAGTTGCAGCCGTAGTAAAATACGGCCAAATTCACACCCTTAAGCTTACTCCCCTCGCAGAACCAAGCGTTGCAACAGTTCGTTGGTAACGGATCTTCGTAGTAACTTAAGATGGCCTTGTTTGAATTAACCAATGATCTCATCCTCCCATTGTGAATTATCCTAAGTCCGCATAATCCTTCATCGTCAAAACCGCACTCGTTTGAGCATAATCTACACTTTCCCAATCCCTCTCCCTTGATCTTATCTATACCCTCATGTAACTTTGAAACGAACTCTAAAGCTCTTTCAGTTCTCGCACATTTCGGACATATGGGAATAGTATCCGTATACGTTTCGTTGCCACAGAGTTTGCACCTCACATGATTAACTATCGATTACCCTCTTATATCATTTTGCCGAACTATGCCTATGGATAAACCCATACTTCAAGTCGCTTTGGATTTGGTTGAGCTTAAAAGGGCTGTTGAAATAGCAAAGCTGGCTTTGGAAGGCGGAGCTGATTGGATCGAAGTTGGTACCCCCCTTATCAAGAGCGAAGGTATGGATGCGGTTAGAACGATCAAGAAGGAGTTTAAGGATAAAACGGTTGTAGCCGATATGAAGACCATAGATACCGGAGCATTGGAAGTTGAGATGTGTGCCAAGAGCGGCGCTGATGTCGTGATTATCCTTGCTTTAAGTAACGATTCTACGATTGCCGAAGCAATTAGGGCTGCAAGGAAGTACGGCTGTAGAATTATGGCCGATCTGATAAATCATCCCAATCCTGTTGAGAGGGCGAAACAGCTTGAGAAGTTAGGTGTAGATTACATAAACGTTCACGTTGGAATCGATGTCCAGATGCTTGGTTATGATCCACTTGAAATCCTTAAAGATGTCGTCGATGCTGTCAGTATTCCCGTGGCGGTTGCGGGTGGATTGGATGCTGAAAAAGCATCAGCATGCGTTGCCTTGGGAGCTAACATAGTGATAGTAGGTAGTAACATCGTAAAATCAAAAGACGTTACAGCATCAGCCCGAAAGATCAGAGAGGCTATAGATTCAGCCTATGAAAGATCCAAAGAGATCAGGATTAGGAAGATTTCGCTTGATGAAGAAATTCGATCGATTCTGATGCAGGTTACAACTCCGAACATAAGTGATGCCATGCATAGGGCAAAAGGTATGGAAGGGGTAAAGCCGATAGTTAAGGGTAAAAAGGTTGTTGGAAAGGCGGTTACAGTTTACACGATGGACGGTGATTGGGCTAAAACCGTAGAAGCCATAGATGTCGCCGGAAAGGGAGATGTCATTGTGATCAAGTGCTCAGGAGATAGCTCGGCTGTATGGGGTGAGCTTGCTACGAGGAGCTGTATGAACAAGGGCATCGAGGGAGTTATCATCGACGGAGCCGTTAGAGATGTCGACGACATCGTTAAGCTTGGATTTCCAGTTTTCGCAAAGAAGATCGTTCCGAATGCTGGAGAACCTAAGGGTTTTGGAGAGATAAATGTCAGAATAGTCTGCGGTGGGGTTGAGGTTAATCCGGGAGATTGGATCGTCGCAGATGATAATGGGGTTATGGTAGTTCCTAAGCAGAGAGCTTACGAGATCGCAAGGAGGGCTTTGGAAGTTAAAAAGCATGAGGATAGGATCAGAGCCGAAATTGAATGCGGAAAGACGTTAGCTGAGATTGTAGAGCTCTACAAATGGGAAAAGGTTAGATGATCAATCTTTAAGGAAGAGCAATCTTAAGATAAAGAAGGCCATTAAAAAGAACTCTCTTCCAAGAGATTTTCTGTAATTGACCCTAAGCTGGGCGTTTGCAAGCTTTTCAAGTTCATCATATATGATTTATCATGATCGTAAATGATATATTAAATGATTGCCTCCCATTCCTCAAAGCCGTATTCTCCAACCAAGAGAACGAATCTAACCGGACCCCAAATCCTCTTATGAATCTTGCCCCTTTCATCCTTATCAACGACGTAAAGGTATTGGTCGTATTTTCCTATGGGAATCACCATCTTTCCTCCTGGTTTTAGCTGTTTTATTAGAGGTTCTGGGATATCTGGGGCTGAGGCGGTTACGTAGATCTTATCATAAGGGGCTTCGGGTTCATAACCTTTGCTTCCATCGCCGACTATTATCTTTATGTTGTCGTAGCCCAAGTGCTCGAGGGTATTTTTAGCTCTCTCCGCAAGTTCTGGAATTCTTTCGATTGCTATGACCTTTCCTCTCTTTCCTACAATTTCTGCAACAACCGCCGCATGGTAACCGCTTCCCGCCCCGACCTCCAAAACCTTATCTCCCTCTTGCAGATCGAGCAGATCGCACATTATCGCAACCATATGCGGAGCACTGATGGTTTGTCCCTTTCCGATCGGTAGTGGTGTATCGATGTAGGCTTCCCTCTCATATGGGGGTGGGACGAATAGATGTCTGGGAACCTTAAGCATAGCCTTGGCTACCCTGTCGCTGATTCCAAGTTCTTCTTTAAGTCTTTCTACCATTCTCCTTCTCTTTTCCTCATACGGATCAGACATAAGGCTCTCATTAGATCTTTAGGCGTGTTTATATTTATAACTTTGTTATCGTCGATAATCAACTCAGCCTCATCTTGTTCGCAATCGTAAAACATCCCATCGATGATGTTTATTCCCAGAGCGTTTCCCTTCCTACTCATAACCTTTAAAGCAGGTTTATCCACCTTGAAATAGAACTCGGCGATGTTAAAGATTAAATCTTTCTGAAGAATCATGAGATCTGCTGAGACTATCAGAACAGGTTCAAATACCCCAAGCCTAAGTATAGCTTCGGTATAATCTTCGATGAATCCTTTCCCAGACGTTCTAAGGCATTTAATTCCCTGAGATTTCAGGTAATCTTCGGTTTTTGTGGTAAAGGAAGTAGTTACCCCATAAACTTCGCAGAACCAAAGTTCATCCAAAACGAAATCTATCAGATACCTATCTCCAATCCTGATCATCGGTTTTTCTCCCATTCTAAGTCTTTTGCCTTTTCCACCGCACATCAACAATGCGATCACATAGATAGATCGTGGTGACCGTTATATAACTTCAGCCAAACTGACAAGTATGAAATCCAAGGCCCACGCAGCGGGAACGATCGTCAACGCTTTGGCTTTGGGTTATGGGAGCGCATTTGGCTTAAACATGGTCACTGAGGTCAAACTTTCGGTTGAGGATGATTTAAAGCGTTGTATATTGATTGAAAACGGGGTTGAAAGGAAAAATAGAATCGTCGATCAAGTCCTGTCGAGATTTGGAATTAAAGGTGTCGTAGAGGTTAAAAGCGAGATTCCGAAGGGTAGCGGGTTGGGGAGTAGCAGTGCATTCATGAATGCTCTTCTCCTATCGATTTACAAGTATCTAGGCAGAAGGTTGCTTGCCCATGAGATATTACGACTCAACGCCAAGCTATCTCTTGAACTGGAAATTAGTTATACCGGGGCATTTGATGATGCTTCTGCTTCGTTGCTCGGAGGGATAGTCGTTTCAAACAACAAGGAGATGAAGCTGATCAGTTGGGAGTTTAGGAAGGCTGATGCGATAGTCTTAATCCCACGATGGAGAAGAGGGAAGATTTTGCTTGAAGAGATCCGTAAAGATACGGAATTAGTTGAGAAGGCAATTAAATGTGCAATCGATGGTGATTACAGGTCTGCGATGATGCTGAATTCTATGCACTACTGCAGGAGAATCGGATATCCCACTGAAGTTGTCGAGAAGGTTAAAGATCTGGACTGCTTCTGTGGACTATCTGGAAACGGACCGACGTTCGTTGCATTTGGAAATAAAGAGACGTTAAAAGAAGTAGAGGAAATTTGGAGCGGATACGGTAGCATAGTTCGGACAGAACTCGTTGCTACGCCGAGCGATGAAATTGTCATTACCTCTGAGCTTTATGGCAACAGTAGGAGCAGCTGAAGTTAGATGGCGGTGGGATGTTCCTCTCCTCATGGCAGCTTATGCATTCGTCAACGCTGTAACTTACGTTTTCAAAAACTATCTTCGGTGTTTCGATTCCGTAAGATTCCAAAATCTTGCCCAGTCTTAGAACTTCGTAGCTCCCAGTCAGCTTCGTGACATCTTTTCCTGCTATGACCATGACCGTCGGAATGTACATGAACGGATACTTATGCGCAACTGCAATGCTCTCATTTGAGCAGTTTTTTAGATCGTAGACGTTGCAGAAGTCGAATTTAACATCTTTAACGTTCTCCTTCAGAAGGTTCATGTAAGGCTTAACCATCCTACATGCCGGGCACTTGGGACTGTAGTAGAAGTAGACCTTTATTTCAGGTTTTTCAGAGCAACATACAAGCAGCAAGGACAAAGCCAGCAAGATCACAAGTACTCTCATACTGCTTTTTAACCTTTAAACGTTAAATATGTAACGGAACTTTTTTATGTGATCACGTATTATATAATAGCATGAAGATAACCTGGCTGGGACATGCTGCGTTTCTCCTCGAAGGTTCAAAGAAGGTACTGATCGATCCGTTTCTAAGTGGAAATCCTATGGCTCCGGTTAAGCCCGACGAATTGGATGTCGATTACATCCTCGTCACACACGGGCATGGAGACCATTTGGGTGATGCCGTTGATATTTCAAAGAGGTGTAAGGCTCCCATAGTCTGCATATACGAACTTTCAGTACTGCTAAGCAGAAAGGGTGCGGAGACGATAGGAATGAACATCGGAGGTACAGCAAAGCTTGAAGGTATTGAGATAACGATGGTAAAGGCTGTTCATTCGGCCGATGTGGTCGAAAACGGGATCATAAGTGCCGGCGATCCCGTAGGCTTTGTGGTAAATATGGATGGAGTGAGCGTTTACCATGCAGGAGATACGGATGTTTTCATGGACATGCAGCTGATCGGGGAGCTCTACAAGCCTAAGGTGGCTTTACTACCGATAGGAGACTTTTACACGATGGGCATAAAAGGAGCCTTAAAGGCCATCGAGCTGATAAAGCCTGAGATAGTGATCCCCATGCATTACAACACCTTCCCACCGATAAAGCAGAATCCAGA
>CAYMEG010000066.1:0-6999 GCA_964389535.1 uncultured archaeon | reverse complement strand
ATCTCTGCCTCTCTCAATGAACCGTTTAAAATCAGCAGTGAGACAAATGCTATAGCTATAGCAAGACAGATAATAGTCTTTTTATGCATACCGATCGTCCGTTTGGATGATATTTAAATTTTTTATTTAAGAGGCGGGGGCGAGGGGCTTGGGAGTGTGCGGGTCGCCCGTATCAGCTCCTCATCCTGAAATCAGAGCCTAACCCCCAGCGACCCATTTAATGTAACGCCTAAGTGGATATAAGTGTTGCGCTAATATTTTTCAGGCAAGAACGCAACAGCCTTTGCATCTCGTACTACCAACAAAGCGAGGATTCCAGCTTGTATGTGTCGGTAAATTTTTGAAAGTAAAAATTATCGAAAAGATTTTAAGTTTTTACATCTATCGCGATGTGACATAAGTAAAGGCAAACGGCTGGCGATGATGATCATTTTAACGATATCCATTGCTGCTTTGGGAATTTGCCTTTCCAAAGTTCTAACCAGTCAAACCTTTGCAGATCTGACGGCAGATTACACGGCCAAGGTTATCATCGATAGAAATCACTCATCGAGGAGTACACTTATCATGTTAAAAAGTCAAGGTATAGGATGCTGTTTAGAGTTTGGAGAACCCCGATGATAGTTGAGGGAAGTAAGATCAGGCTAAATTCACCGCGTATAGTGCTGATCGATGCAGAGGCTGAGGGTGTAACATACGCAAAGGATAACTTTGGCAACATGTTCGTTTGGGGTGGCGATAGCTATGCTAGGTGTCTTGCAGAGAGCAAAGCTGAGAGGAACGAGGTCGGTTTTGTAAGATTTTCCTTCCCCCCTGGAAGCTACGAGGCAACCTATAAGTTTAAGATTTTCCCGTCGATGGAGAGCGACGGTAGGCTCGATCACATCGATTTGATCGCCGATGTTCACGTGCCCTATCCAAACGTGACGATAATTGTGGAAGATCCACAGAGCAATAGTGACGCTCTACCCGCGTATGATAAGCTTCGATGTACGTAGGGAAGGTACCAGATGGATAATCGAAGGATCGGCTCCGGCGAACAGTCTCGTCGAATTGGAGATGTTGCTTAAACACAACATCGTAGGAGGATACGTCACTAAGGTCGATGATGTCAGAGGTTTGACTGAGCGGGCAAATACTATGTACCACCTTACAAAAAACATAGCAGATGCTTTGGAGTACATCCTAACGGCTTCGGTGTTAGCTTTTCCGGCCTTAGTGATCTACGTTTACAACAGATACGGCAGGGAGAGATCTTCTACAGTTCCAGAGTTCCTAAGTTCTGTACCCAAAAAGAGAAAGCCTTGGATCGTAAATCTGGTCTTTAAGGGTGACGCGTTTAGGTTCGATGAAGATGGTTTCTATGCGACGCTTTTGGATCTGCATATGAGGGGATTCATAGAGATCGAGCCCTACGATAGGAGGGAACTCAGAATAAGGATTTTAAGATCCGACAGCGATGATAGGTATGAAAGAACCGTACTCTCACAAGGTTCTCGGAGAACGGTGTGTTCGATACGAAAAGGATTAGGGATATGGTGAAAAGGGATAGAAATGAGGCGTTGGCATTTTCAAACTGGCTAGACATCGTGATGAACTAAAACGCTCCGGAGATATCCAAGGAGTTTGTAGATACGACCGGTAAGGATGTATTTAAAAAGTTATCGCTGGTAACTTCGATAGCTGGAGCCCTATCGTTGATATTCATCCTACAATTGCACAGTGCCCGATCCTTCTATTCACAATGCTTGTTCAATCGCTTGTATGTCATCTGGCACCGTTGCAAGTCTTCGAAAGATGGAAGAAGGATTATTATAGGGAAAAGCTGGAATGGGAAGCTTTCAGGAGGTTTCTATCCGATGTTGCGATGATAGAGAGATTCGCTTTAGGAGATGTCGCAATTTGGAAGGATTGGCTAGTTTACGGAACGGCTTTAGGCGTCGGTGAAAACGTCATCAAGACTATGAAGAGCTTGAGTATAGACATTCCAGAGACGTTCCATGGCTTTGCATCTTTTCATAGCATTAAAGCGACGGCCGTATTCAGCGGTGGATTCGGAGGGTTTGGAGCTTGTGGTAGATTTGGTGGGCTGGGGGAAGGTAGGGAGGGGTTCCGATCCTAAGCTCGGAGCTTAACTGGGACGTTAAACATCGGAATGAACACATCCTAGCTGGCTCTAGAGATGAACCCGTGGGTGATGCCATTGTGGACAATTTAAATACTTCATCTGTTGCATCAATACCAACTCACGGAGCGTTTAAAATACGTACTCTATTACACCCTCAAATTTTTTCGGCTGCGAATAGAATGCACAACCTACACACTTCTCACTCCCGTAACCTATAACCTCACAGCAAAATCTGCATACGTAAAATCCGTATATTTTACATCTCTCGATCCTAGTCTGTTCCCTTGAAATACCACATATCCTACACACGTTCTTCAACCTCTCAGCCTCCCTACACCATCTCTCTATCTGTTTTCTATTCTCTATGTAGATGTTTCTCCAATCGCTTTTCTTAGCAAACTTTAGGATGTTCCTCAATTTATCTCTGATCTCCTTAGTTCTTATAACAGTCTTGATAACGAGTTTTTCGTTGTCAAATACACAGCAGAACGTGTAGTTTGATGTGATTACCTTTATATCCCTTTTACCGTATATCACGAGACCATCCCTAAGCACACTCTCAACTACGTTTGATATCACCCTCAAATCCGGCCTCTTCTCAAACCTCTCAAATAACCTTTCAAAAGCGTGCTTCGTTAGGATTACGCTTAGCATCAGCCCGCTTCTAGCAACTCTATACCATCTTCTGTAAGCCTGAGCTTTCCATCCCTCTCAACGACGAAACCGTTTGCGATGAGCCAATCCAGATTGAACTTAAGTTGGAAATCTGATAGGCCAAGTTCCTCCTTGATTTCCTCTCTAGTCTTTCCGTGAATTCCGATGCATGCGATGATCTTCCTCCTTATGGGATTCATCGATGCTTTGAACAGTCTCTCGTGATGCTCCCTATCTCTAACCTTTTCTGGCATAGTTGATACTATCACACGAGATCATAAATCGTTTACCGTTCTCCGCTAATAGATGCTACAGGTTACTAAACGCTCTCGTATCGGTTCCCCTGATTTGAAGGATTCATGTTTCTCCATATGATACCATAAACATCAAACGATGGTAACTCATTTAAAGTTGTGAACCAATCTGTTCTCCTATTATCCTATCCAGCTCTCTCAGAAACTCCTCCTCGGTTCCCCTCGGAATGGTGGCTCCGGCCGCTATGCTATGCCCACCGCCCTGCCCGCCAACCTTCGCTGCGGCGATCTTTATCGCTTTGGCAAGATGCACACCCCTCTCAACCAGCCTCTGCGTTGCCCTCGCAGAGACCTTAACACCCTCATCGCAGTACGCAAATGCGACTATGGGTTTGTCCAAGTTGGCCTTTGAGAAGCACATCCCAGCGACTATACCAACTATCGTGTCGAGGATCTCGTTTTTTGCATGGAAGTACTGGATGTTCTCCAGCTCAACTATTCCAATCTCGTCCACCAACTTCAGTCCGTTTGAAAGGTTCTTTCTGTGATTTCTGAGCAATGCCCTCGCCTTTCTAAAGGCTTCATCCCTATCCCCCAGACAAACCCTAAGCCCAACATCACAGTACCCGTACCTTGCCGTTGCGTTCAGAAGTGTCGAATATTCGGTTGCATCCCTCAACTCCGTTCCCTCCTCCTCGTGCAGAAGTATGTAGGTCTCGCCAACGAGCCTCTTTATGAGCTTTATGGGCATCCCGGCTTCGATGCATATCTTCACGAGTTCCGAGATTACCAACCTCTTCTCCTCAGGTGTTAGATCTATCCATCTCCTCCAAAGATCTCCCTCCTTCAGAGGAATTCCCAAGCTCTCGAAGAACTCTATCGCCCCTCTTTCGTTCCCGCTTATCCCGGGCAGATAGGGATCGAACGTGTATTCAAGCATCTTATAGATGGGGCGGGTTTGCTTTCCGAAGAACCTCAGATCTCTGACGATCTTGATGAATTTACCCTCAACAGCCTCTTCCAGAATTTTACGATTTAAACCCAGGAGCTTTCCTTCTTTGGAATCTTGCAAATCGCCTACAGCTCCAACTATCGCAATTGAAACGAGATCGTAGTTGAATCCCAGATACCTTGCAACCAGATACGTCGTTGTAGCCCCGCACAGGTCGTAAGTACCGTCGTAACCGAAATCGTGCGGGTTCAGATGGTATCTGTAGTAACAGTTGGCGGGGATGTGATGATCGGTAATTACGCAATCTATATCGTGCTTTAAAATCAAATCGAGAGTTCCACTGCCCAGATCGGTGAACCAGACAAATCTGTTGGCATTTGCTAGCTCTTCGATGAACTTTGAGTCCAAATTCTTTACGAAGACTATATCGCACTCAATCCCTGCTCTACTTAAAGATTCAAACGCTATGGCACCTGAAGTGATCCCATCGGCATCTATGTGAGTTACGATTAATACGTCATCCTGCCTCCTCACGAGCTCTGCTATCTCCCTGGCTCTTTTGAGAATTTCGAGCATCGAAGAATTCTGCAACTTCATGCTAAAAAATGTATTGGAAGGTGTTTGCGGACTGTGAGTTGTTCCATCGGGGATATCAGATTAACTTAAACTTCTAGGTAAACCCTCCCTAGCTCCAACCTTACGTATGCAGAGTGAAGCTACGTAGTTACCCAGTTTTCCGCATTCCTTTAGATCTTTACCCTTAAGGTAGCCGTACAGAAATCCGGCGTTGAACGCATCTCCAGCTCCCGTCGTGTCTACGACCTCAACCTTGAAGGCGGGGATCTCAAACTCGATCTCACCGTTCGTTACGTAGCAACCCCTTTCGCCCAACTTAACAACGACTATCTCAACGCCCATGCTCAGAATTTCGTTCGCCCCTTCCCTATAGCTCAATCCCGTCAACGTCTCCATTTCGATCGCATTCGGCATGAAGATTGTCGTTTCCTTGATTATATCCTTCAGATCGTTCAAACCCCTCTCAGCATAAACCGCTCCAGGATCGAAGCTTACAATTCCATCAAACTCCCTAACAAGCTTCTTTTGCGATTTAAAAGATTCATCACCAAATTTGCATATGAAAGACGTCAGGTGGAGTAGTTTAAATTTGGAAACGTAATCTGTATCTATCTCATCAAACCTTATCGTATCGTTAACGCCCGGATCAACCAATATAGCTCTATTTCCACATTCATCAACAAATATCAGTGCGTTTCCACTTCTACCTTCAGCCCTAATAACCTGATACGTATCCACACCCTCTATCCTCAAATCTTTGAGCAGAAAATCGCCATCCGCATCGTTTCCAACCTTCCCTATGTAACCGGTCTTCAAGCCCAACCTAGATAAGCCTACAATCGTATTTGAAGCAGAACCGCCGGCGAATATCTTAACATCCTTAACGAAGGCTTCCTCTTCAGCCTTGGGAATTTTATTTACCAAATAAATTTTATCGACGTTCAACGCTCCGAAGCCTATCGCATCCATATCCCTTTTTTTAGCAATAACAATTTATATTTTGTTACCAAGTTTCAATCATGGGCGTGATAATCATCAACTTTAAAGCCTACGCGGAGGGTTTTGGAAAGAGGGGTTATGAAATCGCCAAGGCTGCTGAGGAAGTCGCAAGCAAGGTGGATGACTACATAGCGATCGCACCCACCTTTTTGGATTTGGCGGAATTCGCTAAGCTTAACATCGACGTATACGCACAGCACGTAGATGCGGTTGATTTCGGAAGTCATACCGGCAGAATAACGGCTGAGATGATAAAGGAAGTAGGAGCCAAAGGAAGTCTGATAAATCACAGCGAAAGGAGGCTAAGGCTTGCGGACATCGAATTCCTAGTGAACAAATTTAAGAAGCTGGGATTGGTTTCGGTTGTCTGCACGAACAACGTTCCAACCACAAAAGCTGCTGCAGCTTTAGATCCTGACTATGTAGCCGTTGAACCGCCAGAGCTAATAGGAACAGGAATTCCGGTAAGCAAAGCCGAGCCGGAGGTTGTTGAAGGAGCTGTAAAGGCTGCCAAGGATGTCAATCCTAAGGTTAAGGTGTTATGTGGCGCAGGGATAACAAATCACGAGGATTATGCAGCTGCTTTGGATCTGGGAGCTGAGGGGGTTCTGCTAGCGAGTGGAATAGTTAAAGCTAAAGATCCTAAGAAGGCTTTGGAAGAGCTTGTAGGTTTAAGATGACAATCATTTAATTTTTCTGATCTTCACGACATTATCCTTTAGGACTATGAACTTGTTCCTTACGTCAACAGTTTTCAGTAAAATCTCTAGCAGTTCGAATCTCCTTTTGGGATTCATAGTGGACGTTCTTATGAGTATAACACCGTTTGAAGGTTTACCCAATCTAAAAACGAGTTCTCCAAAGTCTTTATCGTCTGTAATTAGAATTCTACCCTCTTCTTCAGCCTTTCTTAGAACTTCTTCATCCGTAGCTCCGGGTTTCCAATCTCCAACGAATAGAACGTCATAACCAGCTTCTTTCAGTAAAAGTGCAAGCCTCTTACCTGTGCATTCATCTACGAGAAACTTCATTCCTTCACCAATGGAACTATCTCCTCTCCAGAAACTACCTTTGCCGCATACTCCAAAGCCGCTCTAATATCCTCCTCAGTCAAATTGGGGTATTCCTCCAAGATTTCCTTAATACTCATTCCCTCCGCAAGTCTTTTTATTATCGCATCTACGGGAATTCTCGTTCCTCTTATCACGGGCTTACCTACCATTATCTTCGGATCTACCACTATCCTTTCCATTTCCATACATGATGTTTTGTAATTTAAAATAAATTAATCTTCCTCCTGAAAGGGGTTCTGTTCGTAAGTAGAACAGCTAAGGCGAAAGATCCCAAGAAGGCTTTGGAAGAGCTTGTAGGTTTGAGATGATCAAAAAGAAAAATCTTTTATTTTAATCGATAAATTTTTGGATGTATGAAGGCGA
>CAYMEG010000065.1:0-7067 GCA_964389535.1 uncultured archaeon | reverse complement strand
ATTAGCGAGCGTCAAAATAACTAACCTCCACAACATCAGCTTCCGTCGTATCGAGAATTCCAGCATTATATATCCTGATGATCCTACCCATCCCCTTAATATCCAGCTTGAGTCTAACCACAGTCATCTCACTCTCTTGGATCATACTCTCGGATGCGAAGACCAATGAATGTGAGATAACCTCCTTACTTACAACCTCAGCGATTATCCCCGTTGTCCCCCTATCGATGTCGTAAAGTCTTGAGGAAGTAAGGAGAACCTTGCTGCCGGTTTCGGCCTTCAAAGCAGTGGCAACGTTGTGGGCGCTCCTGAGCTCGATCGTTCTTGCAAGTCTCCTCATCAGATCCTCGAGCGTTCGCCTTGAAACACCGGTTATAACCAAACATCTCATGGCCATCACCCATACATCGGTAATTCCTCTCTCCTCATTGCCCTCTCCTCATGCATCCTCGCCTGCTCGGCAAGCTTCTGCATCTGAGCCTCTATCATCTCAGCCTCCTTAATCAACTTCTCAACGCTGATGTTCCAATTAAACATTTTGTTTAAAACGTTTATAACTTCTGCAGCTGCTCTTGGATCGGGATTGAATCCCAACGTTTCTCCAAGTAAAGCCAAGCCGGGGAACTTTCTTGCAACACATTCGTTCAAAATCGAACCCGCTATGCCGGAAATCGTTCCACTTCTGAATATCTCGACGTAATCCTTTATCTCATCGAGTAACTCCTTTGAAGTTGCTGCTCCAAAGACTCTCTTCTTATCTTCAAATGTTGCAACTCCGGCTAAGGAGAAAATCCTCTTCGCATTGATCTCGATGGCCCACTCAACTATCCTCTGACTCATCTCATAAGTTGCATACGGCAGAATCGGAACGTCTGAATGGATCAAAACGAATCCAAGCTCCACGGACTGGTATATCCTTATCGGAGGAAGGATGATACCATCCATAAGCGAAGCTATCGGAGGTAGACTCTTCGATTCGATTATACCGATCTGCTCAAGGTTTAATTCAGATATGAAGTGGGATGTCGCAATGGTTCCAACGAGCCCGATCCCAGGGAAGCTTGTGAGGACGATCGGATTTCTAACGTCTACACCATCGACGATTATCCTCGTTTCAAAATCTTCCATAACTGTAGATCGATAAAAGCTTATTTATCCTTTTCCATAGCTTAAGGCATGAGAGAGTACAAGTTCAAGAGGGGTTTTAAGCCAACTAATGAGAGATTGGAGGAGTTGATAGTCAAGCACTTTGGAGAGTTCAGAAAGGAAGATGACGTTTACATAGTCAAATTTGGTGCCATAGAAGAGCTCAGGCTTTGGCTTAAGGATAAGAAGCTGTATGCAGAATCCAAGACAAATCCAAATGTATCAGAGGAAGTGGCCGTTAAAACCATAAAGACTTATAACAGGTTCTTGGAAGAGCTAACCGGCTACACCGCAAAGGAGAGGCAGAAGATGCTAAAGAAAGAGGTGGAACGAGATTAACCGATCCTCAGATCCTTAACGTAAACGCCCTCACCCTCCTCAACGTATCCGACTATCCTTCCATCTACAATGCCCGATTTCTCAAGCTTTTTTGCCTCCTCTTTTGGCATTATTACGGCAAAGCCCATTCCCATGTTGAACGTCCGATACATCTCATCTTCATCGACGTTTCCAAGTTCTTGGATGAATCTGAAGATCTTTTGGGGAGGAAGAGGATTATCGATCACGAACTTAACCTTTTTTAGTCTCTTAAGATTTAGCAACCCTCCACCGGTTATATGAGCCAAGCCGTGAACCTCGAACTTTTTTACGATCTCTAAGATTTCGATGTATATCCTCGTAGGCGTAAGGAGCTCCTCTCCTATTGTTTTCCCATCTTCAAACTCATCGGTATAGCTGTAGCCAGCATTTTCGATAACCTTCCTCGCAAGCGTTAAGCCGTTGCTATGGATTCCACTGCTTGGAATTCCGAATATAACATCTCCCAGCTCGATTTTTTCACCAGTTATTATCCTATCCTTGTCCACTACACCGATGGCCGTTCCCACCAGATCCCAGCCTTTAATCAGATCCGGCAGCGTGGCTGTCTCACCTCCGACCAAGGTTATGTTTGCCATTTCACATCCCTTCTCCAAGCCTTTGGCGATCTCAGCCATTATCCTTTCATCTGGCTTGAAGGTCGCTATGTAGTCTACCATTGCTATCGGCTCGGCCCCAATTGCGATCAGATCGTTCACATTCATAGCAACGCAGTCTATGCCAATTGTATCAAATTTTCCAAGCTTTTCTGCAATTATTATCTTTGTTCCGACTCCATCCGTCGTTATCGCAACTCCAAACTCGCCGAAGTCCAAAACGCTCGCATAGTGACCCATCAGGATTGGCCTACCAAAACCCCTTCTTACGTGCTTTATCTGACTCACAAGTGCCTTTACGGCTTTTTCTTCCTGAAGTATGTCAACTCCAGCTTTAGCATAGCTGAACTTCTCCATGACCAAAAATTCGTAAACCCATTTAATTAACTATCTCCTTATCAGCGAGAAGTATACATCCTCTAGCCTAGTAGCTTCAACCTCGATCCTAACTATCCTACCCCTCGGAGCTATCTCTCTCAAGAATTCGTTTAACTTGTCCACATCGTTTGTTTTGAATGTCTTCTCAACTCCATCAATTCTATAATGCAACACGTAACTCTGCATTCCTTTAAGATTCTCCAAATCCCCATAATATAAGATTTTCCCATCCTTCATTATCGCAACCTTATCACACACGAATTCAACGTAATAGAGGTTGTGAGCTGAGAAGAGAATTGCCTTATCCCTAAGATCCTTCATGAATTCTGCTATGAACAGTGATGTTGAGGGATCCAAGCCACCGATGGGCTCATCGTAGATAAGATAATCGGGATCGTGAATCAGAGATCTCGCAATCGATAGCTTTCTTCTCATACCCTTCGAGAATTCGGAGATACTTCTGTTCGGAATGTTCAGATATTTCATTAAATCTTCAGCTTTTTTCTTAGCCTTTTTTGAATCGATTCCATACAGGGAGGCAAAGAACATGAGATAGTCAAACGCTTTCATATCCTCATAGAGAGAATCAACTTCTGGGACATAGCCTATATTCTTCTTCAACTTGCTCTTATGCTTAAAGAAGTCCAAACCGTCATATTCTACCTTCCCAGAGGTTGGGCTAAGTAACCCGACCAATATCTTTATCGTAGTCGATTTCCCAGCACCGTTCTCACCGATGAGTCCCAATATCTCCCCCCTTCTAATTTCAAAACTTATCCCTTTTAAAGCTAAAAAATCACCATACCTCTTAACCAGATTTTCAACCTTAAGCATCGTAGATTGTTTAGACCAAACATTATATATCGCTTATTCCATAATCATGATAATGCTCAGAATAGCACTGATTGAAATTAAAGCCAGAAAGAGGTGGAGCAAACGGTTTCTCCTCATGCTAATGCTTCTATCCGTAATTACAACTACCATCGCCATTCATTCGATTTTGAGCGGGATAAAGGTAGATTATGGGATATACTCATCGAACCTAGATCTAGATTCACCCCTCTTCGTGAGGTCTGAGAATCCAGATATAGTTATATGTAATGACAGAGTCATGGTCAGTGGAAATCTAAAATCCCTCTCGGCATTCGATGAATTTAGAAATTACATTCGGGCCATCTACAACCAATGGATTTACGATAAATTTGGTAGCTCCGCATTTCCGGTTTTGATCAGGGTCGTCAGGGTCCCGACGAAGGTTGAATTTAGAGAGATCACGGTCAAAGACGTTAAAAGAATTGTCGAAATTGCTAAGGAAGAGAAAAAACAAGGTAAAGAAATTAAGCCTAAGAAAATTACACCCAAAGTTGTAAAGAAGATCGAAGGTAAGAAGATCAAAACCGAAAGGTCGGAGTTTTTGACTCCAGATGAACTGAAACCTCCAAGTCTTCTGAGCAAACTTATATACGCATTTGGATTCATAATCCCGATTTATTTCGTAATTCAAGTTTACTCCTCCTCAACAGTTGAAGATAAGATGAAGAGGAGGCTAGAGCTTCTATTTGTTGCAGAGGACGAATGGATGGTTTTGTTTGGAAAGATGATGCCGTACTTGATCTCATCGATCGTTTTGGGATTGGTAACCATGGCGGCTTTGGGTAAGAACATAACCGGAATTATATTTTTAATCCCAATAATTTTATTCCTGCTATCCTTAAGCACGTTCACGGCCATGATTTCGAGAAGCTATAAGGAGATGACGTTCTTAACTATAATAATCTCAATATTCATAACCGTTTATCTATTCATTCCAGCAATATTCACAGCAATTCCTATGAGCAAGATCTCACCGATCACATTACTTTTGATGTTCTTTGAGGATGGTAAAATTGATATTAGGGAATATGTAATCTCGTCAATTCAGTTCTATGTGATGTCCGCCGTCCTATTTACGCTTTCGCTAAACTCGTTAGAGGTCATGCATGCACAGGCAAATCCGATTGAAAAAGTTATAACTATCACCACAGGTGTCATGAAAAGATACTGGATCGTGTTCTTGGCATCTTTACTTTCAATCCCATTCGTATTCGTCATAGAATTTTTTACACTTTCAATTATATTTATGGTTGAACATGCATTTGCAGCGGTGATCCTGCTTGTAGCTGTGATAGAAGAATTTTTCAAGGGTCTATTCATATATTCGGCCTTTAAGAATGGTTTGAATCCGTATCTATCTGCGATCTTATCGGCTTCTGGATTCTTGATTGGAGAAAAAATCCTTCTGTTTACTTTTATACCTGCAAGGTTCATAGAGTACATTCCGATTCCGCTAGTCGCACATATGCTATCGGCTATGATATTCGTTCTGACCATGAGGTTCGGATTCAAGCAAGCTTTAGTTGCTTCGGCCACATTCCATGCGATCTACGATGAGGTGATCCTATGGAATTTCTCAAGATTGCTCTAAGAGATCTAAGAAGTATCAAGAGGGAAAAGACAATTATAATTGTCTTATGCCTACTCTTCTTTGTAGCTTCGTTCTCATCGTTGGTTGTTGTTGGACTAACCCTGCTTTATTCTCCAACGGGTTACTCTAAGGCAAAGATTGGTTTGGTTGGAGATGCACCGATATTTTCATCTATAGTCCATCCCATCCGCTACGATTCACTCAAGTCTGCTTTAGAGGATTTGGTGAACGGTGAAATAGATGCTTTAGTTGTTTTTAACGAAAACACGAGTGGAACAAACTACATTACGGTATATCTGCCGAAGGAGGATATAAAAGCTATAAAGGCAACGTTATACCTAAGAAAAAAGCTTATGGAGTATCAGGATGTTTTGAGAAAACTTAGAGGTATCCCGACGCTTAACTTGAAGGTATATGAAGGTTTTAGAGAGATAGAAGTCCCAGAGGGTTACTCCCTTCATTTCAGATTCATATACGTGATGCTGATACCTCTGCTGGCGATAACAACCGCGATAATCATCTCAGCATTTCTAATCGATTCGATATGTGAAGAGGTGGAAATCAAGACTTTGGATGTCCTGCTTTCAGCTGTTGAGATCGATGACGTCATAGCTGGAAAGATTCTTGCAACTTTACTTTTAGCCATGTCTCTAACAGTATTCTGGATCTTTATGCTGATGTTGAACGGAATTGCCATTTACAATCCGGCTTTGGTTCTTCTAATATCGATATCCGTATCTCTAATGATGAGTGCAATTGCATTGGTGATATCGGTTTTCATGCTAAACAGAGAAAAATCTCAGCTTGTATTCTCAATCGTAGTGATCTCAATAATAATGCTGATGTTCTCAAATCCCAGCTCTCCAATCGCCTTACTTGTAAGGGTCTCTGCAAATTCAAACTACACACCCATCGAAGTTTTTGTATACCTTGGATCGTCGTTAATGATTGTCGTTTCATCGTTGCTCGTAGCCAAAAAACGCTTAAACAAATCGATCGGTCTAGGCTTATGAAGGTCGTGATAGTAATGGGATCTAGATCCGATTTGGATTTTGCGAGAAAGGTTGCGGAGAACTTGGAAAGGTTTGGCATAGAGTACGAGATGAGAGTTACCTCAGCCCACAAGACACCAGAGAAGTTGCTTAAGATCTTAAAAGAATACGATAGAGTAGTATTCATAACGATAGCTGGTAGAAGTAACGCATTGAGTGGCTTTGTGGATGCGAATACGTTAAATCCCGTTATAGCGTGCCCTCCTTACAGCGACAAATTTGGAGGGGCAGATATATTCTCGTCGCTAAGGATGCCTTCAGGTGTAGCTCCGATGGTAATCTTGGAGCCTGAAAACTGTGCCTTAGCTGCTGCGAAGATCATAGCACTTTACGATGAAGATGTAAGAAAGAGGATAGAAGAATATCAGAAGCGAAAAAAGGAAGAGGTAGAAAGGGCCGATGAAGAATTAAGAGCTAAGTAACGATCTCACTTAGTCTACCCAGCTCTAGAGCTTTTTTAATTTCCATCATCGTCAGATCGAGCGGATCCTCAATTCTAACTCCATGCTTAAGTGTTAGGTTCCTCATCTCTGGTGATGTAGGCCCTATGCACGGATCTCCAGGAACCCTCATAGAGACATCGAAGACTACGAACTCCAGCTTCGTATCGTCTTCAGGAGAATAAGCCACTGCACCCTGCAAGCCAAACAACCCTATCATCCCCGGAGGGTACTCTTTCTCACAAACTCTGATGAATCTCTCAGCAGCCTCATAAACCATGTCCTGCTTACTCTCCCTCATGGTTACACCAAAGTGTCCTATCTCCTCATTCTTAACGGGTACATCGATCTTGAGCTGATCTTTGGCTGGCAGATTCAGGAATCCTTGCAGATTCACCTGTCTTCTATCGCTGAAGCCGACGAAATCGAAGTCTCCAAATACATCTTTCAATGCGTAACTGTGGAAGTTCGCGTTGAACCTTGCTCCCAAAACGTATTCTTCAATTCTCGCCTTCTTTAAACCATCCTCGTTGATAACTCCAGCCTTAATAAGCTCTTCAGCCTGCCTGTAATAGTCTTCTGGCGATTTAGCGTAGAAGAACGCCCTCTCAAG
>CAYMEG010000064.1:0-7136 GCA_964389535.1 uncultured archaeon | reverse complement strand
ATTTCAATTTTCTTATGAAAATCGGCAATTGACTTTAAGGCATCTTTTATAAACTCGGCTCTAACCTTTGGCAACTCTTTAAGATCGATCCCGTTTGAGGATATTCCCTTTTTAAGTTTTTCAACCTGTGTAATCAAATGAATCCTCTTTAAAAACGTATATGAGGCTACCAGATTTCTTGCCAAATCTTCGCTTATAACCCCCTTTCCCGCTAATTCTTCAATTCTTTCGACGGTATTCTTGGCTCTGATCTTGTATCCGAAGCTTAGTGCCTTGACTGGCATAACGATGGGTGAAATCCCATGCTTCTTGATGTCGATCTTATCCTTCGTTATCCTACCTCCGAAGCCGACCGGTGGCTTAAACTTCAAGGCATCTCTTAAAATACTTATGAAAAGTGGGCGATCATCCGCTAAGTTGAATAGATGTGTCTGAACGACGTTAAATAGTGAAACGTCTCCGTACACATGTCTCATGTCGATGAATATGGAAACATTTAGGATGTTCTCTGGATACAGATACGATCCCCAGTATCTGATATCCTCGACCCACTCCATAACCGATTTAACCCACCGCTCGTTTC
Organism: uncultured archaeon; assembly: GCA_964389535.1. Taxonomy (GTDB): domain Archaea; phylum Halobacteriota; class Archaeoglobi; order Archaeoglobales; family Archaeoglobaceae; genus WAKM01. Next base: position 6,553 of record CAYMEG010000064.1, on the reverse strand, counting down.
CTACCGTGTAGCCTCCTTTGCAATCTGGAAATCCTATCTTAAGTAGGTTTGAATGTATCACCTCACCCAACTGCAGAAAGTACTCTCGATGTTCATCTTTCTCGTATATCATTGCATTATCCTGATCCGTCTTTATCAGCTGCTCAAGCCGTCCTTCACTACCCATCACAAATATTGAGAACCTACATGGCGGACTTCCAACTTCATCCAATGCGAGTTCAACGGCCTTTCTAATAATTTCATCATTTATATAACTTATAATCTTACCCATATTTATTGGATTCACATATTCGTCTCTGGATACGAATTCGATTATATATCTGTTCAGCTTCGAATATAGGTCTCTAAGTTCATCCAAGCTACTTGCCCTCTTTATCTCATCTATGAAGTAAAACGGAATTCTTGAAGCGAAGTAAACTACATCGTTTATAGTTAGAACATCGACAATTCTTTCCCCTTCCCTAACCGGTAGATGCCTGATCCTGTTTTTGAAGAATAGAACGACAGCATCCCACAGTGTTTTATCGATACCTATCGTTATCAGATTTTTTGACATGAGATCTCTAACCGGTTTATCCGTGGGGATATCTAGGGCAACTATCCTCTTCAGATCTCCCTCCGTAAGTATACCTTTCTCTTCCTTACCATCGACGAACACGTAGCTCACACCCTTCTCATTCATGATCCTAGCCACTTCCCTGAGAGTAGTGTCTGGGCTGACAGAAACCAACCTCCTCCTTATTATATCTCCAATTTTTATGAATTGAAGGAATTCAATATCCAAGCAACAACACCTCTTCTATCATCAGTACTATAAAATAAACGGTCATTAAAACTAGGCCGAGTGGCACTCCAATCCTCGCCCACTCTCTACTCGTAATTCTGAGCCTTCCAGCGGCAACTATATTTGGAATGTTGCCAGGAATGAGCATACCCCCCGATATCAGCAAACCTATCAGTGCACTCTTTATCTGCATTATACTTAAATCTGGACTGATCTCAGCGGCTGTAAGTGTTGCGTTGTCCAAAACTGCTGAGATCATGTTAACCCAATATAGAACTTGAGGGGGTATCTTCATTATGTACCAAACCACCAAAGGATAAAGCCCACCTCCAAGCAGAATCAAAGCCGAAACGAACGCATATACCCTTACTGCCCTTATTATCACTGCTCTAAGGGTTCCAGTATACTCTGGAACCTCAGCACGCTCAATCTTAATCCTTCCGATTTTAAGCGATGCATATACTGCCAAGGCGATTATGCCCGGAATTAGGTAGATTCCGAGCAACTTAAACAGAAAAAGAAAATCAGCGTGGTATGGTTCCCCTTTAAGTTTTGAAACCGCTATGGTTGATAGAGGTTCACCGACGGGCGTTAAAGCAGCTCCCAAACCGACGGCAAAACATGTTACAACCGTAAGTTCGATCTTCCTTCCTCTATCGGTTGGAATCGCCGAAATTACCTCAGCCAATATAACGGCCGTTACGATCACCGAAATTATGCTTGAGATGAGCCCCAAGATCGTTATCAATATAAATACAAAAAATTTAAAACCAGCTTTATTCATAAATTTTATAATTCCATTATATATTTGTTTATTAAATTTATGGATGATCAAGCCAGCAATTAACACAACCTGAAATATACCTATCGGCAAACCACCGATGCTAACTGGGGCAAGTATTGCCTCTTCAACCAACTCCCTACTCCACAAGCCTGAAATCGTTACGGCTAAAATACCCATTATCAGAAAGAATGGCTCAAGGTTTTCCTCGACGATCTTAACCTTGAACGGTAAAATTAAAACCAATATGAATATCGCTATCAGTCCTATTGCTATATGTAAAACCGGTTCAGGTGGGATTTCTGCATGCATGCTATCCCTCTTTAACTATTTTAAGAATTTCCTTAAATTCTTCAGCTTCAGCCGTCTGCAAGATCTCAAATATGAGTGTTTCAGCCGTCGTCGGAATAACTCCCTCTTTAACCATCCTCCGAATGGCCACATCCTTATCGAATTCGTTTCTTGAGCCTATGCAATCGAGAGGAACGTAAACAATGTATCCTTCCTTTATCAAATCCAAAGCCGTTTGTAAGATGCATATGTGTGCCTCTATCCCTATGAGAATACAAACACATCTTTTCGTATCCTTAAGCTTATTGGCAAATTCCTCCTCCCTTAAACAGCTAAAAGATGACTTCTGAATGGGCTTAATGTCCAAAAGCTTTTCGATCTCATCGATAGTTTTTCCAAGCTTTTTTTGCTCCGTAACTATCATCGGTATTCCAAAGGTCTTGCACGCTTTTATCAGTTTTACTGAATTCTTAACTATTCTATCTATTCCGACGATATGAGGTGCTAGTCTTTCTTGAAAATCGATGATCACCAATATGCAGTCGTCTTTAAGCATACTGTTACCTCCGTAACGTTGAGTTGGACAAATGAGACATATATACTTTGCCAATTAAAAAATTAAAAAATTTAGATTCTCCTTGGCTTCTCAGGTAACTTAAGTCTGTCGAGCAATGCTACGACATGCCCGGGTGGTTCTTCCTTGGTAATCGCCTGAACGATCAGAGCCGTAACGAAGCAAGCGATTCCTCCGAAGATTCCTCCTCCGGCAATCTGTCCCAAGCCAAGGATCGGTGGAATTACCTTGAAGAAGTTACCCAGTAGGTACGTGTAGCACACGGCCAATCCAACTATTGCCCCAACGATCATCGCCTTCTTTCCTACCCTCGTCCAGATTCCAAGGACGAACAATGGCACAAGTGAAGCTACACTCACACTGTATGCCCATCCAACTATTATCGCTATAACTCCTCCCTGCTCGTAGAGGAGCGAAGCCAGGAATGCGACGGTTGAAGCTATGATCACGGTGGCAACCCTTGCGATCCAGACCTCTCTCGCCTCGCTTGCTTCTGGATTTATGAATCTCTTATATATGTCTCTAGTAAGCGATACCGTCATCGTGAGCAGCAAAGCTCCCGAAGTGCTCAAGGCTGCGGCGAAACCTCCGGTGATAACCAAAGCTATGATGAACCACGGTAGATTTGCCATCATGGGCATTCCCATGACTATAGCATCCTTTCTTATCCCTATCTCAGCCAAGGAGTCGAGTATCCCGTTCCCGTTTAAGTCCTTAAGCTTAAGCATTCCCAATTCCTTCATGGTCTTGACCCATGTGATCTGCTGAGCCTGATCGACCGAAGTTCCGAGTAGCTGGTTTATTATCAGATACCTACCAACGATCGCGTAGACCGAAGCTGATAGATACAACAGAGCTATGAATATCAGAGCCCAACCGACACTGTATCTGGCATCCCTTGCCGAAGGCACAAGGTAGTACTTGACCATTATATGCGGCATTCCGACAGTTCCGACCATCAGGATCAATGCCGTGAATATCCAGTTTAAGACTCCTTGACCACCAGCGACCTTGTTGACAAATGGATCGACCATAGTCCTCTCTCCAAACTGAGCCTCCTTGTTTACGATCTCATTCAACAGTTCTCCAGCTTGAACATGCGGAAACAGATATCCCTTGAGGAAGAACGACGCGGTAAACAGTGCAACTAAGTAGGCCACGATCAGAATTGTATACTGTGCTACTTCAACGTAGGTGACGCTCTTCATTCCTCCCAAAGTCGTGTATATCATGATTACGATGACCGTCAGCCAGATTCCCATGACCACCGGAATTCCCAGCGTCATCGAAAGAGCTATCCCTATTCCTATGAACTGACCCAAGGAGTAGATGAAGGCGATCATGATGACAATGATAACTCCAAGCAGTCTCATCTTAGGATCGTAGTATCTGTCCTCGACGAACTCTGGAATCGTGTACTTTCCGTACTTCCTCAGATACGGTGCGATGAGCAATGCCAGTAGAACGTAGCCGCCGGTCCAGCCTATCAGGAACGGAACGGCATCGTAGCCCAATATAGCAATCACTCCGGCCATCGATATGAACGAAGCTGCCGACATCCACGCTGCAGCCGTTGCCGCACCGCTCACGTGTGGCTTTATGCTTCTACCTGCAACGTAGAAGTCTTCGATCCTTGCCGTTCTAGTCCAGTAAGCTATCGCTAGATATATCCCTATTGAGACTAAGACGAAAGTTGCAATCTCTGTATGGATCATCGAGCCACCTCCTCCTCTTTCTTACTAACCAGATACGCGTAGGTGAAGATTATGATGATATATGCGATAATGGAAACTTGTGTTCCGATCAGCCAGTGCAGAGGGTAGTTCAAGATCTTTACGCTTCTCCACCAGTCGAACATTGCCAGCAGATGTATGAACACTGCGAATATACTCCAAGCTATTAGCAAAACCAATGTTACGTTCCTAACGTAAGGCCAAAACCTTTTTATCGTCTCTCTCTCTTCTTTAGATAGTGCCAACTTCCCCAAGACCCGACCCCCCTCAATTTTTAACTATTTTTTATTTACTTTTTCAACATTCAAAAAAATTTACATGACTAAATTTACTGTCTCTCTATAGCCTTCTTTATTTCCTCGTAAGCCTTCTTTGCCTCTTCAACGGCCTTAGGATCTTCAAGCGTCGTAACATCTCCGAGTGGTTGCCCCGCTAGAACAGCTCTCAGCAGTCTTCTCATTATCTTGCCACTTCTCGTCTTTGGCAACTTCTCTACGAATATTATGTCTTCTGGGGTTGCAATTGGACCAATAGTCTTTCTTACCCAATCCTTGAGTTCCTTCTTAAGCTCTACGGACTGTTCATAGCCCTCCTTGAGGACTACGAATGCTACCGGCACCTCTCCCTTGATCTCATGAGTCTTTCCAATTACTGCAGCTTCGCTTACAGCCTTATGAGCTACGAGGGCACTTTCAAGCTCAGCGGTTCCGATCCTGTGTCCGCTGACGTTTAGAACGTCGTCAATTCTACCCACTATCCAGAAGTATCCGTCTTCATCTATCCTAGCTCCATCTCCGGTGAAGTAAACGAGCTTGTCCTTGAATGCGCTCCAATACTGCTTTATGTATCTGTCTGGGTCACCCCAAAGCGTTCTGAGCATTGCCGGCCAAGGGTTCGTTATCACGAGCTTTCCTCCAACGTTCGGCGGGCATGGGTTTCCATCGTCATCCAGCACCTCTGCCTTTATGCCTGGGAACGGCTTTGTAGCTGAGCCGGGCTTTAGCTTTGTTACGCCTGGAAGTGGAGTTATCAAGATCATACCTGTTTCGGTCTGCCACCACGTATCTACGACTGGGCATCTTTCACCTCCGATGACTCTGTAGTACCACTTCCAAGCCTCTGGGTTTATAGGTTCACCGACAGTTCCGAGTAGACGTAATGATGATAGATCGTGCTTCTTTGGCCATTCATCGCCGAGTTTCATGAAGTAGCGTATGGCGGTTGGGGCTGTGTAGAATACAGTTACGCCGTATCTTTCAATTATGCTCCACCATCTGTCGGGCTGTGGGTAGTCTGGGGCTCCTTCATAGATAAGTACGGTTGCTCCATTGCTCAAAGGCCCGTAAACAACGTAGCTGTGCCCTGTTATCCATCCAATATCTGCTGTGCACCAGAATATATCCTCATCCTTCAAATCGAACACCCACTTCGTAGTTATGTGCGTCCCAACATTGTACCCCCCATGTACATGCAACACACCCTTCGGCTTCCCCGTCGTGCCAGATGTGTAGAGAATGAACAGCGGATCTTCGGAATCCATCACTTCGGGCTCGCACTTCCATGAAACTCCATACTGAATGTCGTGCCACCATAGATCCCTGTCTTCCTGCATGTTCACATCCAAGCCGAGTCTGTTGTAAACCACCACATACTTAACGCTCGGAGCATCCTCCAAAGCTTCATCTACTATCTTCTTGGTCTCGATTATCTTACCCCTTCTATAAAATCCATCCATTGTGACTACAACCTTAGCCTGGGCATCGTTAATTCTATCTCTCAAAGCTGTGGCCGAGAAACCTCCAAATACCACGCTGTGAATTGCTCCAATTCTTGCGCATGCAAGCATCGCCACAACCAATTCGGGAACCATCCCCATGTAGATCGTCACTCTGTCCCCCTTCTTAACACCCAAGCTCTTTAAGGCATTTGCAAATCTGCAGACCCTTCTGTAGAGTTCGTAATACGTTAAAACCCTCCTCTCGTTTTCAGGCTCTCCCTGCCACATTATCGCTGCTTTATTCTTTCTCCATGTCTTTACATGCCTGTCGAGGCAGTTGTACGTGATGTTTATCTTGCCACCGACGAACCACTTGTAGAACGGAGCGTTGCTATCATCGAGAACCTTCTTGTAGGGTTCGAACCACTCGATTTCGGTTCTTGCGATCTCATCCCAGAATGCTATCCAATCTTTTTCGGCTTTTTCGTAGATGGATTCATCCTTAACCCAAGCCTTCTCCTTAAACTCATCCGGTGCCTCGTATACCTCCTCAACTTTCATCAAAGATTCGATGGTTTTCGTCATTCAAACACCCCCGTCTGGGCTTTTATCCAGATCGACAGTATTTAAATATTTCCTCGACATCTGTCTATTTCTTCAGTCTAAATTATTA
>CAYMEG010000063.1:2766-7338 GCA_964389535.1 uncultured archaeon | reverse complement strand
GTTATAGTTCTGGAGGGTAGGATGACATTTCCGCATATGACGGTCTTGGAGAACTTGGAGATGGGGGCATATAGAATGAGCAGTTGAAGTTCGCGTTCAATCTGTTTCCTAGGCTTAGGGAGATGATAAACCAAAAGGCGGAAACACTCAGCGGCAGAGAGCAACAGATGCCTGCGCCAGAGGACTTATGAGCGTTCCCGAGATTCTGATATTGGAGCTAAGTTTAGGACTATCTCCAAAGCTCACACTTGAGATATTTGAGACTATAAAGGAGTTGAAGGAACAGAACGTTCTCAGATTACGCTTACGTGATGGCTGAAGGAAGGATAAAAATCGAAAGAGATCAGAAAAGCATATCTGCGAATTTAAAAATTTAGACCAACAGAAGCACGTACTTCTCCTTCCAGTACCTTATGGCCTCCTTTATGTAATCCTCGCTCAGCTTTCCGTGAAAGCATTCGGTTTCGAATATCCTCCTAGGCAACCTCAACGAATCTGGATCAAACCCCATCTTTATCTTAAGCTTCAACTTCTCCCTGTAGATCTTCTCACCCTTCATCTTTAGCTCTTCTGGACTGATCTCATAGCCCAAAGGCTCGAATGCTTCCGCAACTATCTCCGGCTTGTATACACCTCTTGCGAAGAAGCAAACCACTAGGCTTGAGAGAACCTGCCTCCATTCCTCCTCCTTTACGAGCTTATCAACGATCTCTTGAGGTGGAGGAATCTCCTTAAGTTTCTGATCCAACGAATAGCCGGCGTTGTCCAGATGGCTATGCCTCAATCCTATCAGATATCCTATGTGCGTTGCGTAGCCTACATGATAGCCAGGCATCTCGTTCTTTCCAAATGCCAACGCAAACTCCTTTCCACCGTAAACTTCAGCAGCCTTCTCAACTCCTTGGGCAAGCACCTTATAGAACTCGTTTGGCTGTTTGACTATGTAGTCTATTGCCTTCAGATAGCTTTCAACATCGCCGAAGCTGAGTTTCACAAGTGTATCCTCTTCGCTTATCAATCCCCTCTCCAAGGCTTCGGTTGCCCATGCTAAGCAAACTCCAGTGCTCATTGCATCCAGCCCGTAGACTTCAACCCTGTGAATCAGCTTAAGCAGACCATCTCTGCTTCCAATCCCAAGCATCGAACCCAAGGCGTAGATTAATTCGTAATCGTACGAGATCATTATCGTCTTGTAGAAGTAAGGTTCCGTTTCGTATGGAATCCTCAAAGCGGCTATGTGGATGCATGCGATCGGGCAATGGCTACACGCAATCCTCCTACCCAAGTTGTACTCGGCTAAAGCCTCACCGCTTATCTCCTCCGCCTTCTCAAATCTCGTAGCCTTGAGATTCTTCGTTGGTAATGCTCCAAGCTTATTCAACGGATTAACGTTTACCGCGGTTCCAATTAGATGATACTTCTTCATAGCATCGGATTCTAAGGCCAACTTCAGTATCTTGTCGTAAACCTCCCTGTACTTGCGTCTATCAACGACCTTCCTGCTTCCCCTTCCGATTACGACCAAAGCTTTCAGGTTTTTGGAGCCGAAGACTGCTCCAAGTCCGAGCCTTCCGAAGTGTCTGTAAGTTTCTGTTGTAACGCATGCGTATCTGACAAGCTTGTCTCCGGCACCTCCAATCCTCATCACGGTTCTGATTCCTCTACCGCTCTCCCTCTCTGCAATAATTCTACCAACGATCAACGAATCCGCAATTCCCCATATCACTCGAGCATCTCTGAAGTAGACCTTGTCGTTGTGAACGACTATGTAAACTGGTTTCTTGCTCTTTCCCATGATCACTATAGCTCCATAGCCAGCATTGGCTATGGCTGTTGCCGTTCTACCTCCGGCATGGCTTTCTCCCAAGTTGCCAGTTAGGGGACTCTTAAACATCGCAACGGTCTTCGAAGCCAAAGGGTATGCGGACGTAAACGGGCCTACAGCAAAAACTATGACGTTCTCCTCGCTTAGAGGATCTGCTCTGAGATCCATCTCCTCCTTGAGAAGCTGAACAGCTACGCCAGTTCCGCCAATCCACTCCTCAAACAGATCCTTCCTATCTTCGATCTCGTATCTGTATTTGGATAGATCTATCTTGAGAACCTTCAAGCTTCCACCTCCTCATATCCCAAAACTCCATGTGGGCAATAATCTACGCAGTATCCGCAGTGAATGCACAAAGCGGGCTTACCGTTCCTTCTCTCAAATATGGCTCCAATTGTGCATGCTTCCATGCAGTTCTTACATCCTATGCATAGATCCTCTCTATAAACTACACCACCCTCCTTTCTTGGAATCAGGGCGTTCGTAGGGCAAACCTGGGCGCAAGGAGGTTCCTTGCAAGCTCTACAGAATATAACCGTAGCTCCCCTCTCAAACCCGCTCAAGCTTACTGCTAAAATTCCAGAATAGTCGTTTCCAGCTTCACCGTGTCTTCTCGCACATGCGAACATGCATAGACCGCAGCCCACACATTTTTCGATGTCCTTTATGACCAGTCTTTTCGGCATACCATTATCATGATCATAGGAATAATTTAATCTTTCGCCAACAATTTTTCATAATTATTATTTATGCTTTGTGCAGACGCTACGATATGGTTAGGGTGGCCGTTGCTGGCGCTGCGGGAAGAATGGGTCGGTTAATTGTGCAAAACGTTGTGCAGGATGAAGAACTCGAGTTGGCTCAGGCTTTCGATTTAAGAGAGATCGGCAGAGATGCTGGTGAGGTTGCTGGGGTTGGAAGGGTTGGAGTTTCAATTACACATGCAAGTGATATGGAGAATGTGCTCGATGCCGATGTCTTGGTAGATTTCACCACTGCCGAAGGAGCTGTGGAGAACATAAAGGTTGCTTCGCAGAAGGGTATTAAGTTGGTTGTAGGAACAACAGGCTTTACAGAGGAGCATTGGAGGAAGATCGAAGAGTACTGTAAGAATGTTCCGGCTGTAATTTCACCAAACTTCAGCATCGGTGTAAACATCTTCTGGAAGCTTATAGAATTTGCCGTTCAATTCTTGAAGGACTACGATATCGAGATACTTGAAATGCATCACCGCTTTAAGAGGGATGCACCCAGCGGGACTGCTTTGAAGGCTGCAGAGATAATAAAGAAGTATTTGGGCAATAGGAAGCTCGTATTTGGAAGAGAAGGTGTATGCCCGAGGGAGGATGAGATTGGCGTTTTTGCAATTCGAGGCGGAGATGTAGTCGGTGAGCACACTGTGTTCTTCATAGGAATGGGTGAGAGGATAGAAATCACTCATAGAGCCTTAAGTAGACAGGCTTTTGCTAGTGGTGCCATTAAGGCTGTGAAGTGGATAGCCAAGGTAAATAAGCCGGGTATATATGGAATGAATGATGTCTTAGGCTTGTGATTATCAACAGCCTCGACTCCAATTTTATTTATTTTTTTATTTTTCTATAATATTGATCCGACGAAACCCTCCCTATTAACACCAGACCCCATCGATTCTGGGTTCAAGTTGTATGATGTTGGGGTTGGCTTGAGATAAAAATTTATATACTCCTTGTGCAAAAAGATAGGTTGGAGGTGGAGTATATGTCTGAGTTGCCACTTGCCCCTATCGACAGATTGATTAGAAAGGCTGGAGCCGAGAGAGTTAGTGCCGAAGCTGTAGAAAAGATGGCAGAGATTCTAGAGGAGAAGGCGTTGGAAATTGCAAAGAAGGCTGTTGAAATTGCCAAGCACGCTGGAAGAAAGACTGTAAAGGTTGAAGACATCAAGCTCGCTGCCAAATACGAGTAGCTTCCTATTTTATATTTATTTTAAATTATTTTTGCTTTTTAAAAATTGTTGGTCATATTTTAACTTTCAAAGCTGATAACGCCACACATACCTTTAAAGTTTTTAAAATCCCGCGAATTTCGCGCCCGATCGAAGATTTAAAAAGCACAAAGATAAAATCCCATTTGGACTATTATCTTCATGCTCTTCCTCGTCAGATACTCTGAGATCTTTTTAAAATCCGAGTCGATTCGAAGACGATGGGAGAACAGACTGATACGAAACATAAGGAAGGTTTTGGATTGCAAGATAAGGAGGGAGAGAGGAAGGATCTGGGTTATCACAGACGATAACAGAGCAAAAGATAAGCTAAAAAAGATCTTTGGAATAGTTTCGTTTTCGGAATGTCATCACTGCAAGCTCGATGAGCTGAATAAATTCATCATCGATTTCTGCAAAGGAATCGGAATTGAAAACGCTAGGACGTTTGCAGTTAGGGTTAAGAGGGTTGGTACCCACGACTTCACTTCTCAGCAGAAGGCCGCTGAACTTGGAGCGATAATCTTAAGGAACTTTCCACACCTCAAAGTCGATCTGGACAACCCCGAAATGATTGTTTACGTCGAAATCAGAGATGAGGATTGTTACGTTTTTAACGAGATTGTGAAGGGGGTTGGAGGTATACCTTTGGGTGTTGAGGGTAAACTGGTGTCTCTCTTCTCTGGAGGAATAGACTCCCCCGTCGCAACTTGGCTCATGATGAAAAGGGGATGCGAGATTATTCCGGTATACTTCGACTGTTCTCCCTTCACCGATGAATCCAC
>CAYMEG010000063.1:0-2666 GCA_964389535.1 uncultured archaeon | reverse complement strand
GGGCAGGTTGCATCTCAAACGTTGGATAACCTCATGGTGCTGAATGAGGCTTGCAAACTACCGGTCTATCGTCCGCTCATAGGTTTCGATAAGGTTGAGGTTGAGGAGTTAGCAAAAAAGATTGGAACATACGAATGTTCGATCATGCCTGCAAAGGAATGCACAGCAGTTCCAAAGAGGCCTACAACCAAGGCAAAGCTCGAAAAGGTGCTAGAAGTTGAAAGGGTGTTAGAACCAATCTAGACTTCTCATCTTTATCTCTCTCCTCTTCCTCTCCAAAAACCTCTGAACGGTTGAATGCTGAGCACCTTCGACGAGCATCAGTATAGCCTCTCTTGCAGCAGCCACGCTTTCAGCATCCCCTATGATCGCAACCGTTTTTCCGTAGACCGATACGTTCACGTCGAGGGTATCCTCGATGAACCTTCTCATCTTTCCCTCTTTACCTATTATCCTACCCTTTACCCTCTCGAGATGCTTCGGAGATACGTAACCCGTCAGATCTATTATCTCAAGAACTATAAATTCGTCCTGCAAGAGTTTCATTGCTATGTCTGGATTGAAGCCGTATGCTATTGCTTTTATTACATCCTGGGCTCTAAGGAAACCTATGGGATCTTCGCACTCGATCTTTACTACACCGGTCTTACTGCTTATCTTGAGCTTGCATCCTGTCTCCTTCTCTATTCTCTCCTTAACCTCTCCCTCCTTTCCTATTAAGACGCCGATCCTGTCTTCCGGGATGACGAGTTCTATCTCCATCCTTTCACCTCTACCATTATCTAAAGTCCCTCTTTTATTAAATCAACCGAAAGACCTGACTTAGCATCATCGGTACATTTATGCTATAAAAAGGTTCTATCGTATTCAAGTATCAGTTTACTCATCCTTTCATCGATCTCCCTTGGTAGTGGGATCACACCCGAGAAATCGTGGGTTATAAGATACTGTAGAGCATAAACTACGGCAGCAAAAGTCCTATCCATAATTTCTATCGGCGTTCCGTTGCCCAAAGCTAAGTTTACTGCCTCACCATCCGCTACGATGTAGAAGAACTTGTCGTCCTTCTGAAACTTCTTAACGAAACCTAGGTCTTTGACTTCCCATCCCTCCAACGATTCAAAGTTTATCTCATCTCTGAAGGCTCCCATGTTGCAGAGGATACAGCCGTTCTTCAAGTGCTCAAAGGAGGAGATAACTTTCCTCTTTCCCGTGCATGTCACAACGATATCCGCAATTTTTAAAGCTTCGTGCAATTCCATAACTTCATAACCCATATAAACGGCTTCAACTGCTTTGATTGGATCTATTTCGACGACTATAACTCTACAAAAGTTTCTCAAGACGTGAGCGCAACCTCTTCCAACTTTACCAAATCCAACGATCACGGCGGTTTTGCCGATGAGATTTATGTTTAACCGTATCAATCCATCCAGCAAACCGATGCCAGTTCCATAGATATTTTCTCCAATACCCTTCACGATAGAATCGTCAATCACTATCGCTTTACGAACATCGATACTTCTTAGATATTCCACCCCACTCCTCGTCAGTTCTATCACTCCCTTCACTCCGTTTAGAACACCTTCGTTGGAAGCTTTTCTGATCAACGTTGCCGCACAGTCCAAATAGTAATCGGCTTTCAAAACTTCCTTGATATCGTGAACCTTAACGCCATTCTCCTCCAACCATTCCACAACATCCGCTTTGGTCGTACCAGAACTGAAGGGAGTGACCAACACTTCACAGTAGTTTGACAGTTCCTTCGCAAGCACAGCAGTCTTATATTCCAATGGAAATGCCATCGCAATCTTATGGCCACTTACGTCTCCACCAACTTCTCTACAAGCGAGCTTTACAAGATGCATGTTTTCGTACATCCACTCCATCACAAACTAAGCTTTCTATTAAGTCTGTATATCTTTTGTTTATTTAAAGTAACTCCAAAGCGAAATCTTGCCGTTAAATTCTAAAGCTACACCCCGCATAACACTCCCTAGCATTTTTAAGCTTCAAAATTTCCTGCTTGTACATCGTGCAGTGACAGGGAACAACGATCTCATACCTTCTCAAAATCTCTATTCTGCTAAACCCATGAAAACCGCCCATTACACCCCTAATCTTACCTAACCTCTCGGCGGTCTTAAGGATCACATCCAGTCCAGGATGGGAACAACCGGTAACGACGAAAAAGCCGTCATCGAGTTCCACTACTAGCGATTGTTCTTTGATGAAGTCTCCAAGCTCTCCTGTCGTATAAATCCCTTCATCAATCTTTCTCATGTCTTTGACCTCTATAAGATCAGCCTTTCTCCGAATTTCGTTCTTAAGATTTCTTGAGAATGATTGAGGAACAACAACGCACGAAGTTCTATCGATTACATGATTCAGACCGCCGATATGATCCCAGTGCTGATGGGAGAGGAAGATGTAGTCAAAATCATCGATTCCAGCAAGATTGAGGTTATGGAGGAGTATGCTTCCATCCCAGCCAGTATCGAACAGTACCTTTACCTTAGATCTTATGTAACATGAAAATCCCCAGCTGCTTACGAATCCATCTTTGGCCTCGTTATCGTAAACTACGAAGAATTCTACCATACCGATTCATTACCTTTAATTTTTATAATCTCATCGATCTTGATTAACTTAAAGTTTGTTACACC
>CAYMEG010000062.1:0-7409 GCA_964389535.1 uncultured archaeon | reverse complement strand
CAGTTCTTATCTCCTCCCCCATCCAAAATTTTTCTGAGTTCCTAAATTCGAGGTTAGATGCAATAAACGATCGTCTTTGGATGGCTATCGCAGAAAGATTTTTAAAATCAATATTACTTGATTTAAAATCAATGAAATTTGATAAGGTTCTCCTGGTGTTATTAATACTCGCACTCTTGGGTTGTGCACAGCATGGCTCTGATCAAGTGGAGCACGGAATCGTAAAGTTCGCCAAGAACTTTCAGATCGAATTTCACGACGGATACAAGATCCTCAAGGTGAAGGAAGATGGATCTTGGAAAACTTACGTTCTTTACTACGATAAACCTCCCGAAGGCGTTGAAGGTATTCCGATTAAGATTCCGATAAAGAGAATTGTCGTGATGTCTTCAACGCACATAGCACAACTTGAAGCCATAAACGGAACAGATGCTGTCGTTGGATTTATGTATGGGGGTAGATACAAGCTTTACTTCCCAGATATCGTCGAAAGGCTTGAGAAGGGAGAGATAGTAGACTTAGGATCACCGAACGCTCCAGATTACGAAAAGCTCATCGAACTTAATCCAGATATCGTGATAATCTACGTAACGAGTAGCAACGAAAAGGTTAGGGAGAAACTAAGAGAATTGGGTATAAATTACATAGTAGACAGCGAATGGCTCGAAAATGATCCTCTGGGAAGGGCTGAGTGGGTAAAGTTCTTTGGAGCTCTCTTGGATAAAGACAAGGAAGCCGAGGAATACTTCAACAGAATTGTCAAAAATGTTGAGGAAATCGAAGAAGCGGTTAGTAGTGTCGAAGAGAAGCCGAACGTTTTATGGGCTTTGATATACAAAGGAAGGGTTTACGTTCCAAGGGGAGACAGTTATGTTGCCAAAATGATAGAATATGCTGGAGGAAATTACCTGTTCAAAGATGTCAACGGAACAGGGAGTGAAATCGTAAACATCGAGGATCTATTACTCAAAGGACAGAAAGCGGATGTCATGATATACTCCTCATACTACGTCAAAAGCTTAGACGACATAAAGAGGAAGGAACCAAGAATGGCAGATTTAAAGGTTTTCAAGGAGAGAAAGATCTACAACATAACTCCAGATTACTGGCAACTCGGATTGCTACATCCAGACATCGTTATAAGAGATCTGGCTGCAATACTTCATCCTGAGCTCTTCAAAGATTACGAGCCAAGGTTCTTCGTAAGGTTATCATGAGGATCAAATTTGTAATCCTATCTTTTATCTCAATTATTTCAATTTTTGCAGGAATTCTCGCCGGCTCAGTTCATGCCAGTATTCACGACTTATACGATTATTTGAAAGGCAAGCAAGATGTTAGGGGATACATAATTTGGGAGGTGAGAGTTCCGAGAACGCTTGGTGCTTTTTTAGGAGGTGCATGCTTAGCTGTAAGTGGTTTGCTACTTCAAACGTATTTCAGGAATCCTCTAGCTGGCCCGTATGTGCTCGGAATATCCTCCGCAGCATCTTTGGCTGTAGCACTGTGCATTTTGGCTGGGATGGGAATACACAACGTTGGTATAGTCGGTTCAGCATTTTTGGGGTCTATGATCGCAACTGTATTGATCTTATGCTTAGCCACCAAGGTAAGAAATGCGGTAACACTGTTAGTAGCTGGACTTATGCTCGGATACCTCTTTTCGGCTTTTGAGAAAATTCTCATAACACTTGCCGAAAGTCAGAAGGTTCATCAGTTCATACTGTGGACATTCGGAAGCTTTTCCGGCATAACTTGGGATAACTTGGAGTTAATTACAATCTTGGGAATTCCGGCAATGATGCTCGTATTTACGCTTTCAAAACCGCTTAACGCTCTGCTTTTAGGTGAAGAATATGCTAGAAGTATGGGTGTAAATGTGAAGGCTGTTAGAATGGTTATCGTTACTTTATCTAGTTTCTTAACATCTCTTGTAACTGCATTTGCCGGAATAGTTGCATTTATCGGTTTGGCAATACCCCATATGGCGAGGCTACTTTTTAGAACATCCGATCACAGGATTCTAATTCCGACGACGATAATGTTGGGAGCGGTTGTAACGGTTTTGTGCGACATAGTTTCAAGGATTTTGCTGTATCCGATCGAACTCCCTGTGAGTGTTGTGACGTCCATGTTTGGAGCACCCATTGTCATTTACCTCGTGATTAAAAGGAGGAGGGTATGATGCTTAAGGTGAATAAACTCTCGGCAGGTTATTCGAATGCCGTTTTGGCTGAAGTAGATCTGAATGTGGAAAGGGGTGAGATCCTCGGAATAATCGGCCCAAACGGGAGTGGAAAATCCACACTGCTGAAGACAATTTCAGCAATCTTAAAGCCTATGGGCGGTGTGGTTTATTTAGACGGGAAGAACGTTCACAAACTGAAACCGTCAGAACTTGCAAAGGAATTGGCAATAACAATCACCGAGAGATCGGATGTAGGATTTCTGACAGGATTTGAAGTAGTAAGCTTGGGGAGGTATCCCTACACCGATGCCTTCGGAAGGTTAAGCGAAAGAGATGTGGAAATAATAATGGATTCCTTAAGGCTTGTGAGTGCGGAGTACCTTGCAGACAAGCCTTTTTCTGAGATGAGCGATGGTGAAAAACAGAAGATAATGATTGCGAGGGCTTTAGCTCAACAACCCAAAGCTCTGCTTTTGGACGAGCCTACGAGCTTCTTGGATGCAAAGCATAGGGTTGAGATCCCTCTAATACTTAGAAGGATTGCGAACGAGAAGGGTATTGCGATCGTGCTTACCACCCATGACATAGAGCTCGCAATCAGGATATGCGATAGGATTGTGATGGTTAAAAATGGCAGGATAGTTACCGAAGGATATGCTGAAGATTTAGATTCCGAAATTGTAGAGGAGCTTTACGGTATAAGCGTCGCCGAATTTGACCCGTTTTTGGGCACATTCGAGCTTAAAGGTGAAGGTAGAGCTAAAATTCACGTTGTGTGCGGTGGTGGAACCGGTGCAGGAGTTATGAGATTTCTCGCCAAGAACAGAATTCCGTTTACGGCTGGTGTTATACACGAAAACGATATAGATTTCTACATAGCCAAGCATTGTGCGGTTGAGGTTGTGAAGGAAAGACCTTACGAGGAGATCAGAGACGAAACATTAGAAGATGCTTTTAGATTGGTTGAAAATTGTGATCTCATTATAGATACCGGCTTCCCGATCGGAAAAATCAACGCTAGGAATTTGGAGCTTTTAAGGACTGCAAAAAGAGTTTACAGTCTCAGGAATAAGAAAGAGCTTGAGAAAATCGGTTTAGATGCCGAAATTGTAAAAATGACCGATCTGTTAAAAATCTGCAAATATTAGTTCCTCGTCGATTTTCTCAGCTTCTGCTATTATCCCTTCCTTAGATAAAACTACACTTTTCGTTCCGAACTTCTTACCTCTCCAAACACCGATTCTCGAAACCTTTGCAACAACGATGTCGAACGTATCTGCTATCTTCTTTGAAATTGGATGACCTTTGATGGGTGGATGATTTGGATCACTCAGCGAGATTGGTAGAAATATGACGTCACTTACGCTCGCAACTTCTTTAACGGTATCCCAGTTGAGGCAATCGGCGCATATCAAAAGACCGATCCTACCGAATTTCGTTTTTATAACGGTAACACTCCTTCCGGGCTTTATTCCCATTCTAATCTCATCCTTCGTTGGATTTATCTTTCTGTATTTAGCCACCATCTCTCCACACTTCAAGACGTAGCAAGTGTTGTAGTATCCCTTCTCAACGACAGTTCCAGCCACCACATAACCATCGAAGTTACGGGATGCTTCAATAAGTTCATCAAGCACATGAGAAGATATTCGATATAGCTCGAATGCTGAATACCTACTGAAAAATTCACCGGGGATTGCAAAGAACTCCGGAAGGCATATGAAGTCTGCTTTAACATTTTCTATTACCTCGCAAGCTCTTCTGACATTTTCCTCGACGCTACCCCTATCGAGCATCTGGAACAGACATATCTTCATGTTACCACCAGCTTAGGTATATTTTTGTGAATTATCATCAAATAAAGTTTGGTCTTCTAAAGCAAGCCTGACTTTACAACTTCTGCGATTAGGACTTACTTGAAGGTTTGAAGCGTTCATCGGTAAGGATATTCAATTATCGCTTTTGTAGGCTTAAAAGAATATTCAAAGTAGCATTTAGGCCTTAAAGGTTAGATTTCCTCCTCAAGGTAACCCTCGATTTCGGCATAAACTTCCTCTATCTCTTCTATCATGCTTTTATCCGCAATCCAAAGTCCCCTCTTATAAGCTTCCAGCAATCTTCTCGCAATCTCTTCAACAGCGTACGGGTTGTTGTCCATAAACCACCTTCTCATTTCATCGTTGAGCACGTATCTGTTCGCTATTTCATCAAATATCCAGTCATCGACCACTTTAGCCGTTACCTGCCAGCCGAAGAGGTTTACGACTCTCTTCATGATATCTCCGGCACCTTTATAGCCGTGTTTCTTCATCCCTTCAACCCAATTCGGATTTAGCAGAGTTTTCCTAACTACCCTTTCGATCTCCTCCCTACCATCGACTATCTTTGTAAATTCTGGATTTCTCGTGTCACCTATCAGAACTTTAGGCTTTCTTCCCGTCAACTTTTCTACCGTTAACGCCAAGCCTCCTTGAAAGGCGTAGGGGCAGTCATCGTCCAAGATATCCCATTCATCTGTGTAATGATTTCTTACAACCGCTCCGACGTTTTTTAAGCTAAACTTGAACTCATCCTCAGCCCTAACTCCAAAAACATCCTTTCCGTAAGCGTAGCAACCCCAATTTATGTAAATTTCGGCCAACTCCTTCTCATCTTGCCAGTGAGACGAATTTATCGCATGGTTAACTCCAGCTCCATAGCTTCCTGGCTTATCGCCGAAAATCCTATGCCTCAAACCCTCCAAAAAGTGCTTTCTGACGTAGTTCATCTCCAAAGGCTCATCTAAGCTCGCAACCTTAGCGACAGCCTCATCTATCATTTCAACCAGATTCATGAACGTATCCCTAAACAACCCACTGATTCTAACTACAACGTCCACCCTCGGACGCTTCAGCTCTTCAAGCGGGATTATCCTAAGCCCTGCAACCCTATCCCCATCCCAAACGGGCTCGACTCCTAAAAGGTAAAGGATTTCGGCAATCTGTTCTCCGTCGGTATTCATCGGATCACTGCTCCACTCAATGAAAGCGATCGTTTCTGGAACTTTACCTTCCTCCTCGATCAGCTTCTGAATCAGCTGATCTGCAAGTTTCCTTCCAACCTCCCATGCCGTCTTTGACGGAATCGCACGAGGATCAACGGAGTAGAAGTTGAATCCTGTCGGTATAGCTTCAATCCTACCCCTCGTTATGTCTCCAGAAGCAGACGGCTCGATAAATTTACCTTCCAAGGCTTTGAGTAGATTTTCCATTTCCCTAATACTTTCAAGTCGTTTTCTAACTTCCCTACGCATTCCTTCAATCTCATCTCTTGCCCTTTCAACAGCTCCCCTCAAAAACTCTGGATATTCCCCTTCCCTAATCATTCTCAGAATCTCACTAAGTGTATAACCGTTAAACTTCTTTGATGGATTCTTTAACACTTCTGCGTAGTCGATTCCAAGTTTTTTCAGAACAATTTTTTCAGGCTTAACTATCGCATTGATAAACTCATCCATAGTCGATCCGTCAATCCTTCCAAACACATGCAGGCCGTAGTTGTAAAGCGATTCGTTCTGCTCTAAAATCTTCGAATGCAATTTTAATGCCGACTCATCAAAGTTTTCTTCGTTAATTTCGAAATTATACTTCTTTGCTAGCTCAATAATCCTTTTCTTGGCAACATCGCACTGATCTTTTAACCCTCTCTCCTTAGCCTTAAAGTAATCCTCCAAAGCAATTTCAAGTTCCTCATAGCGATTCGATGATTTCATTGGAGGAGGCAGATGGTCAATTATCGTCGTATACCCTCTTCTCTTAGCCTGAGTTCCCTCCGCTGGGTTGTTGACTATGTAAATGTAGATGTTTGGGATGCTACGCAAGCATATATCTGGATAACATTCATCCGACAATCCAACGCTTTTGCCAGGCAACCACTCAACGCTTCCGTGCTTCCCTACGTGAATAACAGCATCAAAATTCTCGTTTATAAATCTGTAGAACGCATAGTAATAGTGTGGAATGGGCAATGTGGGATCGTGTATGAGCTTGTGAAAGTCTTCAGGATCGAACGTTTTAGCTCTCGGCGGTTGAATTGTGACAAAAACCTTCCCAAAAGATATCCCCGGTATTCCAATGCTCTCGAATTCTCCCCAAGTCTTTGACATGTCCTTTCTAACTTTATCGGGAAGCTCATCAAACCATCTTGAATATGTCTCCTTATCGACGATAGAAGCGTAGTTTGGATTGTAATTCCAAGCACCTTCCCACATTTGCCTCTGCTCCAAGAACGTTCTTGCCAATTCCTTACCATTCATCGGAATATTCTCGACATCATATCCTCTTTCTTTCATAGCTTTCAAAATCTCGACAACGCTTTCGAATGTGTCCAATCCAAGTGCTGTTCCCACATTCGCTTCGGTATTTCCGATATCCGAAATGTGCAGAACTATTGCCACTCTCTTGTCTAAATTATCCATCCTTCTGAGCTTAAGCCATCTCTCAGCCTGTTTGGCAATCCTTTTAATTCTCTCTTCAATCGGAACAGATTTAAGAATTGTTAGAGTTCTTATCTCAGCCGAAAATACTGTGGGATTTATTACTCCGTTGAACTCCGGCAACGCAACTGCCATTGATGTTGTTGCGATGTTCAATCCTTGCGGATTGTTTTTCCACTCTTCAGGGCTATTTGCATAAATTTCTATGATGTTAAGAATTGGTACATCCAACTGCCTCAAAAGCTCGGTATCTCTGCTAACCCTAAAGTATAGACCCCAAAGCATAAGGGAGATTATTGGTTTATCATCGACAAGGAAATACCTTTTTATCGCTTCCTCAATACCGGGCATTCCAACACTCTTATCGGGAAAGGTCATCGTAAATACTGGAATTACTCCAATCTTTCGCTTTTCAAGTTCGTTTATTAACATATCAATGTGGACGGTATTTTTGAAAAGATATCTTGCCCTGTAAAACAGTAAACCGACGAGATCACGATAATTCAGATACTTTTCATACCATCTCAAGTATTTTTTAACATCCTCAAAAAATCCACCCTTAGGATGGTATATTCCATTCCAAGGCATTTGCCTCGGTTTTTCAACATCTATACTCTCATCAAAATACCGCATAATGAATTTAACAAAATTCTTGAGGTTTTCAATGCCATCATAGGCCAGATAAAGGTTTAAGGTTTCGTAATCTTCCCTTGGAATTGTCGAATATTCGTCGACACTCGATTTGAA
>CAYMEG010000061.1:0-7746 GCA_964389535.1 uncultured archaeon | reverse complement strand
ATTTCTGGGGATGTGGTGGTCTTACAAGGTTCTGGGTTGGGGTGGGTTCTGGGGTTGGGATCCGGTTGAAAACTCATCTCTCTTGCCTTGGCTAACCGTCACAGCCCTTCTTCATGGGATGATCGTTGAGGAAAGGAGGAAGGGTTTAAGAAATTTGAACTTCTGGCTGGCCGTTCTCTCCTTCGATCTCGTGATACTTGCAACCTTCATCACCAGAAGCGGTATCATAACATCCGTCCATGCTTTTGCCCAGAACCCGGTTGGAGAGGCCTATCTATTGCTAATAATCATATCGACTATTTTGGCTTTTGCGATATGGATGAAGAGGAGGGATTTCATGGTTTCAGGTCAGATTCCAACACTCAGCAGGGAGTATCTACTTTTTCTGAACATCCTGCTCCTGCTGATCTCAACTTTCACAGTTCTTCTGGGAACTTTAGCTCAGATCTCTGTTTCTGTTAGCAGGAGTTATTACGAATCGATAGAGCTGCCGTTGATGGCCGTGATAATAGTTCTATCCGGCATATGCACTTCGATGGGCTGGGTATTTGATAGAGGAAGACTCATGAGCAGGCTTAAGGTTTCCATGGCCTTTGGAATTTTGGCAGGATCGATCGTGTTTGCTTTAAGCAGAACCGTTATCTTAAGCTTCGTCGTTGCGATATGCGTTTTCGCAGTGATCGGACACATCTCGGACGTAAACCTGAGTGGAAGAAGGTTTGGCGGTTACCTCGCTCATCTGGGTATTATGTGTCTTCTGATCGGAGCGATAGGAGCCTGGGTTTACGGTGTGACCTACCAAGTTACGCTCGACATCGGGCAAGATGCGAAGATCGACTCCATCGACGTTAGGTTGTTGGATGTGGGGATGAAGGAGGAATTCGACAAGTTCGTGATAATAGCGAAGCTCTGGCTTAAGTACGGCAACGACGAATTCTTACTCTATCCAAAGGATTACGTCTATAAGATTATGCGACCGGATAGGATAGTTGCGGTCGTCGACATAGTATCGACACCTCTCAAGGATATCTACGTTGCGATGCCGAGCTTCATGCACGGATTCTACTTCGAGATACACATAGTCCCCCTGATAGCCTTCGTCTGGATTAGCATGATCCTGCTGTCGTTTGGAGGGTTGTACGCGAT
Source organism: uncultured archaeon (assembly GCA_964389535.1). GTDB lineage: Archaea > Halobacteriota > Archaeoglobi > Archaeoglobales > Archaeoglobaceae > WAKM01. The sequence goes on along the minus strand of CAYMEG010000061.1, from coordinate 6,600 downwards.
CGTCAGGAGATAGCTGGAAGAAGCATCTTACAAAACCAATTGGCAACTCCGTCCTTAGGTAATCGGAATCAGCGAACATTCAACTCGAGCTTAGATATTCTGGTGTCCAATATCATGAAGGCTACGTACATCAGCAGAAACGATACGATCACCATCGAGAGTGGAAATCCGATCTCAAGTCCGATCTGTGCTGTCGTTGGATGGAGGGAGAAGAATATCCTAGTTGATATGTAGCTCAGCGGGATCGTTACGTATGCGAATATAGCGAATACGCTTGAAACCTTTGCCTTGTCTTCGATCTCATCGATGGAAGCCCTTAAAGCGAAGTATGCTGCGTATGCAAACCAAAGAATCAAAACGGTGGTTTCTCTGGGATCCCAGTTCCAGTAGGTACCCCAGGCGACCTTCGCCCATATCGAACCGCTTATCAAAGCGGCTGTGATCATAAAGAATCCCACCTTCGCCGAAGACGAAGCCACTATATCCCACTTCAGATCTCTATTCCTCAAAAACAGGATCGAAGCTATCAGTGTTACCGTGAAAGCCGTGAACGATGTTATCGCTGAGGGAAGGTGGAAGAATATTATCTTATAGTTGTTTCTGAGCGTTGGTTCCGGAGATTGTGGAAGTTTCATCGCGCTGTATATTCCGATGATGAACAGAATTGTCGCTGCAATCATCAACACCGCTGCCAACCTTTTCATAGCACTTGAGCGTGTTCAAAGCTATTTGAATGTATCGAAAATGTTGTTTAACCTAAGTTCGAACTCCGAGTAATGAGAATGTTCAACACATTTACGAAGAGGGAAGAGGAGTTAAAGCTTGAAAAAACAGTCAGGATCTACGTTTGCGGAATAACGGCATACGACTACTCTCACATCGGACATGCGAGAACTTCGGTCTTCTTCGACACCTTACGGAGGTTCTTGGAGTTCAAGGGACATAGAGTCATCTACGTTCAAAACTTCACGGATGTCGATGATAAAATAGTTCGAAGGGCTGTTGCTGAGGGAAAAACTCAGAGAGAGATTGCCGAGAGGTTTATCGAAGAATACTTTAGAGATATGGAAGCTTTGAATGTTAGAAAGGCTAACTACCATCCGAAGGTTACGGATCACATCCGTGATATAATAGATGCCGTTCAGAAGCTCATAGAGAAGGGTTACGCGTACGAGGTTGAGGGTGAGAACGGGAAGGATGTGTACTTCCACGTCCCATCGTTTCCAACCTACGGGAGGCTTTCTGGAATGAGCTTGGAGGAGCTCAACAGACATAGGATCGAGCCAGATCCAAGGAAGAGGGATGTAAAGGATTTTGCTCTTTGGAAATCCGCTAAGGATGAAGATTTAAAGGCTAAAGCTGTTTTTGAATCCCCTTGGGGGTTGGGCAGACCGGGATGGCACATAGAATGCTCAGTGATGTCTGCCAAGTATCTGGGCGTTCCCTTCGATATCCATGGAGGAGGTAGGGATCTCATATTTCCCCACCACGAAAACGAAAGGGCTCAGAGCTACGCCTTGTTTGGAGTTGAGCCCGTCCGCTACTGGATCCACAACGACTTCGTAACGATAAGGGGAGAGAAGATGAGTAAAAGCTTGGGAAACATAGTAAGGATAAGGGACGTTCTGCAGAGGTATGACGGTGAGGTATTAAGGTACTTCCTCATCTCGGCCCACTACAGAAGCCCGTTGGACTACAGTGAGAAGGCTTTGGAGAGGGCAAGAAAGTCTTATAACTCGCTTAAAAACTCATTAGAGCTTTTGGATATGGAGATCGCAGCTCTAAAAACCTTTGGAGAGAAAAGAAACCCGATCAACTGTCACACAGAAGTTGACAGCTTTTTCAGGAGGTTCATCGAAGCCTTGGATGACGACATGAACACACCCAAAGCCCTAGCGATTTTACATGAATTCTCAACATTTATAAACAAAAATGTTAGCTATATGAGCTTGGATGAGCTGGAATTCTGCTTCGATAGATTCAAGCAACTGTGCTGGATCCTCGGATTATTCGAAGGTTATCAAAGAATTCCAGTGCTACCTAGAGAGTTGGCCGAGTTGATCGTAGAGAGAGAAATTGCTAGAAAGGAGAGAAATTTTGAAAAGGCCGATGCTATAAGGAGTAAATTCAAAGAAATGGGATATATACTCATAGATACTCCAAAGGGAACGAGATGGAAGTTAATAAAGTAAATAAATAAAATTTAAACTCGGAAAAGTTTTTAAACCGTTTAATTGTAGGAATTTGGGAGTTGATCCATTGTCTGCTGAATTTTTGACATTTCATTTGGAGGTGATTTTGGATGAAGGTATGGTTGATAGGAGCTTATGGAATCGTATCCACAACAGCGATGGTAGGAGCAAAAGCATTGGAAAAGGGAATAATAAGCAAGACCGGCCTAGTTTCAGAGTTACCGTGCTTCAGCAAGATATCCGAGTACGTTCCTCTGAAGTTCGAATTCGGTGGACATGACATAAGACCCCTTCCAACAGCGTACGACGCTGCTTTAGAGCATTGGGAGATGAACAGACACTTCGAAAGGCACATACTCGACAGTGTGGCGGATGAGCTCAAGAAGATAAAGGCATGCAAGGGAACGGCTTTGAACTGCGGAGAGGGGATAAAGGAGCTTGGAAGGATCGAGACTCTCGAGGATGAGGGGTTGACATTGAGGGAGATCGTCAATAGGATTGAGAAGGACATGAGGAGCTTTGCAGACGATGAGACCGTCGTGATAAACGTGGCATCAACGGAGCCACTGCCAAACTACAACGAAGAATATCATGGCAGTTTGGAGGGCTTTGAGACGATGATAGATGAGGACAAGAAGGAGTACGCAAGTGCTAGCATGCTATACGCGTACGTAGCCTTGAAGCTCGGATTGCCGTACGGAAACTTCACACCAAGTGCGGGTTCAAGCATCCCAGCTTTGAAGGAGCTTGCGGAGAAGAAAGGAGTTCCGCATGCCGGAAACGACGGAAAGACCGGAGAAACCCTTGTAAAGACGACTTTGGCTCCGATGTTCGCATACAGAAACCTCAAGATACTGGGCTGGATGAGCTACAACATACTCGGAGACTTCGATGGAAAGGTGTTGAGCCACAGGGAGAACAAGGAGAGCAAGGTAATAAGCAAGGACAGGGTTCTTGAGAAGATGCTCGGCTACGCACCGTACAGCATAACCGAAATCGAATACTTCCCAAGCTTGGTCGACAACAAGACTGCGTTTGACTTCATACACTTCGAAGGTTTCTTGGGCACGAAGATGAAGTTCTACTTCATCTGGGATGGGATCGATGCGATCGTCGCCGCTCCGCTGATTCTTGACATAGCCAGATTCCTGCTGTTTGCTAAGAAGAAGGGTATAAGCGGAGTTGTCAAGGAGATGGGTTTCTTCTTCAAGAGTCCCATGGAAACGAACATCGTAAACACCCATCAGCAGTTTGAAATCCTCAAGAAGTGGTTTGCCGAACTTGTTGAAGGTTAACTCAATTATTTTTTACGATCGAAACTTTTAAAAGTTGTTCTGTCTAATCCTTTAAAGCCAATAACGGCTTTTCTTATGGTGAATACTATGATGCAGGATATGGTGTATAAGGGAACGACGACAGTAGGCCTAGTTTGTAGGGATGGAGTAGTCTTAGCTACCGAAAAGAGGGCTACGATGGGTAGCTTCATAGCGAGTAAGAGGGCCAAGAAGATCTATAAGATAGCGGACAGAGTCGCGATGACTACAGCCGGAGCCGTTGGAGATGCGCAGTTTTTGGCTAGGCTTATATCGGTTGAAGCTAAGCTCTACGAGATCAGAAAGGAGGAGAAGCCGACGATAAAAGCTTTGGCTACCTTGCTTTCGAACATACTGAACTCATACAGGTTCTTTCCATACCTCGTTCAGCTGCTCGTCGGCGGGATAGATGTTAGAGGGCCGAGCATATACTCCATCGATCCGATAGGAGGAGCTATAGAGGAGAGGGACATCGTAGCAACTGGCTCCGGTAGCTTAACCGCATACGGAGTTCTTGAGGACAGATATACTCCGGACATGAGCGTTGATGAGGCGGTGGAATTGGCTATAAGGGCTATCTATTCAGCGATGAAGAGGGATTCTGCATCTGGCGATGGTATGGATGTCGTTAAGATAACCGAGAAGGAGTATGTGGAACTTAAGCCGGAAGAGATAGAAGAGATAATCAAGAGGTTCAGCAAAAGATGACGAGGGATAAGCTTAAGGAGATCAAGGAGAAGGTTGCAAGGTCTCTACCTCCGAATATAAAGATTAAGGATGTAGAGTTTGAAGGTCCGTTTTTAGTTATCTATGTAAAGAACCCGCAGGAACTGGCGGAGATCGACATAATCAAGAAGCTCGCTAAGGATCTAAGAAAACGCATAATAATCAGACCAGATCCCAAGAGCTTGAAACCGCCGGAAGAGGCCAAGGAGATCATAAGGCAGATAGTTCCGCAGGATGCCAACATCACGAACTTCTACTTCGACGAGGAGAACGGAGAGGTGATAATAGAGGCAGAGAAGCCCGGTGTCGTAATCGGAAAGGGTGGAGCTACCTTCAGGGAGATAATGAAAGCCGTCGGCTGGAGTCCCAGAGTCGTCAGAACACCCCCGATCAAATCCAGAACGATCGAAAACATCAGGAATTACCTCATTAGCGTCAGGGATGAGAGAAAGGAGATATTAAAGAGAATAGGTGAGAGGATTCACAGAACGATTTTGCATGAAGATAGGTGGGTCAGGGTTACGTTTTTGGGAGGCTCAAGGGAGGTCGGTAGGAGCTGCTATCTGTTACAAACTCCCGAAAGCAAGATCTTGGTTGAGTGCGGAGTTAACGTCAGCAACATCCAGCAGTCACCCTATCTCTACGTTCCGGAGGTTCAGCCCTTGGACAGCATAGATGCCGTAATTATCACCCACGCCCATCTGGATCACTGTGGCCTAGTTCCCTTGCTTTACAAGTACGGCTACAAGGGGCCGATCTACCTGACTCCTCCGACGAGGGATCTTATGGTTCTGCTTCAGATAGACTTCATAGAGGTTGCAGAAAGGGAAGGGGCACCGGTGCCCTACAGCTCTCAATACATAAGAGAGGCTCTAAAGCATACGATCACACTCGATTACGGGGTCGTTACGGACATAAGTCCGGATGTAAGGCTTACGTTCTACAACGCCGGACACATACTCGGCTCAGCGATAGCTCACTTCCACATAGGTGAGGGATTGTACAACATAGCATTTACAGGCGATTTCAAGTTCGAGAGGACGAGGCTATTCGATAAGGCTGAAACCCACTTCCCAAGGCTCGAGGCCCTCATAATGGAAGCTACATACGGCGGAAGTCAGGACTTCCAGCCGACCAGGAAGGAGGCTGAGGAGAGGCTGATAGCGATAGTGAACGAGACGATCAAGAAGGGAGGGAAGGTTTTAATTCCAACGTTTGCGGTTGGAAGAAGCCAAGAGGTTATGCTCGTTCTTGAAGAGGCCATAAGAAACAAGAAGCTTGAGGAGGTTCCGGTTTATTTGGACGGTATGATCTACGAAGCTACAGCCATACACACAGCCTATCCGGAATATCTGAACGCAAATCTGAGGGATCTGATATTCCATCATGGGATAAATCCCTTCATCAGCGAGAACTTCGTTAGAGTGGATTCGCCATCAAAGAGGCAGGAGGTTATAGACGAATCTTCACCCTCGATAATCCTGGCAACTTCGGGAATGTTGAACGGTGGGCCCGTTATGGAGTACTTCAAGGCTCTAGCACCGGACGAGAAGAACACGTTGATCTTCGTAGGTTACCAAGCTGAGGGAACTTTGGGTAGAAGGATTCAGAAGGGATGGAGAGAGGTCCCCTTCCCGACAGATGGAAGGAGAGAGGTCGTCAAGGTCAACATGAGGGTAGAAACAGTGGACGGATTTTCCGGACATTCCGATAGAAGGCAGCTGATGAACTACGTCAGGCATCTGAATCCGAAGCCCGAGAAGATAATAACAGTCCATGGTGACGAGAACAAGTGCATAGAGCTTGCCTCAAGCATATACAAGACTTTCAGAATTGAAACGAGGGCTCCGATGAATTTGGAGACGATCAGGTTCATATGAGGGTTTTGAGTGTCGTCGGATACTCCAAAGCCGGAAAGACAACGCTGATCGAGAGATTGGTTTCGATTTTGAAGGATCGTGGCCTGAAGATTTTGGTGGTTAAGCATGCCTTGGATTTTGAGATCGATAGAGAGGGAAAGGACTCCTGGAGGATATTCAACGCTGGGGTTGACGTTGCGATAGCCTCGAAAGATAGGTTTGCGTTCATATCGAGGTTGGGGGATGATCTGGATGAAATATGTTCGATCTTCAACTTCTACGATCTCATAATCACCGAGGGTTTCAACAGAGCCTGCAGGGATAGGATCGTCGTGCTTAGAGAGCCTGACGAGCTTGAAAATTTTAAGTGCGGAAAGATACTGGCAGTTGTTTGCGATAGAGAGGTTGAGGGATTTCGGACGTTTAGACTCGATCAAATCGATGAGATCGCAAAGATAGTTTTGGATTGGTTTTACGAAGAGCGATGAAGATCGAGAGCAAGGCTGTGAC
>CAYMEG010000060.1:0-7748 GCA_964389535.1 uncultured archaeon | reverse complement strand
TCTTCAAACTCTTCCTCAAATTCCTCTTCAAACTCTTCTTCCATTTCCTCTTCAAGTTCTTCAAGCTCGTACTCTTCATTTGTATCTAAGTGTAGGAACTTACCATTTTGATATATCATGACAGCTCCGCAAAGAGTACATTGAACTTCCATTCCTTCATATAGATCTCTAAGTTCTATTTCCTCACCACAGTACGGACACCTTATGAGCTTCACCACCATATCTTTCAGACCTCAACCTCTCAAATTTAAGTTTTTTCTTCATCTCAATTTATCATGATTTTTATTCCATTAAGACCAGACATCCAACCTTTCGATCTCATCAAACACCCCCACGATCTTATAGAAGGTCGTAACCTCCTTTAGCTCGATAAGCTCATCCTCGCTTAGATCCTTCTCAACTTCAACGAAGAATATGTAATCTCCTAGGCCAGTCCTTGCGGGACGGGATTCCAGCTTTCGTAAGTTTATCCTCTTCTTATAGAAGACCTCCAACACATCCTTCAAAGCACCGGGTCGATCTTCGACACCGAAGAACAGCGAAGTTATCGAACCCCTCCTCTCACCGCTACCCCTCTTCCTTATAAGGTAAAACCTCGTAACGTTTCTGCCGACATCCTGAATACCCTTTCTAAGTATAAAGAGCTTATGCAATCTTGCAGCATTTTCTGAAACTATTGCAGCGGAATAGTCATCCAAAAGTTCTATGGCATCCGACGTGCTTGAAGTGTATCTAACCTCCGCATGTGGTATGTAGTTGTTTATAAAGCCCATGCATTGAGCGATCGCTTGGGGATGTGAATATATCGTCCTGATCTCTCTCAGCGGAATTCTCCTCTTCGCAACCAGACAGTGAATTACTTCAAGCTTGGTCTCACCAAAGACCTCAACATCGTGACTTAGCAAAGCGTCCAAAACAGGTAAAACAGTTCCATTTACGGAATTTTCAATTGGAACTAAACCGTAATCAACTCTACCCTCATCTACAAGCTTTATTATCTCATCGGTCGTTGTACAGTAAACCAATGGGAGCCTCGAACCCACGAGTCTCAAGGCGACCTCTTCACTGAAGCTACCCATTGGGCCAAGAACAGCCAGTCTCTTACATATTCCAAGAACCCTATACTCTTCCTCCTTCGTAAGATTCATTATGGCCTCAAACACTTGCTGAACGTAAAGTGGATTTAGATCAGTCTGAACGAGTATATCTCTAATCTTAGCCTCCTCAAGGTCGCTAAGCTCTATCGGCTCGTTCCTAACCTTCTTATGGATGGCAATCTTCCTCCCAGCATCAACCCTCTTCTCTATCAGCCTTAAGATCAGAGAATCCACAGCTCTTATGTATCCTCTAAGCAAATCGAGGTCTTCAACGTTCACAGTAGCCTTGTAGGCATCCAAAATGAGCGTACTATCTTCGTAATCCTTATATTTCATCTTTAAGGCTTTGAACAACCTTCTAAACTCTTTTTCATTCTTCAACTTTTCGTTGAGCTTTGCAACACTTTCGACAAATTGATCCCTAAGTTTCTCAGCGTTCCTTTGGATGTGATAGTACATCCTCCAATCCTGATTCAGAATTCTCGAGGCAAGCTTGTATAGAACGCAGAATATGGGAGAAGCGTAAATCAAGTCCTCCCCACCGATTCTATCGGCCAAAAAGTTTGCGATCGCAAGTAATGCGAAGTGACTTATCCCTTGAATCTCGGCCATTTTCTCATCGTGCTTATCCCTTGTTAGATAGCTTATCACAGCACCGGCCTTTCTGAATTCATCCAAAATTATCTTTTCCTCCTCCCTCCCAGATTCAACAACTACGATGATGTTAGACAATCCTATCTCGCTCTTTGGACCGAACATCGGATGAATGCTGAGGTAATCAAAGCCTGATTCATCGAAGAGGGGTAAGACTTGACCTTTTATGGAAGATATTTCAACGAGCAACGCATCCTTTCTAGCAAACCTCTTTATATTCTCAAGGGCATCTTTGACTGCATCCATCGGAACGCATACGAATATAACGTCAAAATCTCCAATTTGCTCAATCTTAACATCTCTTCTCTCTTTGATTATGTCATAGCCGGCAACGTCGTATCCTCTTGAGAAGAAGAAATCCCTGAAGAAGCTACCCATACCTCCAACGCCATATATGAGGATCTTCATTGTGTGCTCATTGCTATCAGTGAACAAAAAAATTTCGGCGTAAATGCTAAAAAGACCTACACAATCTTTGTTTAAAATGAGCCTTAGAGAGAAGCTGAAGAGATCTGGGAAAGTTTTCATAGTTGGAATTGCTGGGGATAGCGGTTCTGGAAAGACAACGTTTGCGAATGCGATAAAAAAACTACTCGGAGAGGATATAGTAAGTACCATTACGCTTGACGACTATCACGTTTATGACAGGACTATGAGATGGAAGCTTGGGATTACTCCACTTCATCCCGATGCTAACAATCTCAAGTTGGTTGAAACTCACCTGTTCATGCTCAAGAGGGGAGAAACAATAAAAAAACCTACTTATGACCATAGGACTGGAACTTTCGGCCCTTGGGAGGATTTTAGTCCAACTCCGGTCATAATCGTCGAAGGATTGCACACGCTTTACGACGGCATAAGGAACTACTTGGATTTCAAGATATTTGTGGATCCTGCAAGGTACATCAAGAGGAGATGGAAGATCAAGAGGGATGTCGAGGAGAGGGGTTACGATAGGCAGAAGGTGATAGAGGAGATCATTCAGAGAGAACCAGATTACAAGAGATACATAGACTTTCAGAAGATATACGCCGACGTCGTTATCAAGATACTCCCAACATCGATGCAGAGCGTTGAAAGGATAACTTATCTGCTCGAGGAAGGAAACTTCAGAGATCTGTACAAGGTCAGACTTGTGATCAGAAAGGACGAGAATATTCCAAGCGAACCCATAAAGTTGAATATCGATCTCTCCGCACTCGTTAGGGCGAGTGAGAGGGATTTCTCCATAAGCTTCTTCTCGGATTACTACTACTCCAAGCCTGCGAGCTTTATAGATATCGATGGATTCATGAATGTAGAACTATTCAGTTCTCTATTCGATGTGCTGAAGAAGGAAGTTGGATCTGAAGAAGTTTACGAGATCTCAAAAGGATATGTGAACGCTATCGAGGTAGCTAAGCTTTTGGTTTGCTGGAGGCTACTGGAAGTTTTGAAGTTCAAGTTAACCTGATTTTATCGTTAAACACCATCGAGTTTGCATAAAACCAATAGGTGTGATGTATCTAGATCGTCCACAATGTGATGTCACAACCAACCAATATAAATTATGGGATTAAATTATCTGTCAGCTTCGGGCGGGAAGTATCCAAAGCTACCGTAAATCGCCTGCAGATCTGCCAATCTCTCACCTTTACAGGCCTCCATGAAACCCCTCAGATATGCCCAGCCCGGAGTTACGACTCTAAGTCTGTACGGCATCGTAGATTTTCCGTCGCTAATCAAGGTGTACAGCAACGTGCCTCTCGCAGCCTCTGTAAGCGTCGTATACTCTCCAGCCGGCACTGTCAATCTGCCGTAGAGTCTGAAGAAGAATCCTCTTATATCTTTTCCGACCCTATCCTTTTCCTTAAGCTTTCCGATCAGATCATCGCTTAAGATAGGGCCTTCGGGTATATCCGTTACGGCCCTCCTGATTATATTGAGGCTCTGATGGATCTCGTTAACTCTAACGAGAAACCTCGAATACGAATCTCCGTCGTCAGCCACGGGAATGTCAAATCCTATCTCATCGTAAGCCTCGTACGGCTCAACCTTTCTGACATCGTATTCAACCCCACTTGCCCTTAAGAATGGCCCTACAACTCCGAACTTTATAGCATCCTTCTTTTCCAGAACTCCCACATCCTTAAGCCTCATGATAACCGCTGGATTCTTCACGAATATCCTCTCAAACTTCTCCAGTTTCTCCTCCATCGTATACGTCATACTTTTTATGAATCTCAGAGTCTTCTCATCGACATCCCTTCTGACACCTCCAGGAACTATGAACGATGCCGTAACCCTTGCGCCTGATATCCTACATATGGCCTCACAAATGTACTCTCTCAAACCGAAAGGCCACATGAAGCCGGTCGTATGCCCTATAAAGACCGATAAAATACCAGCATCGTATAGATGAGTTCCAATTCTGCATAACTCTGCCAAAATCGTTCTTATGTATTTGGCACGAGGTGGAACTTCGATATCCATGGCCTTTTCGATAGCTCTAACGTAGCCCAAGCTCATATTTGCACAGTCCATTATTGCAGGTCTTTCAACCAACGGAATGTTCTGAACGAACAGCTTTGTCTCAGCCAACTTCTCTATAGCTCTGTGAACGTAACCGGGGTCAGGAATAACTTCGGTGATTATGTCTCCCTTAACTCGAACTATCAATCGCATGTGTCCACTGCCGGGATGCTGAGGCCCTACCAATATCACAAACTCATCCTTTCTGTAAGCCTCTTCAACAAATTCTGGCGGGAGAGGTAAGAATAGAGATTCGTACTCCTTGGGGGGCTGAACTGGAACATCCAAAGCAAACTCCTTCTCCTCCATAATCAACCCTCCAAAACGTACTTGTCCTCCTCAAGCTTGAAATCCTTCCTAAGAGGATACTTTGGAGTATCCGGTGAAAGTAGGAAATTCCTTCCCATCCACGGGTTTCCTTCGAACCAAACGCCGAAGAGTTCATGCATCTCTCTCTCCATGTAATCGGCTGACGGAAATATCCCAGCTAAGCTTGGAACCTTGGGATCATCCCTCGGAATTTCAGTAGCCAGATTTATCAGAACGGGCATTAACTCCTTAATGCTGTAGCTTGAGAGGACATACTCAACTATGAACTTGTTTTCATGGGGAACATCTATGACATTCACGGATTTGACATGATCAAATCTGTCTGCAAGGATGCTCGCGACCGATAGAAGTTTGTCCGGTTTAACCCTTATGCAGATCCTGTTCACATCTGTGATCGTTATCGAATCGAACAATCCCACCAATTCCCTCTGAAGCTCTTCAACCAACTTCTGCCCGAACTCCCATTCTACCTCTTTGGCTTTGTCTATCACTATCTTAGGCTTTGGTTCTACCTTCTTCGGAGACTTAGGTGGTTTCTTAGGTTTAGCTTCCTTAACAACTCCCAAAAGCTTTCCAAGATCTACCTCTTTAAATTCAGCCGAGTTCTTGGCCTCTCCAGTTATGATCTTATCCTGAAGCTGGACTATAGCCCTAATCAAGGCTTCAGGCGTTGGAGGGCATCCAGGTACGAAGTAATCTACCGGAACGACTTCGGACGGTCTAACCATGTGGTAGCTGTTCCAGAATAGACCTCCTTTCAAACCACAGGCTCCCATCACTATCACGAACTTCGGATTTGGCATCTGCTCCCACGTGATTCTCAAAACCTTTGCCATCTTCCTCGTTATAGCTCCTTCGACGATTATCAGATTTGTCTGTCTACAGATACCGTAGTTCAGACTACCTATCCTTTCCGCATCGTAGCCACAAGCGTAAGCGTGAGCTAGCTCAACACCGCAGCAAGCGGTAACCAAGTGAACTGGCCATAGGCTCCATTTCGTTCCCCATTTCTTTATCTGTGAAAGGAGGCCGGTATGAAGGAATTCAACATCCTCACTACCCATGGCTACCACCTCACTCTATACGCTATATCCAACGAGTATCGATAAGACACGTAAATTGCAGGGAGTAGTAGTATAAAGGCGAGCAGAGTGAGTAGTATCGTGAAAACGTTTGGATTTGCCATGAAAAGGAGTAACAGAACTAGTATGGGTTCACAGGCCATGAACATGAAGACGTAGCCGAAGTACTGCATCGGCAACGTGTACTTTGGTGGAATCGTTGGTATGTGTCCAGATTCGTACCTTTCCCTCTTTACCGGAGTCGGTCTCTTCATCGGGATGAACTTGATGAGAAGTACCATTATTCCATCTATGGCCAGACATACTATGATCAGCAATGCAACTGCAATCGCGTTCTCAACCAGCGACACCTCAAACACCCCCTATTATTGCCCTAGCCATATCGATAAACCAACTCGGTGGCACGATCGTTATGAATGTCAACGCTACTGTAATTAAAGCTATTGCATTGACCAAACTGGGAATCATCGGCTTGCTGAGGATCCTTGCAAGCCTTACGTAATATGGAACAGACATGGCCGAGTTTATAACCAAGATTAATGCAAGCCAGATGTAGCCAACCTTAACCAACGAAAGCAGTATGAACAGCTTACCCCAGAATCCGATGAGAGGAGGCATTCCTATGAATGAGAATGCAAGGGTGTACATCAGATATGTCGAAGCTCCACCCTCCTTCGTCGATACAAAGAATCCAATCTTTCCAAACGCGTTGGCCATCAACTGCAATAAGGCTCCAGCGAATGCCAAGTATATCCAGTTCAGGTCGATCAAGGCTACCAGTGTAGCAATGATGTATCCCATGTTTGCAACGGTCGAATATGCGAGTATCCTAGCTGGCTTTGTGGATGTTAAGGCTCCTATGTTTCCGATGAACATCGAGACAGCTGCAACAAAAGCTACAAACAATGCAAGCTCTGTTACCAGTGAATTTGCGGTCATGATCAGGATCTTATACGCAACGACGAACGGAACTATCTTCGCAATCGATGCAACGATCGAAACCGGAATTGGATCTGCAGTATCGAAAACGTCTGGAACCCACTCGTGCATCGGAGCACAACCTACCTCCATTCCCAATCCTATTATCAGCATGATGAACCCTATGATGTAGAGGATGTCTGCGTTAACGCTGTTTGCGTAAACGAGTAACATCGCTCCGGCCAAGAACAGGACGGTTGCGAAAACCATGAAAGTTATGTACTTAACGGCAACCTCCACGTTTGCCCTGTTTTCACTTGTCATTATTAGAACATAAGTTGGTATCGACGTGATCACGAACATCAGTAGTATCATTGCAAGATCGTTTGTAAAGACAACATAGACCGTTGCAATTGCTATTAAGGCCGTCAAGCCATAATCTACACCCTTGATCTGATTTTTCATTAGAATCATCGACATCAGATTTAGCACACCTATTGCAACAATCAGAATTACGTAGCTCCTGTACTCTGGCATTAGGAGCATTATCAGAAGAGCTATCAGGCTAATGAAAAACACACTTCTCGGACTTTTGAATGACAGGGCAGATCCCAAAGCGATTAAAATTAAAGATACGAGTGTCAACGTCTCGATCATGCTTTCACCACCTTATCAACGATGTAACTATCAAGGCGACCATAACGAATCCCAAGGCTATCTTAACATACCTCTTAAGGTAACCGGACTGAATGGCTCTAATCCAAAGCGAACTCGCTCCGATCGCCCTTGGTATAGCCTGATGGCAGAAGAAGTCTATCCCCCTGTTTCCGTAATCTATAACCTTTGCAATCGCCCATCCAATCTTTGGCACTATCAGATCGTTCAACGCTGGCATGTACATCCTATCTCCAAGGAACTTGCCGACAGGTGATTCGAGCCTTGGAACGGCCAACGTGATTCCGTACGAGATCAGCACAGCCAAACCGACTGCGAACGATGACCTCTCAAAACCCTTCTCGATAAATCCAGTTGCTATAGGCTCGATATGTCCGAGTATCTCCCAGAGCAACACGGCAAGCATCGAAACCATGGCTGTATAGGCTATGGGCATCAGAACCTCCCCGTGCAGATGGAGATGCTTCGGCCTTGGACCCTT
>CAYMEG010000059.1:1848-7751 GCA_964389535.1 uncultured archaeon | reverse complement strand
ACGTACGTCCGATTTGAAGACATAATAGATGAGCTTGAAAGCTTAAGAACAAGGGTGGTATATGACTCCCCAGTTGTAAAGGATTTAATAATACTCCAATATATACTCCCGCATTTTTCAAAGAAGAAGGATGTATATGTCGTTCTGTATTCTGAAGGTTACTACTACAAGTTCAAGAGAAGAGCGAACTATCTGATGTTTAAAGATCCAATGATGGCTGAAGTTCTCGACAGAATTAAAGTGATAAAGATTGGACTCAACGATGAGTGCGAGTTTGGGGATCTTTTTTGCTTTATAAAGCAGGGTGATGCTGAGAGGGAGTTTGAGGGTTTAAGAGATATCATAATGAAAATTAAGCCAAGCAGTGTTTTAATTTTGGATTGCGATTTCATGCAGCTCATCGCTGGTCTATCTGATGGAAACACCCTGAAGAGGTTAATCGATCTCTACAGTCTCATGCCCGATGGTCTCACACTCTTTGGATTTAAGCATTATAGCATGTACGATAGAGATGCGATAATAATCGATCTTTACGATGTTTTAATTACAATTCAGAGGGATGAGAGTTCGTTGGATAATACAACGTTTAGATTTGACATCGAGTGTCAGCTGAGTGACATCTGTCAGAAGTTTGGAAGATTTAGAGTTGAAAGTGGTGGTAGGTTGATATCCTTGCAGTGATCTTATCGATAGCGATCTTTTTGTTTGCTTCAGTTTTTTAAACTCAACCTAACTAGCTGAATCGATGCTTTCAATAGCTATCCCTTCATCAGCCCTCATAAACGAAAACGATCCCAAGATTAAGACGTTTAAAGTTGGAATGATCGCAAGAGCTTGTGCAATTTTTAGGGTCGATGAGATACTAATCTATAGAGATCCTAAGCTTGACGAATCAGATTTCATCAAAGATGTCCTTGAGTACATGGAAACTCCTCAGTACCTACGTAAGTACCTTATCCCGATAAAACCTTCACTGCGATACGCTGGTGTCTTACCTCCCCTTCGAATTCCATCCCATAAGCCGAAACATTTAAAAGTCGGCGAGGTTAGAGAGGGGGTCGTTAGAAGGGTTGCTCCTGACGGCACGTGCTGGGTGGATATAGGTGTTGGCGCCCTGGCGTCCCTCAAACCCAAAAGGAAACTCAAGAGGGGCGCCCGCGTGACCGTCAGGGTCTGTTCGAAGAAGCCGTTGGTTGTAGAAGAAGCTGAACCGGATGAGTATTGGGGATACAAGGTTAAGAAGGTTGAGCTTAGGGAGATCCTCAAAAGGAATAACGTAGTCGTTACCTCGCGTAAATGCGAGGTAGTAAGCTTGGATGATCTGAGGCAAACATTAAAAAGACCTCTTACGCTAATATTTGGAAGCCCCGAGGAGGGGGTATTTGAAATAGCCGAAAGACTGGGAATAAGAATCGATGCCAAATGTTGGAATACCGTACCAAATCAGGGTGTAGAAACCGTGAGGTTGGAAGAGGCGATATTTGCAACGTTGGCGATAGTAAATATGGTGAAGGGGTGGTTGGATGAAGTATAGCAGACCAAGGAGAGGATCTCTGGCATTCAGCCCGAGGAAGAGAGCTAGCAGTATCATCCCACGCATAAGGTCTTGGCCGGATTACGAGGGAGAGCCAAAGCTGTTGGGCTTCGCTGGCTACAAGGCAGGGATGACTCATGTGATAATGATAGACGACAGAAGGAACTCCCCGACTTACGGTGAGGAGATAGTTGTGCCTGTCACAGTGATAGAAACTCCTCCGATGAAGGTAATGGGTATCAGGGTTTACAAGAGAACGACTTATGGCTTGCAGATAGCCGGTGAGGTTTGGACTAACGAACTTGATGAGTACTTGGGTAGAAGGTTGAATCTTCCAAAGAAGACACCAGATGTCGATAAGCTCAGAGAGATCGAAGACATTGCCGAAGTTAGGGTGATCACGTACACCCAGCCGTATAAGATCACCGGAGTTCCGAAGAAGGTGCCGGACGTGATGGAGCAGAAGGTCGGTGGTTCGGACATGGAAGCTGTGCTGGATTACGCCATCTCAAAGCTCGGCAAGGAGGTCAAGATCTCCGAGGTCTTTCAGGAGGGTCAGCTGATCGATGTGATTGCAGTAACGAAGGGTAAGGGATTTCAGGGGCCAGTGAAGAGATGGGGGGTTATCACTTTGGATGCTAAGCATGCGAGAAGCTCGAAGCATAGGAGAGTTGGAACTCTCGGCCCATGGACACCGGCAAGGGTCAGGTGGACAGTTCCACAGGCTGGTCAGATGGGATTCCACCAGAGAACCGAATACAACAAGAGAATCATCAAGATAGGTGAGAACGGTGAAGAGATCACTCCAAAGGGTGGATTCGTTCACTACGGAGTAATCAGAAGTGAATACGTGCTTGTAAGTGGTAGCGTTCCTGGCTCAGTCAAAAGGCTTATCAGGATGAGGGATGCGATCAGACCTCCGCAGAAGGTAGTTTATGAAGGGATCAACATCCTGTACATAAGCACATCCTCGAAGCAGGGTAGGTGATCATGATGATCGCTAAAGTGTTGAGTTTGAAAGGAGAGGTTATCGAGGAGATAGAATTGCCCGAGGTATTTGAAGAAGAGTACAGACCAGATATCATCAAGAGAGCTGTCCTTGCAATTCAGAGCCACAGAAGACAGCCTTACGGGCCGAATCCTTTGGCCGGTTTGGATTACGCATGGGAGAACTGGGGTCCTGGCTACGGATACGCGAGAGTTCCAAGGATCAAGCACGGAAGTAGGGCTGTGGTTGTTCCGCAGGCTGTTGGAGGAAGGAAAGCTCATCCACCAAAGCCGCAGAAGAAGTGGGCTGAGAAGATAAACAAGAAGGAGATGAAAAAAGCTCTTCGCTCTGCTATTGCAGCAACTGCAAATCCCGATCTGGTTAGAGCGAGAAACCATATATTTGAGGGAGAGCTACCAAAGATCGTCGTCGATGAGCTACAATCGCTTAAGAAGACGAAGGAGGTCATCGAAGTGTTCAAAGCGATAGGTGTCTATGCGGATGTTGAAAGGTCAGCGGAAACAAAAAGACAAAGAGCCGGAAAGGGAAAGAGAAGGGGAAGAAGATACGTGCAGAAGAAGAGCGTGCTTTTGGTTGTTGGCAGGAATGAGGGTGTTATGAAGGCTGCAAAGAACCTGCCCGGCGTTGACGTGGTTCTTGTGAAGGATCTTAATGTCGAATTGCTCGCTCCCGGCTGTCATGCTGGAAGGTTGACGGTTTGGACTAAATCCGCTATAGAGTATCTGAGGGGATGGTTATGCTGATCAAATGCTTCTTGGTCACGGAAAAAGCTGTTAGCTTGCTTGAGAAGAACATACTGACGGCTATAGTCGATATAAGGGCCAGAAAGCCCGACATAAAGAAGGAGATTGAGAGGTTGTTCAACGTGGAGGTTGAGAAGGTGAACACACTCATAACTCCAAAGGGTGAGAAGAAAGCGTACATCAAGTTAAAGCCGCAGTATTCGGCTGAAGAGATCCTTTCGAAGTTGGGTGTGTTCTGAGGTGGTGTAGATGGGTAAGCGTATAATCTCACAGAATAGGGGAAAGGGAACCCCCACCTACACCGCTCCATCTCACAAGTATAGGGCCGAAATAAAACATCTGAGATTTAGGCCGGGTGAAACGATAAGGGCTGAGGTAATAGATATCGAGCACGATCCAGCGAGAAACGGGCCAGTTGCGCTTGTAAGGTTGCCGGATGGCGGAACAACGTACGTTCTTGCAACTGAAGGGATGGGAGTCGGAGACATCATCGAAGCCGGAGATAACGTTGAAATTAGGTCTGGAAACACAACCTATCTGAAAAACATTCCAGAGGGAACTCCGATCTGCAACGTTGAGAATCAGCCTGGAGATGGCGGCAAGTTTGCAAGGGCGAGCGGAACCTACGCAATTTTGATCGCTCATGAAGAGGACAGAGTTCTGGTTCAGCTTCCTTCCGGTAAGCTCAAGTGGCTAGATCCGAAGTGCAGAGCAACCATCGGCGTTGTTGCTGGTGGAGGTAGAGTTGAAAAGCCGTTCGTAAAGGCCGGTAAGAAGTACCACAAGATGAAGAGCAAGGCTGCCAAGTGGCCTCGTGTGAGGGGAGTTGCAATGAACGCCGTTGATCATCCGTTCGGTGGAGGTAAGCATCAGCATGTCGGAAGGCCTAAGACGGTCAGCAGAAACGCTCCTCCAGGCAGAAAGGTCGGTAGCATCGCCGCAAGTAGAACGGGTATCAAGAAGAAGTAACATATTTATTTCGCTCACGTTGATGGTTTAGGTTGAAACGTTTGGGGGTGATGGGTATGGCGATGAAGAGTAAGATAACCCGTCCGAAGGAGTTTAGGTATCGCGGTTACACGCTTGAGGAGTTGCAGAAGATGAGTTTGGAGCAGTTGGCGGAGTTGTTGCCAGCAAGGGAGAGAAGGAAGATTAAAAGAGGATTTACTGAGCAGGAGCTTAAGCTACTCAGAAAGCTGAGAAAGAAAGGCTGGGCAAGAACACACTGCAGAGACATGATAGTCCTTCCGGAGATGGTAGGTAAGGTTATCTATGTTCATAATGGTAAGGAGTTCGTTAAAGTTGAGATCAAGCCTGAGATGATAGGTCACAGGCTTGGAGAGTTCGCTCTAACCAGAAGGTTCGAGAAACACTCCGGGCCTGGAGTTGGAGCTACTAGGAGCAGTAAGTATGTCCCGCTGAAGTGAGGTGGTTGAATGGCCCGCATAAAGTACTCCTACCAGCCAGCTGATGAAACTAAAGCTGCTAAGGCGATGGGCTATGAGATGCCGATAAGCTTCAAGCATGCAGTGGAGATATGCAGGGAGCTCAGGGGTAAGAAGATCGAGGAAGCTAAGAAGATCCTTGAAGATGTCATCGCTTTAAGAAGACCCATTCCGTTCAAGAGGTACAAGAAGAAGGTAGCTCACAAGAGTGGACTTCACAAGTGGTACGCTGGGAGGTATCCGCAGAAGGCTGCAAGGTACATTCTAAAGGTTCTAAAGAACTTGGAGGCCAACGCCGAATACAAGGGATTGGATGTTGACAAGCTTGTGATAGTCCACGCGCAGGCTAAGAAGGGTAGGGTGATCAAGAGGTACATGCCCCGTGCCTTTGGAAGGGCTACGCCAAAATTCCAGCAACTGACAACCGTGGAATTCGTTGCGGAGCTTAGAGGTGAGTGATATGGCTGTTGAAAGGAAGTTCATCCAGGATAGGATTAGGAAGCTTCAAGTCAAGGAGTGGCTTAAACAGGAAGTCAGAAATGCGGGATTCGGTGGCGTGGACATAGTTAGAACACCGTTGGGCACTCAAGTCAGCCTGTTCGTCGAGAGACCTGGACTTGTAATCGGTAAAGGTGGTAGAAGGATCAGAATGCTTCAGGAGAGGCTCAAGGAGTTTGGCTTAGATAATCCACAGATAAGCGTTGATGAAGTTGAGAAGCCAGAATTCAACGCACAGCTGATGGCCACGTTGCTTGCAAGGGCTTTGGAGAGGGGATGGTACTTCAGGAGAGCTGGATACAGGTTCCTGTACAGGATAATGGAGGCCGGAGCTAAGGGATGCGAGATCGAAATCAGCGGTAAGCTAACGAGCGAAAGAGCGAGAACGGAGAAGTTCGTAGCTGGAACGATGATACACACTGGTGATCCAGCGTACGAATTGGTCAGGAAGGGATTCGATGTTGCTGTGAAGAAGTTGGGAGTCTACGGTGTCAGCGTTAGAATAATCCCGCCGGATGTTGAACTTCCAGACGAGTTCAAGGTTAAAGATGTTAGCAAAGAGGAGCTTGAGGCTTTGAAGGCCAAGGTGTTGGGTGAGAAGGCTGAAGCTCAGACCGAACAGCCCGAAGCTGAAGTCAAAGCTGAGGCGGTGGAGGGTGGAGGAGAATGAAGAT
>CAYMEG010000059.1:0-1748 GCA_964389535.1 uncultured archaeon | reverse complement strand
CCAATCCTTGTGAAATTGGAATTAAAGGTATCGTTGTTGATGAAACGATGAACATCCTCAAGATCAAGACAGAAAAAAGTTTAAAAATCGTAGCCAAAAAAGGAAGGATCTTCAGAGTTAAGTTTGCCGGAAGGGTGTTGAGGGTGAAGGGGGATCTGATAGCCTTCAGGCCAGAGGATAGGATTAAGAAGGGTTTACTCATGTTAAAAAGGGCAAAGGGTGTTAGGATATGATGAAGGATATAGGTATAGATGTGAAACCGCCGGAAAAGGAGTGTAACGATAAGAACTGCCCGTTTCACGGAGATTTGAGAGTTAGAGGACAAATCCTAACCGGAAAGGTAGTTAAGACGTATATGAAGACTGCGGTAATCGAGAGAGAGCTGATAAGGTACGTGAAAAAGTACGAGAGGTACATGAAGAAGAGGTCGAAGATCCATGCACACAACCCGCCTTGCATAGATGCGAAACCGGGAGATATCGTTACAATAGCTGAATGCAGACCGATCAGCAAGACAAAGAGCTTTGTGATTGTGGAGGTGGTGAAGCGTGCGAGCGATTAAGGCTATAGTTCCGAGATGCTTACCCACCGGAGCTCGCTTGGTCTGTGCAGACAATACCGGAGCAAGAGAGCTTGAGATAATTGCGGTCAAGGGATATAAGGGTGTCAGAAGGAGGTATCCGGCTGCCGGCGTAGGAGATATCGTTGTAGTTACTGTGAAGAAGGGAACGCCGGACATAAGAAAGCAGGTGCATTATGCGGTAATCATAAGGCAGAGAAAAGAATACAGAAGACCAGATGGCACAAGGGTGAAGTTCGAGGACAACGCCGCCGTGATTACAGACAACAAGGGAAATCCGAAAGGCTCAGAAATCAGAGGGCCTGTTGCAAGAGAGGCTGCAGAGAGATTTCCGAAGATAGGATCTTTGGCTTCGATAATCGTGTGAGGTGGTATTATGCCGATTCCAAAGTCTAAGCAGCCGAGAAAGTGGAGAAAGTGGTTGTACAAGACTTCGAAGCTCCACGAGAGGCATAGACTACTCCATGCGACCCTTTCCAAAGAACTAAGAAAGAAGTACGGAAAGAGAGCAATTAGAATTAGGAAGGGCGATAAGGTTAAGATAATGAGAGGAGACTTCGCCGGACATATCGGAAAGGTCGTAGAGGTAGACATGAAAAGATTAAGGATCTACGTTGAGGGAGTTACGCGGAGAAAGGCCGATGGAACAGAAGTACTCGTTCCGATTCATCCTTCAAACGTCATGATAGTTGAGTTAGGAGAGATAGATGATGTTAGGAAGAAGATATTGGAGAGGAAGTGATGGATTATGGTTCATCAGAAGAGGTTGTCAGCACCAAAAACTTGGAAGATACCGAGAAAGGCTGGAGGAAGATGGGTAGTTAAGCCCTCACCTGGCCCGCACAACAAGTATGCCGTACCGTTGCTCATCGTAGTTAGAGACTATCTCCAGCTTGCCGATACAGCCAGAGAAGCAAGAAGGATAATCGCCGCCGGAGAGATATTGGTGGATGGCGTTCCGAGGAAGGATTACAAGTTTCCAGTAGGTTTGTTCGATGTCATAAAGATCCCCAAGCTTGAGAAGAGCTACAGAATCGTATTCGACGAAAAGGGAAGATACGTACCGATCGAGATCGAGGATGACAACGTTAAGCTATACAAGATCGTAAACAAGACGATGGTTAAAGGTGGCAGAATTCAGCTCAACCTATTCGACGGAACGAACATC
>CAYMEG010000058.1:0-7838 GCA_964389535.1 uncultured archaeon | reverse complement strand
AAACCGCTTGGTGGTATACCTTACCTAGCCGTACTCAATTTGACCGGTGTTCCCGATACCGGAAAGAGCGTTCTGGCCGAACAGTTCGCCGTAACTCAGGCTAACGCGGGATATAAGGTTTTGTTCGTTACAGTTGAGAGTCCCGCTAACTTCCTATATACGGCTTTAAAGCATAAGACCGAAGCTTTGGGGGCTGATTTTGAGAAGGTTGAGAAGAACATAGTTGTAATAGATGCCTCTGAAAACGACGAGCTCAGAGAAAACCCAAAAGCTCTCATAGATACGATGGCCTATGCAATAAAGGAGAAGAAGGTTACAAATACGATAATCGACAGTATAACCGGCCTGTATGAGCATAAAGAGGTAATGGCCAGGCAGATCGTCAGACAGTTCTTCAACTTCCTGAAGAAGTTCAGACAAACAGCCATTCTGGTTTCGCAGAAGAGATCTGCCCAAGCGAGTGAGAGTGCTGAAGCTGCGGGAGGTTTAGCTGTTGCTCACATAGTGGATGGAACGATAGTTCTGGATAAGAAGTTGATCGAGACCAGATGGGATGTGAACCTATACGGCATGCCGATCGGTAGCGTTATTAGAACTATCAGGATCGATGGTTGCAGGCTCTGTGGGCACGATTCGAGAACTTGGGTGTTTGAGATCACGGAGTTGGGTACTATCAACATAATATGCCCGCTTAGTGATTTTATCAAGAAGAGAGGTAGAATTGAAGAGGGGTGAGGAGGTGATGTGAATGGAGGTTATCGCAAGGCCTAGGGGTGGAAATATAGACAAGATGGCCGAGAAGGTCTTCTTTGAAAGTATAAAGATGTTGGGTGGTCTCAAGAAACTGATAGAATACAGGAATCTCACCTGGCTACCATCCTTAGCTGAGGCTGCCTACGTCGTCGTGATGAAGAACGAAGCGTTTAAGACGTACAAGGAGATCGCGAAAGAGTTGGGTATCACCGAGCAGACTGCGAAGAACATAGCTACTGCAGATGAGGATGAGGTAAGGAGGTACATCGAAGGAGAACTTGAAGAAAGACCTAAGGAGCACATAGCCGGTGGAATAGCAAAGCTCGCATACAAGAAGCTTAAGGAAGAGGGGAGGCTTGACGAAGAGGAGGTAGAGATAAATCATGACGAGCTCGAGGTTCTTGGAGTCGATTGGGCTGTTCATGTGCTTGCAAAGATTAAGGGCTTAGATTTCCCCGTGGAGAAGGATCAGCTGATAGATAGATTGAAGGGTATGGTTATCAAAGGCAAGAAGGCTGAAGAGATACTTGAAAAGCTTGAATATCCAGTTAAGAGTCCGGCAGAGCTATTGCATAAGATCAAGGTTCATTTGAGTGGATAACTTTTTTACCGTTCGTTTTTTGGTGGCCAGTTTTGCTCCAACCAACCCTTAATCCTTCCTGAGTCGATTGGGCCGACGAGAACCTTCCAACCAGTTTCATCCTCTATCGCACCCTTAAGCCTTGCAGCTAAGCCGGGAATTATGAGATACCTATGCTTGACCTTCTCCTCGATTTTTATCTGCCTCATCAACTCTTTAACTCCGCTTGCCGTAAACTGTCCTCCAGCAACGGCAGCTTCGACGCATATTCCTCCAGTATCAAGTACAAGCAACCAACAATCGATCTTAGCACTTGTGAGGTCGCTCTCCACCGTATAATACGTTAAAGCGAAGTTCGTGGTTATCATGACGGGTGAATTCTCATCCGGATTTCCGATCTTCCTTAAGCCGGGCTCAACCTGCACAGGCACCCTAGGATCCGTGTATATGTTCTGCCTAAGCACTACGAGGGGCATTATAGCCCAAGGTTCAAGACTCTTGAATATCATCACATCCGCATACTTAACTATGAACATCGCCCCTATCACACACTCCCAGTAAGCCTTTGCAACATCATCGCCTTCGATAACCCAAGCTGAGATCGGTGTTACCATTATGGGATATGCGATATCTTTGTCCCCGTTTATCGCAGTCCTCCTCAGCTGAATTACCCTTTCAAATGTCCCCTTCAGACCTTCACCCAAAGGCTCGGTAACCGGATCCAAGACGATATCTTTAACTCCAGCTTTTCTAAATGTGACGGCCAAGCTCTTAAGTGTGTTCAAATCCTTCGATCTCAAAGTCACTGGGACTTTAAATTCTGAAGCCAAATTCAAGAACTCCCTCCAATTTTCTTCAGTTGCGGCGTATATGAGCGGTCTCTTGTCTGCAACAACCTCCAATGCCGATCTCATGCAATTGGCATCGAGTGAAACGAGAATCATCGGTCTTCCATAGCCAGCTACCCTTCTGGCGACATCTCTAAACCTCTTCGCATCACCAGAGACGCATCGGACTGCCATTCCTTCAACGGTTAAGAACTTTCCAACGTAGAACTTCTTGTATTCAACCACCTTACTACATCGTTCATCTATCTCCCTATCATTGAGAACGTCGGGTATATCGTAGAAGAACGCAGTAGGGTTGAAGAACGTAAGCTCATGTCTATGTAAAACATCCTCACCACCGATCTTGACGGCGTAATCTCCAGTTCCTATTACAACTTCCGCGATCTCCGGAGCTATGAGTTCCTCTATTTTCTGAAGATTCTTCTTGGCGTTTTCATCCCTCTTCGCAGCTTCAACCAGCGGTTTGCACTGAGTCGGTTTTGCAGATCTATCCAAGAGATGAGACGCGAAGCTCATGCAGGTGTCGAATCCGCACTCCCCGCAATTCGTTTGCGGAAGTAGCCTATAGATCTCAAGTGGGCTTTTGGCTTTCATGCTATCACCAGCCAATCCTTATCGATGCCCTCCTTAGATCTTCCACCAAGCATGTTTATCACGTCCTTAATGACGGCAACACTCGCAGGATGGAGCATCATAAATATGTCCACACCAGCCAAAGCCAACGTTAAGCCGGTTACGATCTCCCAGAGGGGGCCTCTAAGCTCCCTTGCACCCCAGCTTGTATCCTCAGAAATCGGAGACTCCTTCATCCAAGCCTCCCTTGCACCCCATGCATTGGTTGTCCCACTGGAGATCGGAAATGCAAGATCCTTGTCACCCTTTAAAGCTGCGAGTCTTATCCTCTCCATATTTGAGAATGCGTAATCCAAACCATAGCCTAATGGGGCTGTTGTGGGATCCATTATCAGATTTTCTGGCGGCAATCCGACCTTCCTGAGTAGATATCTGTTCAGAGTCTTCTGGGCATTTATGTCGAGCTGTGTCCAAGCCAAAACAACCTGATTGTGCTTCTTTGCAGCATTTGCAATTCTCTCCCAGTCTGAGTCAAGCGTTGCACTTGCGAGCAAAACTCTTTCTCCTTCAGCCACCTCAGCAACCTTTTCAAGCAAAGGTGGATCTTTCTCCTTGTTCCCGCTACCTCCAACGACTATCGGACACTTAACGGCTTGCAAGATTTCTTCGACGGTCTTTACAGCTTCATGAATTGGAGTATCGTCAAGCGTTGGATCTGTGCTTATGAGATGAATCGTAACCATATCCGCTCCGAAATCCTTGACAGCCTTTTTAGCCCACTCGGCCGGGTTTTCCATTACATCCTCATAATGCTCCCTAACGGCCTTCGGAAACGGAACGGGCCTATCAAAAACGTCTATCGTTATGACTGGCAGGTGAGGATGTTCGGCATCGAAAAGATAGAACGGAAGACTTTTCTCTCCTCCCACTGTAATCGTATACTTTCTCGTTCCTCCCTCCTTGGGAGTAGCTCCGAGCGTTACCTCCTGAATCTTTCCGGAAAATTTGGCTGTATAAGGCTTAAACTCAACTTTGATAAGCTCTTGTGGCAATTCCTCTTTTTTTTCCAATTTTTTTTCGATCTCCTCCGGCTTTAACTCGCCAAATAATTGTTCAACAGGAAATCCCAAAATCTTCGATGCTCTTGCCAAATGATAGGCAGCCATCCCCAACTCCTTGGCTAAAGCTTGAATGATTGGAAGGATTGCTGTACCACCTTCAATTTCGATCTCTATATCTCCTTCAATCGTAACTCCTTCAAGCTCCTCAACGTTGTACTTCTTCAACATCTTGAAGAAGTCGTCTATCTTCATGAGCCCCACCCCGTCAAGACATCCGCTATAAACCTAACCCTTCTAGCAAATTCACTACCATCGGGCAAATTGACGATCGGTTCACCCTTCAGATCGAGTTCTATTATCTTCTCATCGTAAGGAAGCAACTCAAGCAGAATGAAACCTTCCTTGCCTGCAAAATCCTTTATAACCTTTTTAGCCTCCTCGCTAGCGATCTTATTTCCAACGAGGAAGATCTCCCTGAAGTTTAGGTTCAGTTCACTAATCAATTCCTTGATCTTCTTCGCGGTCTTCAATCCCTTCTTCGAAGTGTCAGTAACGATTATGACGTAATCGGCATCCTCTATTGTCTTTCTGCTGAAATGCTCAAGTCCAGCCTCACAATCGACGATAACGTAATCGTAATGCCTCATAAATTTCTTTAAAATTCCTCTGAGTAGGTTGTTTACAAAGCAGTAGCAACCCTCCCCCTCGGGACGACCCATGACGAGAAGATCGTACCTATCAAACTCGTGTATGACTTCAAATATCTTCCCCTCCAGCCACGATTCCTTATCCACCGTCCCCAAGGTATCTCTCGTAACCTGAAAAAGCTCTCTAACATCACCAAGCGTCTTTTCAACTTCAACTCCCAAAGCGTCTGGCAAATTTGAATCAGGATCGGCATCAACGGCTAAGATTTTGGGAGTTTTCTCAGAAATATACTTAACTAACAACGCCGCAACCGCAGTTTTCCCAGTGCCACCCTTTCCAGTCACGGCTATCACAACCACAGAGGATCTACTCCTGCTTGAACTTAACCTTCTCTATGTATATCTTTGCCCCCTTTAAAATAATTTTAAACTTTCCCAGGCTTTCCTTCTTCTCTTCCTTCATATTCCGTTGTTCAACGCTTCTTCTCTTCAACCTTTCGAACGACGATCTTGTCGATGTAAATTCTAGCATTCTTAATTATGAGCCTTATCGAGGGCATCGCAGAAACTTGAGGCACTTCAGGTAACTGTATTGCTGGAACTACTTCAGCCGGAACCTCTTTAACCTCTTCGACCTTCTCTTCCTCCTTAACCTCTTCAGCCCAGCCTTCGGTGATCTTCTTGCCATCAACAGGCCTGACAACTCCCTTAACTACGGGATGATCCACACGCTTCAAAAACTCCTTGAGTTCCTCGATCGTTTTGGCATCCTCCTCAGTTGCTATCTTATCTCTCATCTCCTCTGGAATGTACTTCAAAACCTTCTCCTTCAACTCTTTCGGCATCCATACGACCCTGTACCAACCTCCATCAGCTTGCAAGAACTTCTTGCTCCTGAAGTATGCCATTCCTATGCCGAGAAATCCGACCACCTGCTTACCTCCTCCAGTCTGCCCGGCCATAGTTGAGAATGGTAAGCCATTAGGTGCTGGATGCGGATATCCCCTATGAACGAATCCTATTCCATCGACTTCCGGCATGTAGAAACCTATAACCTCAAAGCATCCACACGAGGTGTGAGGACAATCGAAGAAGCTGTGAAGCTTCACCCTCTCAACGGTTCCACCGCTCTCCTGCTTTGCAAACTCGTTGACTCCAGTGTATTCTCCAGCTATCGAATCTATGCATTCACCCTTTGGAACGGATCTATTCGGCCCCTCTGGATCGATCTTCGCTGCTGCTCTCGCATCGAACCAAGTTATAGCTCCGCAGAGGGAGGGTCTATCGGGACTTATTATGCAGACGTTCGTTGGGGCGAAACTCTGGCAGAGGGTGCATGAGTAGAACTCATTCACATCCTCATCGTGCAACTGCTCGACCCTAGCATCCCTCTCCTCATAGATGGGCTTCGCATACTCGTTGAGCAACCTCTCCACGAGCTCCCTATCAGTGATGTAAACAGCCTCGATCTTCTCGATGAAAGGCATCTCGTTCTTGTACAACATCATAGTAGCTTTTGCGATCTGCAACAGGCTTTTCAGCCCTTTCTCGACCACATTCTTTCCGATCCTACACCATATCGTATCTCTCGAGTTTATGTGCATATAGCCTTCGATGTAGTTTTGAAACTCGTGGTTCCTCCTCTCAACAACCGGCTCGATGTCCTGATCGATATTCTCTCCGGCTATGTAGTAAATCATCGCAAATGGATACCTACTCCCCTCCTCCATCTCATCCAAATCGATGCCGATCAGTGTTGCCTTCATGTCCTCAATCTGATCCGGAGGAAGGGAAACTACTAGCTCAAAGCCTATAGCTTTTGGCCCGGCAAGCTCAACGAACATATCACCCTTCCTGATCCTCTCACCCTCAAACATCGGAGAAATCTCGAAGGGGAAGTCTTCCTCTCCAACGCTAACCTTCACCTTAGCCCCTTCGGGAATCATAATCTTCTTTCTTTCAACCATAGCTCACACCCCTAAGATCATCTTTAAAGCCTCATAATACAGCTCCTCATTCAAATTCGGAAAGCTAAACCTTGCATGGGGTTGGTAGTATTCGCATATCGAAATTGTGTTGATATTCGAGAAGTGCTTCAAAGCTGAGAGCATTCTAGAAAGGTAATACGGAGTCGTGAAGCCGATAAAAACGATAAGATCGTAATTCCCTTTCCCATCGAACCCTTTCCAGTTTGAATCCAACAGATACTGTGTTATCAGATGTAAGGTAAACACCGAAGCCTGAGGCTTTACACCCCTCTCGATAAGAGGTTTACTTGAGCCTCCGGTAGCTATTATCCCAATTCCAGTCTTCTCATGTAATCTAACCACAAAGTCGACGAGTCTCTCATCTTCAAGCAACTTGCCACCGGTGACCAATGCGGGATGCTTAGCCTTTTTTATCATCGTCGCAACTACCTTGGGCTTGATTATTGTAGCGCTTTTACTCACTTGGAGATCCGCCGGATTGAATATCCTAGTAACCCTCTCAAATGCCTTGTTAAGGTTCATATCACTCACTCCCCACGATCTTCTCTCCCGTATACTTCTCATAAACCTCCTCAACTAGCGTTGGATTGAATCCGGCATCATACTGCCTTATTGGACCCTCTATTATCTTCTTGTTCTTCCAGTCGATCTTCCATCCGTGCTCATCCTCTAAGATCTTCAACAACTGATCCCTCATCTTAACGGGCAAATCAGCCTCACTTCTAACGTAGAGATGCCAGTCATCCGGCAAACAGCCCAGATACTTAAGGCTGAGTTCGATGTAATGCGTTAGCTTGATCTGCCTGCCCAAGTAGGTGTCGGCTGGCCTTATACATAACCTCGCAAGCTGGACAATAGCTTCTTCCTTCGTTTCCGCGCAAACGAGCAAAGCATCCGGGCAAGGTTCAACGTAAACCTTCCTCCTCGTCTTTACGTCATAAACCCACCACTTCTCCCTCTTCCAGTACTTGCCTATGTACGCCCTTCTGTACTTCGCGGAATGTGGGCCGACTACGGCTGGAATCCCCAATCTGTTAAATCCAGTTGCAATGCTTGCCGCCTTCTGGCTGTAAGCTCCCCAGGCTAAGCCAACCGCTCCAACTCTGTTCAGAATATAATCAGCTATTTCGGCGTAGTTTGCTCTGAGGGATCTTTGGGCAAATATCGCTGCGATCTTAATCGCAGCTCCACTTATGTGTGAGTTCGCAACACAACTGCCGACGTTGACCAAGCAACCGGCATCGAATGCTCCGGGATACTTCTCATACAGACTTTTGCCATCCTTATCCTTGTACATCCCCAGATCCATCGCATGGCAACCGGATGTTACGACGATGTACCTCCTCTTGAGGAATTCTTCGATGATCTGTCCGAGCTCTTCTCTTGCC
>CAYMEG010000057.1:0-8063 GCA_964389535.1 uncultured archaeon | reverse complement strand
TCAAACTCAAACTCCTCCTCAAATTCCTCAAATTCGTCTTTCTCCTTAATTCTTTCAAACTCCTCCACAGATTCTTCTTTAACCTCCTCAATCAGTTCGAATTCCTCCTTGAGGCTGTTTAAAGCCTGTCTCACGATGTGTCTAAATTCGTTCAGATTCGGGTTGTATATCTGCCATGCGAGCTTACAATCTTCGTCCTTCTTAAGCTCCATCCTCCTGATCCTCTCCAATGTCTTCAATGCAGTTTCGTATATCCAATAATCTCTCGTTTCACTGTCAACTACAGATATGTACTCCGGTCTAAGCGATACGAACAACCTCCCATCCCTCTCAAACACTCTGACTTTGGCGACTATGGCTACAAGCTCAGGAGGTTCTATCTCCATTAGAGATTCCAGTGCATCGGGCTGAAATCTACCGATATAGCCGAAGAACGCTCCCGTTGGATCTGCAACCCTTATCCTCCAAATTCCCGAATCAGGTTTGATCTCATCCTTATCGAGCAAAGCCCCAACTACGAAAACCCTGTTACATCGCATCCCCAAGGGTGTCAAAACATAGATGGGGGCCTTATCCTCCTCGGGCTGAATCCTGTGGGTGGATTTATTGAACTCATATGCAAAGATCCTTTTTGCTACCTCTCTCCTCCTAACCCCATTCATGCCGCAACCTCCTCTACAAGTTTCTCAATCTCGGATCTATCAACTCCCTTCAGGAATTCAACTTCACTTACGATGAGATACCTTCCACCTCTCGTTCCCTTAACCTTAAGGTATCTACCCAGGAGTTTGCTCTTTAACTCCGAAAGGACGGCATTTCTGTCGAGTCTCTCCGAAGCTATCTGTTTAGCTTTCTGTAAATCTATCCCAGTTAGACTTTTGATGTTTTCCTCATTCAAAATTATCTCGTAGAAGTTCTCTCCATCATCAAGCACGCCCTTAACCCTCAGGTCATCGTAACCCTCAACTTTGCCATGAATTGGGCAAAATCCCTTCGTCATAGCTCTATTGCACAACTTGCATCTCTGAATCAGACCACTATTCTGCTGAATTGCAACCAGAGCTCCTATAACTTCGATTTCCCTTGGAGGTAGCTTGATATCCTCATCGATTTCGATTATCTCGCTGTTTCTGTTTATATTTACCTGCATCCTTCCCTGAAAGGAATCTGTTATGACGTTTCTAAATAGGTAACTCTTTCCCTCCTCAACCTCACCTTTCCCAGATTTGGCCCAAATCACAAACTTGATTATGCCGGTCTCATCACCTATCAATCCAACCTGTGATACGTTGGGACTTGAAGAATCCCATAGCTGGACAACTTTAGCCTTTAAGCTTATCCATTGCCCCGGTTTCATTATATCTGCAATCTTAACGAGAGGACTTTCAATTGCAAGCTTCTCTCTTGGAATATCAAGTTCCTTCATGAGCCAGTTTTTAATCGTCCTAATAGCCTCACCTTCCGGAACCTTAAACTCGTATATCAGTAACTTGAGTCTCTTTGAAATCTCCTTAGCATCAACTTCGTAACCCGATCTCCTGAATAGATCAACTATTTGACCTGTAATTTGCTTTATTCTGTTCTCATTCATCTTATCACCCGTATTAACTACGTTACCCCTTCAAAAATAAATATCTTTCCCTAACAAATATAAAAAATATTAATTTTCATAAAGTATTGATATTTTTCAACGTTTATACAAGAACCCTTTTATTTTGAAGTTATCCTATCTAGGTATGCGCGACGAAGTTAAGCGTTGGTTGATTGAAGAGGGTATTTTCAAATCTGAAGTTTCGGATGAAAACGCGGATTGGCATTACGTCGTCGAATTTCCGGTCAATTCTGGTCATATCTCAGATATAATTAAGCTTAAGGGAAGGGATTTGGTTGTCGTTGTGAGTGGAATCATCCTTGCAGAAAAACATTATAAGGCTTTGCATTCCCTCCCACCCGAAAGGAAGAAGAAGCTCATATTTAAGTGGAAGATGGATCTACTTTTCAGAAAGACTGAATTTAGAATGTTACCAGATGCCGAAAATTTGAGGCAGATAGAGTTCCAGATTCCACTTTATCTTGAAGAGTTGACGAAGCCAAAACTTATGGAAGCCCTAAGAGAGATCTTCAAATGCAAGTTGTACATAATCTGGAGTGTGAAATACGAATTTGAGAGTGTAGACAGTAAAGATTTAATGTACTTATAAAAAATTTAAATCGCAGTAGCTTTGGCCTTCTTGGTCTTGAGCTTCTTAAGTCTGATTATGTTCTCTCTATCCATCTCCTCAAGCTTGAAGGATATGAACTTAGCCGTTTCCTCCATCGAAGGTATAACTCTGTACTCAAGAGCGTTAACCCTCCTCCTTGTCCTATCGATCTCCTCGATTAGCCTTCTTAACGTTGTCTCCACTTCAGCAACCTCAAGTATGGCATCCACCAACTCCTCGTATGCCTCAACGGCTTCATCTATCCTGGCTGTGGTTCCAAGTATACCATATTCTCTTTCAATAACCTTCTTCCTGACCTTCTCCCTTTTTATAACTGGAACAACAACTCCCATCAGGTTCTTTCTGGTCATTACGAATTTTGGTTCGGTTTTACATGAAAGTGCGGCAGATTTAACAGCGACGACACCGTCTACAGCCATGGCCAACGCCAATTTCTGCTGAGCCCTTTCAAGTTTTTCTGCCATACCAGTGATGACACTTTTAGCCTCCTCAAGTAAGGATCTGAATTCTGTTATCAAGCTGTCTCTCTTCATCTTTAAGAGCTCATGTCCTCTTTTAGCCATCTTTATCTTCTTCTTAAGCTTTATCAATTCCATTCTAGTAGGCTGAACCTTTACAACAGTCATATCTATACCTCCAAAAATAAAAATAAAAATTTTAATTATCTCTTTGTCAACTCAGCCTCAGCCTCTTCTCTTTTCTCCTTATCCTCAGCAGCCTTTACCTCTGGCGGCTTCTTTCTGTACTTCGGATGATACTTCTCTATGAAGTGCCTCTCGACCTTTACCAGCTCTCTCTCAGGAAGTATCGCAAGCAACTCCCAGCCCAAGTCCAACGTGTATTCGATATCTCTGTCCTCGTACTTTCCTTGGTTGAGCCATCTCCTCTCGAATTCATCCGCAAATTTCAGGAACTTCCTGTCTCTCTCTGACAGTGCCTCCTCTCCAACTATGGCTACCAGACCTCTAAGGTCGACACCTTCTGCGTAAGCTGCATACATCTGGTCGTTCCACTGCTTGTGATCGTCTCTCGTCATTCCAGGCCCAATACCCTCTTTCATCAACCTGCTGAGCGATGGCAGGACGTCAATTGGCGGATATATACCCTTCATGTGCAGTTCTCTGCTTAAGACGAGCTGACCTTCGGTGATATAACCGGTCAGATCTGGGATCGGATGCGTTATGTCATCTGCTGGCATCGTAAGGATCGGGAACTGCGTGATCGATCCCTTCTTACCTCTGATTCTTCCGGCTCTCTCGTAGATCGTAGCCAAGTCCGTGTACATGTAACCCGGATAACCTCTCCTTCCCGGAACTTCCTCTCTTGCCGCTGATATCTCTCTCAAAGCCTCACAGTAGTTCGTCATATCCGTAAGTATGACGAGGATGTGGTAGTCGTACTCGAATGCCAGATACTCGGCAGCCGTTAACGCCATTCTCGGGGTGATCAACCTTTCGATGGCGGGATCGCTTGCCAAGTTGAGGAAAACAACAGCTCTTTCCAAAGCACCGGTCCTTTCGAAGTCTTTCATGAAGTAGTTTGCCTCTTCAAACGTGATACCCATGGCAGCGAATACCACTGCAAACTCTTCCTCCTTTCCTCTAACCTTTGCCTGTCTAGCAACCTGAAGAGCTATATCGTTGTGCGGCAGTCCCGAACAGCTGAATATCGGCAACTTCTGGCCTCTTACAAGCGTGTTCATTCCATCTATGGCAGAGATTCCAGTTTGTATGAACTCTCTAGGATAGGCTCTCGCAGCCGGGTTTATAGCTGAACCTACGACAGGTCTTCTCTCCTCGGGAACTATTCTAGGCCCACCATCGATCGGCTCTCCTCTTCCGTTGAATATCCTTCCAAGCATGTCCGGTGAACAGTCCAATCTGACGATGTCACCCGTAAACCTTACTGAACAGGCTTTATCCAAACCTCTTGTACCTTCAAACGACTGGACAACGACCAGATCCTTGGACGTATCCAGAACCTGACCCTTCCTAACAGTTCCATCCGGAAGCGTAATTAGAACCAATTCACCGTAGCTAACCGGCTCCGTCTTCTCAACAAAAATTAAAGGACCGGCAATATCTCTTATAGTTTTATACTCTTTCATAGATCCGCCATACTCGGCCATCTCAAATCACCCTCCCAACAGGTTCTTCCTAATCTTCTCCAAAGCCTCCTGCAACTTGGGCTTGTAATCCTCGAAGTACTTCGACTTCATGAACTCGTCCTTTCCTTCAACGTTCTCGATCTCTTCAATCGATCTTCCCATCTCCAGAGCCTTGTAGAATATGTCATTTAACTCCTTGACAGCCTTCATCATGTCGTACATCTTCTCCAATGAGCAGTAAGTGTCTACCTCGTGATAGGCGTACTGCAGCAGTATGAAGTCTCTGATGTATCTTGCAACTTCAAGCAACACTCTCTGTGCATCTGGCAGGGCATCCTTACCTACAAGCATGACGATCTCCTGTAGGTTAGCCTCTTCCTGCAAGACCTCCATCATCCATCTCCTCAGCTCTGGCCAATCTGGGAACTTCTGCTTGTACCATTCTTCAAGCGTGTCGGCATATAGACTGTAGCTCGTGAGCCAGTTTATGGCTGGGAAGTGCCTCCTTGCCGCAAGCTTTGTATCCAACGCCCAGAAGACCTTCACGATTCTTAACGTGTTCTGAGTAACTGGCTCTGAGAAGTCTCCACCAGGTGGTGAAACTGCTCCGACGACACTGACGCTACCTACGTGTCCAGACAGTGTCTTAACTCTTCCAGCCCTCTCGTAGAACTCTGCCAATCTCGATGCAAGATAGGCTGGGTAACCTTCCTCACCCGGCATCTCCTCCAATCTACCGGACATCTCTCTCATCGCCTCAGCCCATCTGCTCGTTGAGTCGGCCTGCAATGCAACATCGTAACCCATGTCTCTGAAGTATTCGGCCATCGTGATTCCCGTATATACCGAAGCTTCTCTTGCAGCTACAGGCATGTTTGACGTGTTGGCAACGAGAATCGCTCTCTGCATCAATGGCTTTCCTGTTCTCGGGTCAATCAACTCCGGGAACTCCTCAAGAATCTCTGTCATCTCGTTACCTCTTTCGCCGCATCCAATGTAAACGATCACGTGCGCGTCAGCCCACTTTGCAAGCTGGTGCTGCATGACGGTCTTTCCTGTTCCAAACCCGCCTGGAATCGCTGCCGTTCCACCCTTTGCAAGTGGGAAGAATATGTCGAATATCCTCTGCCCAGTCAACAGTGGAACCTCCGGCGGAAGCTTCTCGACGTAAGGTCTTGGAATTCTAACCGGCCACCTGTGGTATAACTTTAATTCTGTTCCATCGTCGAG
Source organism: uncultured archaeon (assembly GCA_964389535.1). Lineage (GTDB taxonomy): Archaea > Halobacteriota > Archaeoglobi > Archaeoglobales > Archaeoglobaceae > WAKM01. The sequence continues at coordinate 2,504 of CAYMEG010000057.1, read as the reverse complement.
CACAGCGATCGTGTCCTCAACCGTGAACGTACCTTCGTAAATTTCCGTTACCGTTCTCTTTGGTATGTTTGGAGGAACGAGTATCCTATGCTCAACGACCTCGGTTTCCTGAACAGTTCCGATTATCTGACCACCACTGACCACATCACCCTTCTTTACAGTCGGCTTAAACTCCCACTTCTTCTTTCTATCCAAAGCTGGAGCCTCAAGTCCTCTTGCTATGAAGTCTCCGCTCATCTCCTTTAACACCGGCAAAGGTCTCTGAACACCATCATAAATCGATGAGATCAATCCCGGCCCAAGTTCGACGCTTAAGGGCATCCCCGTATTGACGACCTTTTCACCAGGTCTAACTCCAGATGTATCTTCGTATACCTGAATCAGGATTTTCTCTCCGACTATACCTACGACTTCACCCATCAGCCCCTCTTCTCCGACCTTACAAACATCGTACATCCTTGCCTTCAAACCTTCAGCAACTACGAGTGGTCCAGAAATCCTATAAATTTCTCCAACCGAACCAGCCGTCTTTACCTCCATAGGTCAACACCCAACGCCTTTCTTATTCTTTCTCTTAACTCCTCAACACTACCCATACCACCAACCGCAACAAACGTTGGTTCAACTCTCTCATCGATCTCTCTCCTTAAAGCGACGGGCAACTTCCTAAGATCCTCATATTTGATGACAACAACACCGATATCGTCCCTATTTAAAACATGCTCAACGGCTTTAACAAGTTCTTCATCATTCGTAACGTCATAAACATCTCTAATCCCAACAAGCCTGAATCCGATATTAAAGTCCGGATCTCCTATTATGGCAAGCTTCTTCATAGTATCACCAACTGTTTTTCGATTTCTTCACCTGGTATGCCTTGCCACTTACCCCAACCTAACGTCCTCAAGTTATCAACTTCTATCTTCTTCAATACCATATACTGCAACACTGGTAATATAGATAACGGATAGTTGCTGGCCCTCCTAGCGACCGCTTCCATCCAAACCTTATCGAATTTAATTTCAATTCTCGATAATTCTCTACCATCGATCGATTCAATTCCTTTCCAGAACCAATAGCCCTCTAAGGATTTTGTCAACTCATCCCAAGACATCGCCACGAGCTTGGCAGCTTCATCTTCCGTAAGCTCGTAACCGCCCGGGATTATCCTCTTCATGATCTCATCCGACGGTACTTCCTCCCTCTTGAGTCTGAGTATGGTCTTTATGTTCTTTATATCTATTTCCATCCTTATGAAGTCTACAAACAACTTCAACGCAAGTTCGCTTGGTCTCTCTCTGAGAATTCTCGAATAGTATATCTTGTACATCTCATCCTCGATCTCGCTCAGTGATGCGCTTCCCACCTTTGAAAGGGCATCGTAGTAAGGTGTTCCTTCAAACGTCTTTATAACCTCATCCAACTCCTTCGCTATCAAAGATCTGTAGAAATCCATCGTATACTCTCCAACAGGAACTAAGGCCTCTTCTATCTCCTCAGGAGAAACCCCAGCTATCTTACCCCTGACAATGTTGATTATGTTCCAGATATCCCACTTCGTAAGATACGCAGCTATAAACTCCTTCGCTTGCCCAAAAGATACGTCTAAAATCTTCTTATACGTTCTACCCAGATTGAGTGTGAGGGCGTAATCCAGTAGCCTTGGACCCGAATACTTATATGCTAGCTCGTCGATCTCCTTCTTATATTCGGTCTCTTCAAGATACCTTACTATCTCGTTGAAATCCATGTTTAAAAGTTTCTTAAATTCCTCCGATGGTATAAGCTTTCTCTTCATCACCTTAACTCTTGCGACTATGTACGCCCAGGTGGAATGTTTTCCGAATATCATTATCAATCACCCGAACAGTATTTTTGATACCTCACTTATCTTTTGTTCGTATAACTGATTTAAAAGTTCATCGAAAGTGAGGTTGAGTCTCACCTCCCCATCCTGAGTTTCGAGAATGATACCTCCAAGACACTCGATATGTCCACCATACCTCAGATCCAAACCTAGCTCTTGAATTATCGACTTCACCAAATCTTCATCCTCTCTGCTTGAATATATGACCATTCCCGGCATCGCATTCGCTTTGATCAAAGCCATGATGATCCTTCTCTTGGTTTCAATATCCATCTCCTTCAATCTCTGCCTTAAAGATTCGAACACGGCTTCTAGAATTTCTTTCTGCTTGTTGAGCATCAACCTCTTCATCTCGAGCTTCACACTGGATATCTCCTGTCTTCTAAGCCTATCAGCCTCCTTTTCTCCATCCTCCTTTGCCTTTGCAAGTATCTCCTCAGCCTTCTCTTTAGCTTCAGCTATGATCTTCTCTGCCTCTCTCTGAGCCTCCTGTCTGATTCTCTGTATCTCTTCCTCACCCTTCTTATAAATCTCCTGAATAATGCCCTCAAGCGCCATCTCTCTCCACCCTGCAAACGATTTTTGATTAGACACCGTAAGCGAACATCAGTATGAACGAGATGACCAGTCCGAAGAT
>CAYMEG010000056.1:0-8089 GCA_964389535.1 uncultured archaeon | reverse complement strand
TGCTGTTTCTAGCCTTGCTTCAAACTCAGATGATTCCAAGCATCTGTAAGGATGCTGAACTAAAGAATCTGAATGAGATAACCGAGGAACTTGAAGCACTCGATAGATCGATAATTGAGGATAAGATGACAGCAATTCCGTTCGATCTTGGGGTGAGGTATCCCAGATATCCATTCCTTCTCTCACCTCCAACGATGGCAGCTCAGGTTATCGCCGAACCAATTGCAATTGACGTTAGCTACGATGAAATACTACCGAACGGCTCCATCATACACAGAACGTTACATGATACATCCGATAGCATTACCATCAGGTTGAACTACTTTTACAATAGAGGATACGAAATGAACCTTGAGAATACTGCCATATTTAGGGTTGTTTCGGATAGGGCTTTAAAGATATGTGATCAGCAGATCTTTACGCAAGGTGGGATCAAAATTCCGTTTGTCAACGCTACGTTCAACTCATTCTCATCATCTCAGCCGGTAAACATCGCGGTTGTTCCGGTTTCGTACGGCGGATACGTCCTCGCAAAAAACGTTACCGTCAACTTCACGACGAGGTTTCCAGATTATTGGAGAAACATAAGCTCAGAACTTACAGGGCTTGGGTACACGGTTACGGTTAACGGAAACGATGTATCGATTCGATTTTCAAATGTCACAAGGCTTGAGATGAGCTATGTTTTGCTGTTCAAAGGTGTATCGATTTCTGCCCTGCAGTACTCAAACGTCGTTAAGCCAGAGCCAGTTAGGATGATCCCAACAAATCCTACGATGAACTACACGCTCAACATCAACGGTTCTTTGATCTTGGGGGTAAAGGTTGTAGACAGGTTCAACAACCCCGTCGGAGGTGTTCCAACAAGCATAACACTTAACGGCGTTGGTGAAGTCAAGCCAAACTTTGCATATACGAATAGCTACGGTGAAGTCTTCACGATCTATACGGCAAACGAAACCGGCAGTGCAACCGTGAATTTCAGCACATCGTTTGCCCATGTTGTCTACAGAATAGAAGTCTTGAAAACCACTCAGACTGCACTTTCAACGATCACTTACGATGCAAATTCAAGTACTCCGGGCGAGGTATACGCTTACGGGAACTACACACGAGAAAAACCACCATCGACAAACGATATTCCAAACGATCCGCTGCCAACGACGAACATCACGAGCGATGACGGTAGGTATTTGGTAAGCAGAGCTTCAGAATATTACTCAGCGCAGAGGTTCGTATTCACGGGGTTGAGTACAGATAACGTTTTGATAACCGATGTATTTTGGAACGGATACGGAATCGGTTATGTCAGCGGAGGAGGTTGCATGAAAAGTAAACAGTCGAACGGGGTTTCGATATACGTATGGAACTACAACACGAGCTCGTACGATCTTGTAGGATACACGACAACATCTAGCGAGGGATGGCTGACGGCAACGATATTTCCGTCGACACTTCGAGATTACGTAAGAAATGGGGAGATGATCATTCTGGTTGTTCAAAACGGAAACTACGATTCCGAACTGTACACAGACTACATAGGTGTCCTTCAGATCAAATAGTTTCATCTTCTTACAACCGGGCAGTTCCTAAGCCAGCCCAGATCGGGTTGATAGAGCTTTCTAAGATCTTTCATCCCCAATTTTAGCATTGCAAGTCTTCCAATTCCCAAACCCCAGGCCAGTACCCTCCCCCTAATACCTAAGGGTTCGGTAACCTCCTTTCTAAATATTCCAGCTCCTCCTAACTCTATCCAACCTAAGCCTTCAACGTAAACTTCCGGTTCAACGCTCGGCTCCGTGTAAGGGAAGTATCCAGGCCTAAATCTGACATCCTCGAACCCCATCTTTAGGAAGAACTCTCTCAAAAGTCCGAGCAGATCTTTGAAGCCGACGTTCTCATCTAAAACAACACCCTCAAGCTGGTCGAACTCGGGCAGATGGGTAGGATCGATCGCCTCCCTTCTGTAAACCCTATCGATGCAAAAGGCTTTGACCGGAGGTTCCGGATGTTTTGCCAGATAGTGTATGGTGATTGCGGTGGTATGAGTTCTGAGCACGAGTTGCCTAGCCTTGTTTATATCCCATCTTCCCCCCCAGCCAGTTGAACCGGTAATCCAACCATTCTCATGCGTCTGTTTAACCTTCTCAGCCAGATCTTTGGGTACATCTGCGTAGCGATCCAGATAGAACGTATCCTGCATGTCTCTCGCCGGATGATCTTGCGGCTGAAAGAGGGCATCGAAGTTCCAGAAAGATGGTTGAATGTAATGACCCTTTATCTCTGTGAATCCCATCTCTAGGAATATTTTCCTGCACTCTCTGATTATCCTCTCGTAAGGATGCATCTTACCTATGAAGATATCTTTCGACGGAATTCTAACATCGTACTTCAAAAACTCCTTCTCCCTCCACTTCCCCGATATCAACAGTTCCGGAGTAAGATCCGTTATGACCTCCTTAAGCTCGATTTCAGGCTTTCGTTTGATTAAAACAAATATATCCTTCTCCTCTTCCTCTTCAATCAACTTTCTCTTAAGCAGAGTTCTGAGAACTTCTTTTGGAACTTTCTGCCATTCACCCTCAGCGATGAGCCTCAAGCAATCCTTCTCCTCAAACTTAACATCATCCCTAATTAAAACAATCCTGCCATCCCTGACTTCAACGGCCCTCTTCCTCCTAAGCCATCCCAAAGCTATTCCGAGCAATGACTTACCAAATTCCCTTTCCAATTCGGAGATCTCTACCTCTCTTCTCTCTTTCAAAATTTTAAACAGTCTCTCCTCAGGTAGACCAAGTTTAAGGTAATCCTCACCTTCCTTCGTGAGCCTATAACTTTTTCTAACGACTTCTCTGACTTCAGCATAGCCCTTTTCTTGTAGTAAGTATGCAGCTTTCAAAACGGCATCTTTACTTATCTTAGCGATCTTTGAAGCTTCTTCAACGGAATATTCTCTTTCGATTTCGAGAGATTTGAGTAGCGTCACTTCGAACGGTGATAGCATCGAATTGCCATGATCGATAGGGAATAAAACGTTATCGCTCCTGCCGAGATACATTGAATGATTTTGAATGCTACCTCAAGTTCCCTAAATAAAACAAGTGGCTTTTGCATCTGCAATCCGAGCATCCAAAGCCCTCAACCGCTTCAAAATTTACACTAAAGACTTTTGCAAGCTCGCATTCGATCTTAGCATCGGTTGGAATTATCAAAGCGTAGAGTTCATCAGCCTGAACTGTCAAATGGTCGATATGCCATCTGAGTTTCTTATCCTTTTTAAAGTGCCTTTCAACCCTCCTTAGGACGTTATTCATTCCACTACCTATGTAAGCATAAAAACCCTCTTTAAATTCGATCTTACCCAATCTACCGACCTCTATCGTTTTGGATTCGTTGAGCTTGATTAGAAGGATGTAACAACCCTTCATTGAGGCTTGAATCTCAGTATCGCAGCTATTCCACCGAACGCGTTTAAAAGCATCGCTCCCTCCTCAGATTCGGTTGAGAGTATCTCGACCTTCGCTCCACTTTGCTCCGCAAGCTCAGAAAGCTCAAGTACGATATCTTTTCTCTCCACCTCCTCCATCTCGATTCCATCCTTCTCGCAAACAACCTTCTTTCTCGTTTCATCCTTAACGGTTATCTCCTTCTCGTCCCCGCACATCGGGCATCGATATCTAACTCGCTCGAGCCTAAGATCTTCACTCAGCAAAAGCGTATCCACAGCACCAAGCGTGAGGTATCTCCTAACCTCCTCCTCACCGTAGGCAGCCAATCCGTCCTTAACAACCTCCTTTAAGAATCTGTTCATCAGCCTCTTCTCCCTGATGAGATCGAGCTCCTGCAAAGCATCTTCAGCCTTCTCAACGAGTTCGTATAGGCCACTCTCATCCGTGTAGCCGACATCGAACAGCCCTATAACCTTCTTCTGTAATTCGTGATGTAGATATTCACCCTTATAGAACTCCTCCTTCGTCGGAGACGGCCCTCCAATCAGAATTCCTAGCAACTCGTCCTTGTACTGTAGAAAAGCTTCGCTCGCCTTCTCTCCAACCTTCTTGTAGAACTCGTGTATGGCTATCTGCCTCAGTCTCTCAAATCTGACACTACTCTGACCTCCCTGTCTATGCTTTCCGGGAACCATCGAGGTTGTATAAGCCAGAACTTCAATCCTCTTTCCCTTCAGCAATCCAATCGTGGCCTCCCTTCTATCGAGCACTATCAAGCCGTAGAGCTTCTTATCTTTGAGCATCTCCTTCAGAGGATCCAAATAGAATTTTGAGTCGCAGTGATACTTGTACAACGGAACAGGCTCTGGAGGAATTATTATCTCTGTTATGTGCTTTTCCTTTCCGTTTATTTCAACTACACCGCTAACTATAACCATCCCATGCTCCGGAGGTTTCTTGAACATCTTCAGCCTTTGCAGTATGGCCTCCAAACCGGCGATTACATGAACACGAGTCTGCTTCGATTTTATGTTTTCAGCCTGACTGAGCTCACTTCTGAGCTGGTTGGCAACGTCTGCTATGTTCTTTCCGGGAGGAATGTAAAGTGTGATGAGTTCCGTACCTCTACCCTTATACCTCTCCAACTCCTCAAGCTTCCTCTTGAACTCGTACATAACCTTCGATGTCATAGAATCACCATTTCAAACTCGCTATTTATATTTTTGACTACCAAACCTTCTGATCTGCCACATCCTAATAGCTCTAAGTAGATCTATCTTTCGAAACTCGGGCCAATAAACGTCGCAGAAGTATGCTACACAATTCACGGATTGCCAAGGAAGGAAGTTCGAGAGCCTCTGTTCCCCTCCAGTCCTTATCAGCAGATCTACGCTTGCATAGTCTCCATCTGGTGAATATAGATGCTCTTCGATCGTTTTATGTGTTATGTCCTCGATCTTTAAGATACCACGCTTAACCTTCCGCAGAATCTCCCTGATAGCATCCATGAGCTCTTGCCTGCCGCCGTAAGCGATCGCTATGTTCAGCCGGTAGTTGTTGTAATGCTTCGTAGCTTCCTCAACCTCATCGATAGCTTTCAACACGTTTTCCGGCAGTAGTTCCTTCTTTCCGACTATCCTAACCCTAACTCGATTTTTATGAATCCTAGCATCTTTTGCAAGTTTTCTAAGTCTATCCTCTATGAGGCTAAAGAGATGCCTCTTTTCTTCCTCGTTCCTTCTAAAATTTTCAGTCGAGAAGGTATACGTGGTTAGATTTTTCACACCTAACTCCAAACACCACTCCAAAACATGCTCAGCCTTTTGAGATCCAAACATATGTCCGATGTAAGGCGGTAACCCTCTCCGCCTTGCGTACCTTCGGTTTCCATCCATGATGATGGCTATGTGGTTTGGGATCGGCTTAGACCTGACCTCCCTCAGAAGTTTGATCTCATAAATTTTATAAATAATTTTCCTCAACATATATGATCGAATTCTTTAAGAATGGATCTAACTAGATCCACATACTCAGGCTTTAAGAAATATCTGTTCTTCTCACCAAGCTCCATCTTCAGTATTCCCAGACGGGCACTCATCAACCCAACCATTGCAGAAACACCCCTTGCATTTAAGTCGAACCCCTTCTCCTTAAGCTTTTCGTAGATCTCCGTAGTGGTATATTTTTTACCATCCAAGAGTAGTTTGAGTAACTCCTTCCTAACCCCCTTCCGATCCCTTTCCAGATACTTCCTAAGTCTGGCTTCGATCTCTTCCCTTTTCACATGAACACCTCACAGCGGGATAACTTCGACGATTATCCTCTTCGAGGTTGGATATCTCTCTATAATACTCACTTTCAAGCCCTCGGCTTTTAAAGTTTCACCCCACCTCTCGACGAACTCTGGAGATGTTTCTATCCCACCCTCAACATCAACAAAATCTTGCCCCTTTGATATCAGAAGTTGCTTCGCTTTTTCAATTTTTTCTTTATCACCTTCTATAAATCCACATATAAGTGTTCCATCTCTCGTAATTTCGTAAAACTCTGGGTGGTTCATAGCCATTCTGATGAACCTCCTCCTCATCTGAGCTCTATCCTTGAACTTTGCGGTGCAGTAGTGAAACTTCTCCACGATCTCAGCGTATCTCCTTGCGATCTCATCGCTTCCCTTGGCTCCGTAGTATTCGTCTGGTTCGTAACCTCTCCTTATCAGTTCATCGTAGTTCGTCGATGAGAACTCCAACTCGTTGACGTTTAAAAAGATTTCATGTCTGTTTACGAATTCCGCAAGCTCTTCGCTAAACCTTAAGGCCGGGATCTCAATTCCCACCTCCATGCTTAAAGATTTCGCAACCTTAACCGGCTCCTCAAAAGATCTGACGTTCTTAAGTTCAATCGGATGAAACCTTATCTCATTCAATCCGGCATCGGCAAGCTTTTGTAGGATTCTACCACTGGCCGGAATGCTCGTATAGAGGTGGGTATGCAGATCCAGTTTCTTAAATAACTTGAGAAATTCTACGACCCTTTCGAGCTTGACCAACGGTTCTCCTCCGGTTATGGCAACTCCTAAAGCGTCCATCAGCTCTATCTCAGCCATAACGTCTTCGATCGATCTAACCTCACGCTCGTTTGCAAATATCACATCTCTACCACGTTTCTCCTTAGAAATTGGACAGTAATAACAGTCATGTGGGCATAGACCGGTGACAAATAGAACCAACTTGGCTCCCCTCCTGCATAACCTGCATCCCTCGCTCAGATAGCTGTAGTAGCTTCCCGCCTCTATCCTCTTAAACCTTCGCATCCAATTGTGGTTTGATGAACGTTATTTATCCTTGTTCATTCTCCAAGCTTATGCTTTGCTACAATCGCAACTGTTGCCAAAACCCTCAGGTTTGCCAAGATCGCAAGCAGAACGAACAGCTGAAATATCCAGCCGAACAGACAGAAGATCATGATGATGAATATCCTCTCATCCCTCTTCCCTGGAAATTTGAACTTAAAGTCTCTATAGAAGTCGCTGAAGAATGCACCCTTATACCTTTCAGTGCTGTAGCTAACCATGAACGAGCCAAACATTGCTAAACAGGCTATTATCCAACCCAAAAGGCTCAGATCGCCTACGACGGCTAAGCATAGCAAAAATAAGAAGTCTACGTATCTATCCAAAACCGAATCGAACCATCCCCCGAATCTGCTCGTTCTCATCGCAGCCCTTGCTATCTCACCATCTATTCCATCCAAAATGGAGCTTATCTGGTAGATTACCCCAGCCAACGGAACGCTGAGAAACGTTATAAGGGCCGAAATCGTTCCGATGATGAAACTGATCAGAGTTGCCTGATTTGGGGTTATACGATTCACCAAGATCTCGGAAAGTCTGAGTGAGATCTTTCTGTTTAGATGTCTGGCTACGAATCCATCTCCGGTTCCTTTAACGCTCATTCTGACGATAGTTCTGTTTGCCTTCTTAAGCTCTTCAGGCGTATCGATGTCCATCCAGAAGTAGCCTGAAACATCTGTTACGGGAACCTTGGCTCTTTCCATGATCTCTGAGAGGGAAATCTCATGCTTAGATTTGACTAGCTCTTCGGCGTACTTGAATACATCTGGCGTAAGGACGAAGAAGCCAGTATCTACGTAATCAAACTTATCTAGATCTTTGCCGATCCTATCGACTCTACCGTTCCTACAGATGACCTTCGTAGCTTCATCGATGTCGACGAATCTGGCGATTCTATCCCCGATTAAACCATTCCCCTTAATTGCCCTCTCTATAAACTCCCTTTCGTAAACGTGATCTCCCATGATCAGAACGAACCTATCGTCAACGTAGTTCTTAGCCAAGTAAAAGGAGTAGCCGTTACCTCTTTCCGGATGATCGTTTCTAACTATTTTGTATTTAAATCCATGCCTCTTGAGAAATTCCTCTATCAGCTCTCCTTTTTTGCTGACCACAATTATGAACTCATCAACTCCCAGCTCGGATAGGATCTTAAGGCTTCTGTAGAGTATCTCCCTGCCAGCTACCTTTAGCAGGGGTTTTGGAATTTTAGCACCCATTCTAGTCCCCAAACCAGCTGCTAAAACCACTGCCTTCATAATCGTCACCTCAAAAGAGCCTGCCTAATATA
>CAYMEG010000055.1:1875-8140 GCA_964389535.1 uncultured archaeon | reverse complement strand
TTCTGATGTATTTCGCGATGGCGCATATGGCCGAATACTGCAAGAGTATCGCGTGAATCAGTAAACCGAACGTTATCAAAATCTTTTTGATACTCCTGAATTTGTAGAGAAGGAGGGGTGGTGCCAATATCAGCAATGGTATCAGTAAGGCTATGACGTAGGTAACGGTCAAAGCTGAGAACCAAGAAAGTATGAAACCCCAGTTCTTCGTCGATTTAACCCATCTCCAATACTTCCAAAGTTGCAATCCACCGTAGTACCACCTCTTCCTCTGGCCGATCAAATCTCTCCAGCTCAGAGGTGCTTGCTCGTAGATCTTCGTCCCATCGACAAGGATCGCTCTGTATCCCAAGCAGTGCATTCTGGTTGCGAAATCTGCATCTTCTGTGACGGCATCCTCATTTAGCCTGTATCTCATCAGAAACTCCGCTCTAAGAACGCCGATAAGTCCGTTAAACTGCTTAAACCTCGATTTCTTAAGTAGTAAATTTATCAAATAATATTCGGCCTCTACGGTTTGAGAGACCAGATTTACCGGATTTGAGATGTACCTCCGTGACGATGCTATGTACGCCTTACCATCTTTCTCCAACGCTCTAACACATTTAACTATAAAATCTCTCTCCGGACGGGAATCTACATCGAATATGGCGATGTAATCGGGCTTAAAATCTTTCAAATAGTCTAGAGCATCATTTATCGCCCCTGCTCTCTTACCTCTCGTGGTTTCTCTTTCCAAAACCTCGACACCCAACTCTCTAAGCCTCTCACATCTCTCATCATTTGGATTTTTCTTATCGACCACGTAAACGATCTTATACTCGAAGTTGTCATAATCCAAAAATATGAGATGTTTAGCAGAATTGATAAGGATATCCAAAGGCTCGAAAGGAGAAACCGGAACTATCACGGCCACCTTACTCATACACCACCCTTTTCAAGTTCTCCATTATATCTAAGAGCTTTTTTTCGAAGCTTAAAGCATCATTCAAAAGTTCTCTCAGCTTGAACTCTTCAATCTCTTCTCTCATCTCTGGATGCGAATTTATGAAATCCTCTAAGCAAGTTACTATCGATCTTATATCCCCGTAAGCTTCGTTCAGCAATGCAAGCATCAGCATAACCCTTGACCTTCTGTCGAACATGCTACCACCTAAGCAACGCTCTTAACCTTCCAGAACGACGGATAAGTTCCCCTCTCCATGATAACTCTCGTGACATCCACAACGATACCGCTTCTAACCTTCAGCATGTCCTCTGCATCCATCAAAGCCTTGCCCAAGGCCACGAGCTCGTTCTTGAGTGTGAATATTGCAACCAATTCGTCCCTCTTTACAGTTTTTTCGATGTATAGAACACCCTTAGCTGTTAGATCTGCTCCGTGGCATATTGCATCGACGGCAGTATCCTTTATGACCACTTTGGGAACGTTTACAACCGCAAGCTCCATCGGCTTCACTATCTGTCTTAAGTATCTCTCCTCTCCTTCCTCCTTCCATAGGATGTATGCATCCAAGAGATCCTGCAAGGTGTAGCACATATCCTCGCTGAATATTCCAGTTCTGGTCCTTCTAAGTTCTTGCATGTGAGCACCGCAGCCAAGAACTTCGCCTATATCCGTGCAGAGCTTTCTTATGTAGGTTCCAGCCTCTGTGGTAACCTTGAAGAGGATATCCCTACCCTCGATCTCAAGTACATCGATCCTGTATATCGTTCTAACCCTCAGCCTCTTCTTAACCGCGGATTTAAGTGGAGGTCTCTGGTATATCTTACCTTCGAACAACTTCAGAACCCGCTCGATCTCCTCCCTCCTCACATCCCCATGCAGCCTCATCAGACAAATGTACTCCTTCTCGGAACCTTGGAGTATTCTAACCAATTTCGTGGCATCTTCTATCATTATCGGTAGAACACCAGTAACCCTTGGATCGAGCGTTCCGGTGTGTCCGGTTTTTTGAACGTTCAGAATTCGCCTAACCCATACGACCACCTCATGACTGCTAGGCCCCATCGGCTTGTCTATCACGACGAACCCCTTTCTTATGTACTCCTCAATCGGACGGTTGAACGGATAACAGCCATAACTCTCATCCGTGCTACCTTCCTCTTTAATGTAAAATCTCTCCTCAAAATCCTTCTCCTTCGTTATGTCCTTTGCGAGAGCTTTCATGCTCGGATGATCACCTTTAGGAGATTTAAAAATTGTTGTGATGCTTGTGATTTTTCCACTTTCGATTCGACATCTAGGCAACTCCGGTTTTACTCAAAACGACCTCAAACTCATCCTTGGATGGGTTAACATCCTCAAGTATCGTATACCTCTTCCTTCTGATGTTCTTAGCAAACATCAATGCCTCGAGCACCTGCTCCTTTGTAAGACCGATCTCCCTGGCAGTCGTTGGAGCCTGTATCTTCTCCAAAGACATCTTTATGAGCTCCCAGTCCCCCTCACCGTAATACTTCTCGTGCAGGTACTCCATAATTATCGTCCCAAGAGCAACCTGCTCGCCATGAGTTCCGTTTCCGTAGCCGAGGATATCCAAAGCGTGGCTGAACTTGTGCTCAGAACCACTCGCTGGCCTACTACTTTTAACTAACGATATCGCCACGCCGCTCAAAATCAAGCCTCTGACGAGCATCTCAAGATGGTTCCTGAGATCCAACTTCTCGGCACACATCAGCATGAAGTTCGCCGGCATCATAGCCATGCTTGCTGCAACTTCGTTGAAATCCTCACCTATCTTATCCCTCGCAAGCTTCCAGTCCTTAACGGCAACGACGTTTGAAATTAAATCACCGTAACCTGATCGGAGCAACCTTATCGGGCTATGCCTTAGAATCGTTAAATCTGCCAGAACAGCTGTCGGCGGATCTACAAGAATCGAAACGGCCTTTCCATTCTCCTTAAAGCTTGCAACCGGCGAGGCTATCCCATCGTGAGAAGCTACGGTTGGGATGCTTATGAACGGAACACCCAACTCGGATGCCACAACCTTTGCAACGTCCAAAACCTTTCCACCACCTATTCCGATGACACCGTCGACATCCGCGTAACCTATGGAAACTACGATGTTCTTAGCAACATCCATCCCAGCCCTCTTAACGAAAAATCTGTTTGATACGAAATCGGATATCTTCTCCTCGATCTTCCTCCCAGCGACCTCGTAAGACCTCTCTCCGGTTAGCAAAACCGCTGATGAGATCTGAAGATTCTTCAAAACATTGACTACCTTCTTCCTAGCACTCTCACTGATTTCGACTATAAGGGGTATCTCAACGCTTCTGCTGAACTTCACCATACTCCCAATTCCATCGCCATCTTCTTCAATCTCTCAATCCTCTTCTCCACGGGCGGATGTGTTGAGAACAACGATGCGATAGTTTCTCCGCTTATGGCTGGGATTATGAAGAAAGCATTTAAACCTTCGAGTTCCTTCTTGTATTCCGGAGGGATCAGATCTATCCTTCCGCTTATCTTTGCCAAAGCCGAAATCAGAGCCTTCGGTTTCCTCGTTAGTATCGCACTTCCGGCATCTGCTGCGAACTCCCTGTATCTGCTCAATGCGAGCATTAGCAAGGTGCTTATCAGCCAGACTATCATTGATATCACGAAGAGTGCAAATCCCATTGCAGCACCGTTTTCCCTTCTCTCTTCTCCGAAGAGACCCATGAACATGGCGTATCTGGCTACGAACCATGCTACGGTAGCTATGAAGCTTGCGATGGTCATTATCGCAACATCCCTATTCTTTATGTGACTCAACTCATGTCCAATCACAGCTTCGATCTCATCTCTGTTTAGAGTCTTGAGCAAACCGGTCGTTACAGCCACAACCGCACTGTTAGGGCTTCTTCCAGTAGCGAAGGCGTTTGGGACAGGGGTGTCAACTATCGCAATTCTGGGCATCGGCAGATTCGCCCTCTGGCAGAGTCTTCTGACTATGGCATAAAGCTCCGGAGCCTCGTGCTCATCGACAAGCCTGGCTCCGGTGCTCAGCAGTACGATCCTATCTGAGAAGTAGTACTGAACGAAGAGGAGTAGGCCCGCTATAACCATCACGTACATCAACGGGAATCCTATTACGTAGAGCAGAGTGATGAATCCTAGGTATATCACAGCCAGAAGGAACATGGTCACGATCATCCTTACGGTAAGTCCCCAGTCCCTCATCCAAGTCATGATTCAGATTAGGCTGTCAGAATATATAAACGCTACTTGGCAATCGAAGGCGCCGTCGATCGCATACAAAGCCGCTCTGTGATGATTAAAAATGCCGGAACAACAGTTAGCGCAGAGATCAGGCATAGGATTATGGCTGAGAAGGATAGAAATCCCGCACTCTTAGCTATCGGGAACCTTGAAAACATGAGTGCAAAAAAGCCGCCGGCAGTAGTCAAGGCCGATATCGTTACAGCCCTGCCTGTACTCTCAATCGTTCTCCTCATAGCATTAACCGGATCGCACCTCGTTCTTTCCTCAAAGTACCTTTCGACTATGTGTATCGAGTAGTCTATGCCCAAACCTATGATTATAGAATTTAATGTTATACTCATCATTGTATGTTTAATTTTACATAGAAACATTATTATATTCATCAAACATATCACCGTCACAATGGGTATAAGTGGAACCATAGCCTTTCTGATCGATCTATAGATGAGGAACAGCAAGATCACGATTAAACCGAACGAGATCATGGTGATGTTCATCTGGCCCTCTATCATGAGCCTTCCAGTTTCCATATCCAGAACTGGACTGCCGGTGATGTAGTAGTCAGTAAATTCGAAGAACTTCAGTGCACCTTCGATTTCATCGTAAGCCCTTTCGTAATCCTCATATTCTTCAAGTTTCATCGAGAGGTAGATTGCGGTTTGAGTGCCGAGAGATCTGATCTTACAGTTGAATCCCCTTCTTTCCATATACGATTTAAACGATTCAAGCTTGTCCTTATCAGGCTCACTTAAAACGACTACGAATGTCGATTGACCTCCTGCAACCCTCTCAAGCTCTTTGAATAGGACTATAGCCGGCAAATCCTGAGGTGCGTACTTCCTATGCTGTATTTCCATTCCTATGCCCTGAGAGCAGTAAGCTCCGGCCAAAGCTATCAGAACGACTGAGATCATGATTAAACTTCTCTTCGATATTGAGATGTTAACGATCTTACTCAAAACCGATTCGAGCAATTTAGCATTCTTCCAATTTCCTTTCCCTCTATCAAAGATGTAAAGTATCGACGGCAGGAAAGTTAAGGTAAGCAGAAACGCTATTATGAGTCCCAAAGAAAGCAAAAATCCGAAGTAGCTCAAGCCTGGAACCCCGCAGAAGGCCATGGATGAAAAGCAGAGAACACTGGTAATCAAGGCCAAAAATATCGCAAGTCCCGTTTTATCTATTGCTATCTTCAGCGATGTTAAGACATCGAATCGCCTTCTCTCCTCCTCAAACCTGTTTTGAAGCTGGACGGCGTAATCGATCGATAGACCGATGAGTATGGGCAAAGCTCCGTGCGTCAACTCCGTCATTGGAATTCCCAAAATAGGCATCAATCCAAATACGGCAATCACAGAAAAAACGGAGATCAGAAGCGGTAGGAATGCAAATGCACAACTTCTTACGACGGTTCTAAACGTGAAGAAGAGAATCAAGACCATCAGGATCGTTGAAGCTGAGGTCATCACACCTAAGCTCTTTTTCATCTCCTTCTTTATCTGATACCAAAGGAACACACCACCCGTCATCTGAACAGTCAACCCAGCAGGCTTCGGAACAAATTCTACGATCCTTTCTATCTGCTTTGCTATCTCCTCGAGCTTTTCCTCATCGCTCGTCGTGATAGATAGAGTCATCATCGCAAAGGATCTTGAAATTATCAATCCGCTATCCTTTGTAAGCTCCCAGAGCTTATTTCTGTCGTTTGGTATTTCTCCAAGCCTCTGATAGACGATCGATGCAGGAGAAACGATTTCACCGATTCCATCTATCTCCCTAAGCTCCCTCTCAAGCCTCAGCATGTATTCGAAGACTTCCCTATTCACGACATCCTCAGACTTCAAGAATAGAAATGCCTTCTCATAGGCCTTGAAGTTCTTCGTGTAGAGCTTGTAGTCCATGTAAACCTTGCTCTCCTTGCTTAGGTAGGTCTCAAGACCCCTCTCAAATCTTACGTTGTGTGCAGAATAGACCAACAGAACCATCACAACTAAAACTAAGATTATTATCTGTTTTGAATATCTTTGAACGATCCTATCAAACATGCTCAAC
>CAYMEG010000055.1:0-1775 GCA_964389535.1 uncultured archaeon | reverse complement strand
GATTCGATATACGTTTTGAGGAAGTTCAAAACGGAGTTCAGGCATGGGATGGCTCTGATAGATGATAAAGTTGTTGCGATATTCTTCAAGGATACAACCACTCTTGCTGTGATCGGGAGTGGAGAGGGTTACGTACTACTGTACAAGATGCTCGCAGAATCGATACTCAATTCGGATTTGGTTGAGAGGGTTAAACGTTGATGGTCTTCTGTATATGAGTTCAGCGTTGTTATACAAAGCGGTTTAAAGGCTCCAATCGGCATGATACAACGGGACTCCACAGGGTGATTTCATTTAACTACATTTTGGGAGACATTTGTAAAGACTAAAATAACGATCTAGGACAAAGGTAACCTATGAAGGTACTAGTCGTCGATGCTGGTGGAAGAGGTAACGCAATAGCTCACGCTTTTTCGAGAAGTGAAAAGGTTGAGAAGGTTTACGTTGCACCGGGCAACGCTGGAAGCGAATTCTTTCCGAAGTGCGAACAGGCCAAGCTCAACGGCAAATTCATACCTTCGATAAGATCTATAGACGAAATAGTCAGGTTTGCAAAGCAGAACGATATCGATCTGGTTTACATAGGCCCGGAGGAGCCTCTAAGCTTGGGATTGGTCGATAGACTTGAGGAGGAGGGAATCCCGGCTGTGGGGCCAAAGCAGGAGGCTACGATTCTCGAGGCGAGCAAATGTTGGTGCAAGGACTTTTTGAAGAAAATTGGAGTTCCGATTCCGGAGTACAGGAACTTCGACGATCCAGATGAAGCGAAGGAGTTCGTTAGAGAATGGTACGAAAGCGAGAAGGGTAACGTAGTCGTCAAGGCAGACGGCTTAGCAGCTGGAAAGGGTGTTTTCGTATGTGACAGCCTGGATGAAGCATTATTTGCGATAGATGAGATAATGGTTAGAAAGAGGTTTGGGAAGGCTGGAGATAGGATAGTGATCGAAGAGAGACTCTACGGCATTGAAGTTGCTTTTACAGCCGTAAGCGATGGAAAAACGGTAAAACCATTTGGACATGCTAAGGATTACAAGAGGGCGTTCGATCCGGAGGATATCGATGCTATGAGGGATTTCTACATAGGATTCATGAAGAGGTTCATAACGAAGGAGCAGGCTGAGAAGCTGTTTAAGGAAGGAAGGCTTTTGAATCCAAACACCGGAGGAATGGGAGCCGTGAGTCCCCATCCGAAGGTTAGCGATGATATAGAAGCTAAGATCATGGATACGGTCGTAAAGCCCGTCATCAGAAAGTTCAGGGAGTTGGAAGGAAAGGTCTTCAAGGGTGTGCTCTATCCGGTCATAATGCTCGTTGAGGAGGAAGGTGAGTTGATTCCGAAGGTCTTGGAGATCAACGTAAGAGACTGCGATCCTGGAGCTGAGGCTAAGCTTCCTCGTCTGGAAACGGACATGACAGACATAGCATGGGCGGTGATAAACGGAGAGCTGGATGATGTGGATATCAGATTCAGTCCAGATTACTGCGTTGCGGTTTGTGCTGTGAGCGGAGCTTTGAAAGGCAGGGAGGGATTGAAACCCGGCTATCCATCGGATCACTACACGAGTCAGCCGATAGAGGGAATCGAGGATGCCATGAAGGATGCGTTGATATATGCAAACGGAATCGCCAAGCCGAACGGCTACGTAACAACAGGTGGAAGGGTTCTTACGGTGGTTGGAAGAGGTAGAACACTCGATGAGGCAAGAGAGAAAGCATATTCAGCGATTTCGAAGATAAAGTTCCCAGGAATGAGATACAGGAAGACGATAGGTTTG
>CAYMEG010000054.1:4839-8200 GCA_964389535.1 uncultured archaeon | reverse complement strand
CCTTTGGAAATTACGATAGAGTTTATTATTCCGAGCATGTCGAGCTCAGAAATAAGATCGCTAATCCTCCTTTGCGTCAGAACGTCCATACCTATCCTTCTGCATAGGTTCTTGTAGACCGCATAGACCTCTCCGGTTGTAAACTTCCGATAGCCGGATTCCGTAAGCAGAACCATTCCAAACAGAAGGATCTTGCTCTGCGTTGGTAACGTTCGGACGGCCTCAGCTATATGATCGCTTTCAATCTTCTTCACAGCCTTCTTCACATGCTCCTTCGTAACCTTGTCAGCGTTCTCTTTCTCTGCAATTTCACCGCTTACTCTAAGTAGATCCAAAGCTTTCCTTGCATCTCCATGCTCTTGGGCCGCTAAAGCGGCACAGTAAGGAATAACTTCGTCATCGAGCACACCGTCATAAAATGCGAGCTTGGCCCTCTGCTCCAAAATATCCTTAAGTTGCTCAGCATTGTATGGGGGAAATATTATCTCCTCCTCACTTAGAGATGAGATCACACGTGGATCTAGGTAATTCTTAAATTTCAGATCGTTCGAAATTCCAATTATACTAACCCTTCCCCTCTCAAGCTCAGAATTTATCCTTGAGAGGTTGTATAAGGCTTCATCACCTTTCTTAACTAACTTATCGATCTCGTCGAGTACTATTATAACCGTCTGCTCCTTCATGTCCAGTGCCTTCTTAACCTCCTCATAGACCTGATCTGTTGGCCAGCCCGTCATGGGAACGTTTCTACCCAAAGCGTTTGCCAACGATGCGAGAACCCTGTACTGTGTATCTATCAGCTCACAGTTTATGTAGTGAACCATGCAATGGACGTTAAGCCTTCTGCTCATCTCTTCAAGCTGTCTCCCGACAAATTTTACCGTGGCAGTCTTTCCTGTTCCGGTTTTACCGTAGATCAGAACGTTTGAAGGAGTTTCACCTCTCAAAGCTGGAGCCAGAATCGAAGCTAAGGTTCGGATCTGCTCATCTCTATGCGGTAAATCATCGGGAGTGTAGGTGTGACGTAGTACATCCCTATTCTTGAAGATCTTTGGAGAAGTAAGGATATCCTCAAATATATTCATGATACCACCGCCGCATCCTAACAATTATCCTAATAATTTAAGAACTTTACCATATTTTTCAAAGATCAATTTTTATACTTTAATTTTGTTTAAAACAGTAAAATTATATGTCGATGATTACGAACGCAACCCAATTACCATACTTTTGTTCAACTTTAAATTTGTGGAACGTTATAGCCTTCGGTTCAGTTTTAACTATTTCTGGATTTATATTCCCTCCTTTGATAATCCCCTCAGCTCTCAAGCCTTCGTTCTCAACTACTTCGACGTTAACATCCTTGCCGGCGAAGAAATCAGTTTCGAACATGAAGAGCAGCTCGTTCAGCCAGTTAAAGAGTAGATAGTCTGGAGAATCCGCTTTAACCTTCAATGACCTTTCGGTATCAACTTTTAACCTTGAGAGATCCACAAAAGCCTCGTAAAATGCTAGCGTAGCGTTCTCAATCAGCTCCTTTAAATTTGAACCGTAAGCTTCAAAGGCTATGTCCGCCGTGTGATCGACGAAGCGATACCTCATAATATAAATTGGGCGGGAGTTCAAAAATGTTTGCTCGAACAACTATCTTTAAAAATCGTGACTGATAATTTGTAGCATGGAGTTTGGTATAGAGCTAACACCGAATGTGAAGTTTTACGAGATCGAATTCTACGCCAAACTCGCTGAGGATAGCGGTTTTAGCTACGTTTGGGTTACCGACCATTACAACAATAGAAATGCGTTTGTAATCCTTACTATCCTTGCAAAAGCCACTCAAAGAGTTAAGATCGGGACAGGGATTACGAACCCCTTTCACATCAATCCAGCCGTGATATCTTCTGCTATAGCTACGATCAACGAGATAAGTAATGGAAGAGCGATTTTGGGAATTGGTGCAGGAGATAAATTTACGCTTGAAAAGATTGGAATAAGGAGAAAAAAACCGCTGACATGTGTTAAGGAGGCTGTTCAGATAATAAGGAGACTTTTAAATGGAGAAACCGTAAGATTTGACGGTGAGATTTTCAGATTTAATGAGGCAAAGCTTACCTTCAACTCTGGAAATGTTCCAATTTACATCGGAGCCCAAGGTCCAAGGATGCTCAAATTGGCATCGGAAATCGGTGATGGGGTTATAATAAACGCATCCCACCCCAAGGATGTCGAACTAGCTTTGAAAAATCTAAACGTGAAAGATGGATTCGATATAGCTGTCTGCTCGGCCTTTAGCATCGATAGGAATAGAGATACAGCCATTCAAAATGCAAAGGTTGTTGTTGCTTTTATAGTTACGAGTTGTCCGAATGATGTTTTGGATAGGCACGGTATAGATGAGGAGGCCGTGAATGCCGTGAGGAAGGCTTTAAACGATGCCTTTGCAAAGGGTAATTGGAGGGAACTGGAGAAAGCCGTAACCGATGAGATGGTTGAAGCTTTTTCAATAAGCGGGACGTCCGATGATGTCATCGATAGGATCGAGGAGTTGAAGAGACTTGGAATTACGCAGCTGATCGTTGGAAGTCCAATCGGAAAGGATAAGGCAAAGGCCATAAAATTGATCGGCAGAGAGATAATCCAAAGATTTAGACTTTCTTAGTTGTTCCATCGATGATCTTGAGTTTCTTGTTTGATCTGGCCCTTGAGTGGCATGAAATTTAAATATTTCACGAAATCGGCCCATCGTCGCCTGCTTGATCAATTTTCTTTTCCAGCCAACAAAATTTTGATCGCCCGGCGGTAAAAGATCGTGCTCATGCAGACGATAATATTATCTGTCTTTTTATATTATCTTCATTACAATGAAAGATCAGCCGAAGGTGGCGTTGGGTGGTACCTTCGAGCCTCTGCACGAAGGCCACAAGAAGTTGATAGATGTCGCGATCAAGTTGGGTGGTAGAAGTGTTATGATCGGAATCACCAGCGATGAAATGGCTCGCAAAAGGTTTAGATCCGTTTTACCTTTCGAAATCAGAGCTAAAAATGTCAGACAGTATATCAAGCGAAGATACGGTTTTGAACCGGAAATCGTGAAGATCTGTGATCCCTATGGCAAGACCCTCGAGATAGATTTTGAATATCTGGTGGTATCTCCAGAAACGTATGATGTAGCCTTGAAGATCAATGAGAAAAGAAGGGAAATTGGAAAGAAGCCGATAAAGATCGTGAAGGTCGATTTTGTTTTGGCCGAGGATGGTAAACCGATATCTTCGACGAGGATCAAGAACGGTGAAATCGATAGGTACGGAAGGCTGATATAGATGTGAGTCATTTGGATTCATGAACTTTTCAACTTTAGTTT
>CAYMEG010000054.1:0-4739 GCA_964389535.1 uncultured archaeon | reverse complement strand
TGTTGTGACACCGCGTTGTGGAAGATTTAAACCTAATCAACGATGTTGCATCACCACCAAGAAATTGTAAGTTATGTGATTCTACGATACGTAAGCGTCGACGACCATATGCAAGACTCCCGGAGAGTAGTTCTTAACCTTTCTGAAGTTTAAAATTTTAACTTTTTTCCCGAGTTTCTCGCAAGCCTTTTTTATCCTTTCGATGGGTCTGTTTATGATAACCTCTGGAACCGACTCATGGTAGTGGATTACTCCACCGTCCTCCCTCAGAGCTCTTATCGCTACTGGCAGAAATTCGTGGCAAAATATGTGCCCCATGATGACCCTATCCGCTATACCTTCCGGAGTAACGTGCATCGAATCACCCAAAATCGGAACTATACAGTTAACATCGTTTAACCTAATGTTTTCAAGCAAGAATTCGTAGGAGTCGGGGTTGATTTCGATCGAATAGATCCTCTTTGGCTTTGAGTGAACGGCGATGGGTATTGAGAAGTAACCTATGCCAGCAAACATGTCAACTACGATCTCGCCATCTCGCACGATCTTTGCCATCCTCATCCTCTCTCCCTGATTTCCCACGCTGAACATTACCTTGGTTACATCCAACTTGAATAGACAGCCGTTCTCCTTGTGAATCGTGACGCTTCCCTGCCCGGCTACAAGCTCCACGTTTGGCTTTCTAAGCATACCCTCCTTGCCCTTATCCCTCCAAACCGCTTTACATCTCGGATGAATCTTTAAAAGCTCTTGCCCAATGAGATGCTTAAATCTCTCAAGCTCATCTGGAATCTTGATCATTATCATGTCCCCTACGATTTTGTACCTCCTTGGAATGAAATTCCAAAGATCTCTGGGTATCTTCTCCTTCAAAATTTCATAAAGATCGGTCTTCTTAGCAAATACTGGATTTTCCTGCTCGATGATCTCATAGTCTTTGAAGTGTTCTTCGTAGCCGTCATAAATGGGAATCTCCACGTAATCACCTTTAGCTACGATCAGTCTACTCTTATCCTTGGCTCCGATCTTCTCTGCGAATTTCCTCACCTTCTCAGCTTCTATCTTTGGAACCCTAACCGCCTTCATTGATCATTTTTCCTTCGCTAAGGATGATTTTAAACTTTAAGATCCTTTGGAATCACGTATATTGCATCGTTATGCTCGACTACAAACACAGTGTCTCCCGGCTTAAGTTCTACATTTAGCTTCTTAGCCTGAACTACCTGCTGCGTGATTGGATGCAGAACCTCCACGACGAACTCATCGCAACTGATCACAACACTCTCCTTTATCTCCCTTCTCCTTGCTATAACTCTGGGGTTTCTCAGATTAATCGTTTCTCCACCTTCTAAGGAAATAGCCTTGCCGAGCTTTTGACTCGTAACAATACATATCTTCCCATTTTCTTCAACGATGTCTCCCTTCCTGTAAGCTGGCAACCTTACGGCGTATGTGAATCTGTAAACATCCTGCCCATCCTTCCTCGTATGTATCTTCTTGCTTTCGATGATCCTACCTCCAAGCTCGTCCGCTATGAGCCTTGAGATCTTTCTGCCTATGTTTCTGTCGCCGAAGTAGTAATCCACACCCTCCCTCCTTTCGACTATCTTGCTTATGAAGGCCTTCTGGTTCTCCCTTTCCTTCTTGAGAACTCTGTCGATTATTCTCCTCACAACCTTCAACTCATCATCATCGATCTCTCTGCCATCCGCCCTGATCTGGACTATCGATTCGTAATAGCCGCCAGCTTCTCTGCTGCATCTCTTGCAAACCTCCCTCCTGACTCTAACCTCTACTACCTTCTCAACACTGACGAATTCTCCATCTAACAAACCTTCAAGTCTTACGGCGTATTTTCCAACCTCTCCCCTTGCAAGTGGATTGATGATCACATCTTCAACCTCGAATTCTGGATGGATTCTGAGTGACGATTGAACGGTTTCAACCAAAGCATCCTCAAACGATATATCTCTCCATTTTCCTCTGATCTTAAAGAACTCACACCTTGGACATTTGATAAGCTCGATGATATTATCTAACCAGAATATATCCCTTCTTTCCGCATAACACCCCGGACACATCTCCAGGTTTCCTTCAATGGGCTTTCCGCAAACCGGGCATCTTCTCATTGCAGATACTGGCTTGTCGGCGTTAGTATATAAATGTAGTGCCAAAATTTTTATAATTTGAAGCATAATATTTTTACATGGCTCTATTCGATTGGGGAACGTACAACGGAAAGTGGAAGTTGCACGTTGCAGAGCTTTTGGGAATGAGGCTTACGGAGATCCCGCCGTATGATTTTACGAGGAAGAGATATATCGATGAATATTTTAGAGAATACGGAGAACTCGCAAGGGTTTTCAACACCATAACTGCCCATTCCCCATATTACAGCACGGTTTCCGATAACGCCGAGACCCTTGAAAGGGCTAGAAAAGGATTGATAGCAGCTGCGAAGAAAGCTGAAATGGCAGGGGCTGAGGTATTCAACCTACATCTGGGAGGTAAACTTGAAGATCTCGATGGAACGATAGATGTGGCATCGGAAACCGTAAGGATGATACTGGATAACACAGAGAAGATCAAGGTATCGCTTGAAACGACGTATTCTAGGTATCTACTCGGTTCGATCGATGAGATAAGGTCGATAATGGAGGCTCTAAACTCCAGCAGGGTTATAATATCGCTGCAACTCGAAAACGACTGGATGAGGGAAAAGGACGTTTATAGAACCGGTCTGTTCCACAAAGCTTCGGATGAAACGGATGAATCCTTCTGGAAGAATCTGCTTAAGAAAGCCTTGAACCTATGTCCAGATTACCTATCGCTCAGGTTTTCGCAGGTAACGGGTATAAAGCTTAGGGGAATCGTTATGAAGAAGAGGGTTCCGTTGGGGATGGGGTATCCGAAACTTGAGCCCTTGGCGAAGGCTCTTGCGGAGTTCATAGTTAGGGAGATATACGACGAAGAACTGCCGACGAAGATCCATCTGATATACACCGGAATTCCGGATACGAAGTATAGGGATTGCGTTCAGCTTTATTCGAAGGTTGCAAGGGAACTCGTTCCTTTAATCGAAAGATGATCGAGCTTAGGCCTTATCAAAGGGAAGCTATGAAGCACGCTTTAAAGCTAAAGAGATCCGTTCTCGTTTTACCAACCGGAACCGGAAAAACGATAATTGGTGCGTTCTTTCTAAAAGATCTTTTTAGCAGAGGTTTGATTAAGAAAGCTTTGGTTTTGGTACCTACGAGGATATTGGTCGAACAGACGCACAAGGTTTACAGACGGCTGGGAATAGATTCTAAAGCTATTTACGGGATTCATCCGAAGCATAAAAGGGAGGAGATGTGGAGGAGTGCAAGGGTTGCGATTTCAACGCCGGAAACAGTTTACAACGATCTCGAATCGGTTAAGGTCGATGCGATCGTTGTAGACGAATGCCATCATGCCGTCGGAAATGACGCATACGCCAAAGTTTTGAAGGAGCTTGAATGCGACTATAGGCTCGGTTTGTCGGCCTACATTCCGAAGAAGAGGAGAAGTGAGATCGAATGTCTGATAGGGGAGATTAGAGAGTGGTCCACCAGCGATGTTAAACCTTTCATCGCCGAATGGATAGCAGACGTCTTTGAAACGAAGTTCGATCGCAAGGAGATGGATATGTACGATGAGATCGATCGAAGGAGGAATCTTGCCAGAGGTAGCGAAAAGCTTGTTTACACCTCAGCTCTAAAGTTCTTTGCCAAGGATGGAGCTTTAGCCCTGAAAGAAAGCTTAAGCAGGAAGAACAAGCTTTCGAAATTGCTTGACGATTTGAGGGATGAAGTTCTCAAGCTCAGGGATCTTCACAAACTCAGGTACCTCTTCAGAGCTTTGGAGCTTTATGAGGGATTCGAAAAGGCCATAGTTTTTGTTGAAAGGGTCATCGTTGCAAAGAAAATCGCTGAAATATTGAGCAAAGAAACAAATTACAGAATTTCGCTCATAATCGGAAGACAGAGGGAAAAGATGAAGAAGATGCTTGAAGAAGCTAGGCAAGCGGATGTGATAGTTTCAACTTCAGCTGGAGAGGAAGGCGTAGACCTGCCGACTGCAGATCTTCTGGTAAATTGGTCTAACACCTCAAGCCCACTCAGGTTCATACAGAGACATGGGAGGATAATGAGAAGGGTCGGAAGGGACGTCAAATTCGTAGTATATCTTGTAACTCCAGACACTATCGACACGGACGATCTGATCACCTCGATAGACCAAGCAAAGAAGATTATCGACATAAACGTTGATAGGGATGTTTTGGAGGAACTATGGAAAAAATCGAGGAGGCACAAGATAGTAGAGGAGATAAGCGTTCCTATGCCAATGGAATGGATTCGCCAGATAAGTGGAAGGACTCAGAGTGAGGTCAGGTTTGCTTTAAAGAAATCTACAGAGGAGGGGGAGCTGATATACATCTACACGCATCTAGGCAAGACTTACGTAAGAAGGGATCGTTTGGATAAACTTAAGAAGTTTAACGAATTTCTTAAGCCCAAGCATACGGGGAAGGTGAAGGTTAAGGTTGGTAAAAGATCGAGAACGATTCGTGGAGATTACAGTAAACTTAAGGAAGAGCTGATCAAGCTTTTACCTCTTCCAAAGCTCGAGATAACCGTTATTAAGAAATCTGGCGAGATCGAAGAATACGATTTCAAAAGCTACAACTTTCCGATCGATAGGCCTGAGATACTGGATGT
>CAYMEG010000053.1:0-8249 GCA_964389535.1 uncultured archaeon | reverse complement strand
CTAAGAGATACGTTGAGAGGTATGGCTTAAGCTACGATTTGGCTTACACCATTGCGGATTCGGAGTATTATAGGTTGTTCGAAGAGTTTGCCGAAAAGATCGCTCCTACAATCGTTGCAAGGGTTTTACATATAATTCCGGCTGAACTGAAGAAAGACGGCTACAACATCGATGTTCTTAACGAGAGGCACTACAGAATTGCCCTTGAGTTGATTGCAGACGGTAAAATCGCAAAAGAAGGAGCTGAAGAAGTTTTGAAGATGTTCTGTCAGAATCCAGATGCAAGCGTTGAGGAAATAGTGGAATCTCTCAGCAAGGCTGGAGATTTAGATGAATACATTGCCAAGCTCGTAGTGGAGAAGATAGATCTGATAAGGGAGAGAGGTGAGCACGCTTTCAAGCCTCTGATGGGCTTAGTTATGAAGGAGTTCAGAGGAAAGGTGGACGGCAAGGTGGTTGCAGAGAAGCTGATGAAAGCTATAAGAGAAAAGATGGATGAACTTTAACATTTTTTATTTTCGATTAAAATTGTCGTAAAAAAGTGTAAAGGTTAGCAAAGTCCTTTTGGAGGAAAATTCACGTTAATTGGAAAGACTTAGTACGTTCTTAACGATATTAAGACTGCTCGAAATTGTTGTAGCAAGGAATTCTACGGTTGTGGTGATCCTGAGAAACATAAGCATTCTAATGCACCTAAAAGAGCTGATCAGCTTCAAAAAGACTTGGAAAGATTTAGGTTACAAAGTCAAAATACTCGGAATCGATTTCAAAGGAGAGTTGATACTCATCGGCAATGTGGCGAGAATGGTTTTAAAGCAACAGCAATTCCATCGGCTTTAGCTCACCTGTAACCGGATCGACCTGCAATCCCAAAAGTTCGAGTGTCGTAACTCCTAAGAGAGGTTTCGAACCCTCGGGCAGAAAGGCAACTACGGTTGTTACTCCTTCACCATCTATTTCGATGTAGGCTTCACCTATCTCAAATTCCTTAACTTCACCACTCGCAATTTTAAACTTCCTCTTACCTTTTGGCCTAACTCCTAAGTCGAGAAGAATATCCCTTGGAATGGCTGTGTATATTGCTCCGGTATCTGCTATGAGTTCGATTTCTCTGCATTTCGTTCTGTTGACGTTACAGATCTTGGCCTTTACAATCACGTATTCCATACTTTTACGACTCGTTCTATTTTATTTATATCTTTGCTCGGAGTTTCGAAAAAGCAAATAAGGATCGAAGGAGAAATTGAAGTGGGGGATAGAGAATGAAGCTAACAAAGACGGCTGAGATCGTGCTAAAAAAGAGGTATCTGCTTAAGGATGACGAGGGGAATGTCATAGAGACTCCCGAGCAGATGCTCTGGAGGGTTGCAAATGCGATAGCTAAGGCTGAAGAGCTATATGGCGAAAATCCGGATGAAATGGCAAAGAAATTTTTTAAAATAATGGATGAACAGCTTTTTTTGCCAAATTCTCCCACTTTGATGAATGCCGGGACTGAACTAAACCAGCTCTCCGCTTGTTTTGTCATTCCGATTGAGGATTCCATAGATGGGATCTTTAAAGCACTTTGGGACATGGCTAAGGTGCAAAAGAGTGGCGGGGGTTGTATAAACGGTGATTCCTTAATTTTCATAGAGCATGAAGATGGAAGGAGAGAAATCCTAAAGATAAGAGAGTTGTTCGAAAGGGTTTCTGCTGGAAGAAAGCTTAAGGAGTTCGGAAACGGGAAATACGTTGAAGTTGATGGTCTATACACTTACGCGTTCGATCCTACAAGTTGCGAGTTCAAGAAAGCGAAGGTAACGAGAGTCTGGATATTTGACGTTCCCAGATTTGCCAAATATAAGGTCAGAGTTGGAGATATTGAAATTCGAACGTCGGACTGGCACCCCTTCTTTGTTTTAACTGAAGACTTTAGACTGGTCACGAAAAGAGCCGATGAGCTTGAAGCTGGGGATTTAGTGATAAGAGCAGATTCGAGCGACATCTTATTTGCCTCAGATGGAGGACTGCTACTGCTTCAAGAATCTGAGCTAAAGCTGAATTATGATACTTTCGTTAAACTGCTAAAACCTCTGATTGTTAGAGGGATTCCGAACGGTTCCGAAATCGTGCTCAAGGATGGATCGGTAATAAGTCTCAGTCAGTGGAAGGTTAGGGGGAGGATTTCAAGATTTAAACTCCTGAACGTTCTTAGAAAAGCTGAAGGATTGGCTGACAATGAGCTGAGAGAGAAGCTTGCTAAAGTAAGAAGACTGATCGAACTCGTTGAGGAGGTTAAAGAAATTGTTAAGATCTATTCCGATGAGCCATTCTACGATCTATCCGTCGAACACTATGAAAACTACTTGGCTGGAACGAAGAACGGATTTATCGTAGTTCACAACACCGGTTTTAGCTTCTCTCGCT
The DNA here is from genome assembly GCA_964389535.1 of uncultured archaeon. Classification (GTDB taxonomy): domain Archaea; phylum Halobacteriota; class Archaeoglobi; order Archaeoglobales; family Archaeoglobaceae; genus WAKM01. The sequence continues at coordinate 5,840 of CAYMEG010000053.1, read as the reverse complement.
TAAGACCCAAAGGAGATATAGTCAGATCTACCAAAGGAGTTGCAAGTGGTCCGGTTTCTTTTATGAAAATCTTCGACTGCGCTACGGAGCAGATAAAGCAGGGTGGTAAGAGAAGAGGGGCAAACATGGGTGTTTTGAGCGTTCATCATCCTGACATAGAAGAGTTCATCAAAGCGAAGTGGGAGGAGGGAGTGCTCAGAAACTTCAACATCAGCGTTGCGATAACCGACGATTTCATGGAAGCTCTTAAGAACGATGGTGAGATCGAGCTGATAAACCCGAGAACTGGAAAGGTGGTTAGGAAAGTTCCAGCTAAGAAAATATTCGATTTGATTGTCGAAGGAGCTTGGAGAAACGGCGAGCCGGGAATGATTTTTATAGACACGATAAATAGATACAATCCTACTCCTCATGTCGGAAAAATCGAAGCTACGAATCCTTGCGTCACCGCAGACACTTGGATAATGACTTCTGAAGGCCCAAGGCAGGTTAAGGACCTAATTGGCAAGAGGTTCGTTGCCGTTGTGAATGGGCGAAAGTATGAGAGTGACGGTTTCTTTTTTACGGGCATTAAGAAAGTTTACAGGCTCAAGACAAAGGAAGGATTCGAGTTAAGACTCACAGGAAATCATCCGATTTTGAAGGTAAAAAGGATGACAAGATATTTGCTTGAGACGGAGTGGGTTAAGGCTTGCGATCTCAAGCCTGGAGATAAAATCGTTTTGAACGACCATAGAGAATTTGAAGGCTGGGATGGAAGGTATGGCGAGAAGGAAGGATATTTAATTGGTTTGCTCTTGGGAACAATAACCAAGAAGAAGGCAATTCTTTCAGTTTATGGCGATGATAGAGGTGCGAGATCGATCAGGGAAATGGCTTACCAGTACGCTTGCTCATTCCCTCATAGAAAGGACTTTAAAGGCTGGATCAAGAGGAGGAATGAATATAGATTCTCTACAGCCTATATAATGAAGCTTGCGAGAAGATTGATGCCCAATGGAAATGCCATAACACCAGAGATTGAAAAAGCATCTAAGGACTTTTACATCGGATTTTTGAGAGGTTTGTTCGATGCTGATGGATCTGTTCAAGGTTCGCAGGAGAAAGGTATAAGCATAAGACTCTCTCAGAGCGATCTGGAGATCCTAAAAGCCGTTCAGAGGATGCTTCTGAGGTTGGGAATCTATTCAAAGATCTACAAGAATATGAGGAAAGCCGGAAAGCAAAAGCATCCCGATGGCAAGGGTGGGCTGAAGGAGTATAATATTAAAGCACAGCACGAACTCATTATCTTAAACGAAGATGTTTTTGAGTTCTACAAGAAGATCGGATTCGGTGATGTTGAAAAAGCAGAGAAGCTTGAAAAACTCATTTCAAGCTACAAGCGAAAGCCGAATAAAACGAGGTTCGTTGCAACCGTGGAATCTATCGAATTTGAAGGGTATGAGGAGGTTTACGATGCTCATGTTAAGGAAATACATGCGTTCGATGCGAACGGCTTTGTAGTTCACAACTGCGGTGAATTGCCGCTTCTTCCATACGAATCCTGCAATTTGGGAAGTATAAACGTCTCAAAATTCGTAAAGGGTAAAGATATAGATTGGGATTGGCTTAGGGATGTAGTTTGGTTGGCCGTCAGGTTTTTGGATGACGTCATCGACGTAAATAGCTACCCAATTCCTGAGATTGAGAAGATGACGAAAGCCAATAGAAAGATCGGATTGGGCGTAATGGGCTGGGCTGACCTATTGTTTAAGCTTAAGATTCCATACGACAGTGAAGAAGCTTTGCAGTTGGCTGAAAGGCTGATGTCTTTCATTCAGTCGGAATCCCATAAAGCTTCGCAGGCTTTGGCTGAGGAAAGGGGTGTATTTCCAAATTGGAAGGGTAGTGTATGGGAGAAGAAGGGTATAAAGATGAGAAACGCTACAACAACCTCAATAGCTCCTACTGGCACGATAAGCATCATAGCTGGCTGTAGCAGTGGCATTGAGCCAGTTTATGCCCTAGCCTATAAGAGAACCCATGTACTGAACGGGGAGGAGTTCTTTGAGATCAATCAAGTTTTTGAGGAAACTCTCAAAAAGATGGGGTTGTATAGCGACGAGCTTATAGCTAAAATTGCTGATGAGGGTAGCATTCAGGGAATGAAGGAATTACCGGAGGAGATAAGGAGGGTATTCAAGTGTGCGCTGGATATTCACTGGAGCTGGCACGTTAGGATGCAGGCGGCATTTCAGAAGTACGTCGATAATGCCGTAGCCAAAACTGTAAACCTGCCAAACCATGCGACGAGAGAAGATGTCGCTAAGGTATTTCTGATGGCTTACGAGCTTGGATGCAAGGGGGTAACGGTTTATAGAGACGGGAGCAGGGAGGAGCAGGTTCTGGTTACGAAAAAGATAGAAAGGCTTAGGAGGTACATCGAGCCGAGGCCTCGCCCCAAGATAACATCTGGCAAGACTATTAGGATTAGAACTGGCTGCGGATCGCTGTTTGTTACGATAAACGAGGATGAATATGGATTGGCTGAAGTTTTCGTTCATCTGGGCAAGAGCGGTAGCTGTTTTGCTTCGCAGACTGAAGCGATCGGTAGATTAATTTCCATAGCTTTGAGGAGCGGTGTTAGCCCGGAGGCTATAATTGATCAGCTTAAGGGAATCAGATGTCCGGCTGTGGGTTTCGATGAGGGAGAGATGGTAACCTCATGCGCAGATGGAATAGCGAAAGCCTTGGAGAGGTATCTGAAAGGTAACGCTAAGAAAGTCAAGCCACTGACTGAATTTAAGGAGTTCAGGGAAATCAAAGAGGAGAGGAGAAGATTTGGCACTCCCTGCCCAGAATGTGGCAACATCCTTGAGTACTTGGAAGGATGCGAAACTTGTAGGGTTTGCGGTTATACGAGATGCGGTTAGTTCTTGCAGCCGGTTTTATCAACATTCTGATCTAAAATTTTTTAGAAGTTAAGATATTTTCCCGATAACCTTGCTCCACTTCTTCTTCCAGTATTCCTTGATAACCTCCAAAGCTATTAACTTCTCACCGCTCAGGAACCTTATACACGCTCCTCCAGCCACTGAAACGTGATCCATCTTTTTGTCGATTCCGGTCATCCTTGCGGCCGTTGAGATATGTCCTCCTCCGACCACCGAGTACTTAGCTTTGGCTACGGCCTTGAGGATCTCAAATGTTCCCAACGTGAACCTCTCATCCTCGAAAACTCCCGCTGGCCCGTTTATAACGGCGACATCGTACTTCGGAATTTCATCCGAAAGCATCGATATCGTTTCAATTCCTATATCCATTATCTTTGCCCTCCCGTCAAACTTCTCAAGCGGAACGTCCTTTCTTACACCGTCGACTTCAACTCCAACGTCTATCGGCAGGACTATCTTATCCTTGTATCTGTTGTAGAGTTCGAGCATCTCGTTATCGTCGATACCTTCCTTGTTCTCTTCCACAACTTTCTTGTTAACTTCGCCGATTTCCTTTCCAGAAAGCATCAGGAAGTAGTTCGCTACTACGCCAGTCAGAACGACCTTATCGGCTATACCCTTCGTTAAAACGTTTTTCATTACCTTTACAGCATCCTCGATCTTTGCTCCGCCCAGTATGAATACCTTACTCCCTTCACTCTTCAAAGCCTTAGATAGTGCCGTTACCTCCTTCTCCACGAGTCTGCCAACCACCGAAGGCAGAACCGGTGGAAAGCCAATCAAAGATGCGTGAGCCCTATGACATGCTGAAAAAGCATCGTTTACGTATAGGTCGAAGTGATCCTTCAGTTTTTTGACCATGTGAGATGTTGCATGCTCTTCGGGGCTTCTCTTAAGTTGCTCCTCAGAGTAAAATCGGACATTTTCTAGCAGTATAACCTCTCCAACGTCCATCTTCTCTATCCTTTCGATAACCCTACTGCTGAATATCTCGTCCAAATAAACAACATCCTTTCCCAAAAGCTCGGAAAGTATCTTCGCATGAATTTCGAGTGTTGTGAAATCCTTCTTGCCAGGTCTACTTTGGTGAGCTAATATTACAACCTTAGAATTTTCAAGATCCTTGAGGGTGGGAATGTGACTTTCAAAACGTGTCGTGTCCAAAATCGTTGAATCGACTATGGGAGCGTTTATGTCGAGTCTTAGCAGGATGCTTTTACCATCGTAATCTACATCGTCGAGAGTAGGTAATCCGTCAATCATCAAATATTGTGAAATTAATGATTATAAAATTTATTCGTTATTGATCCCATCGATCGTGGTTAGTTATCCCGATATGGGTATAGTATTATTTCGCTGCGGAGACTATTTTTATAACGTCATTGTGCTTTAACTCGTAATCTTCACCTATTCTCATTTTCTTCTTGGCATCTACGGCATATATGAAGTTCTCACCTATTTCCGTATGGATCATGTATGCTAGATCTCTCGCAGTCGTACCCTTCTTCACAAGCAGAGCGTCTGGTAGTATGTTTCCCTTTGTATCTGTAAATTTGTTCTCATCCTCAACCGGATATACGACTATGTATCCCAGTACATCGAATACGATCGTATTTATCACCTTCTGAACCCCCGTTCCACCGAACCTCTTCATGAACTTCCTTATCATATCTAAAGCTTTCTTCTGTTTTTCGTTGAGTTCTCTAACAACCTCAAAGTCTCCATCTCCCGGCAGATATCTGATATATCCGTTTTTTGCTGCTGTTCTCAACGTAAGTTCGAAGATCGCAGAGGTTGGGATTACAATCTCGTTTAAACTCATAAGCCTCTTAAGCAGTTCCTCTGGAGCTTTGTCCGCCTTGTTGGCAGCAATTATCATCTTCATCCTCCTCTTCCTAAGCTCTACTGCAAATTTAAGCAGGTCATTCTCATCGAACTCGTGAACGTTCTTTCCAACTTCTCTCAAAGCTTCTCTGACATGCCACTCCTTAAAGCCCAGGCCAGCCAACTGTTCGGTGATAAATTTAACCGGATCTCTCTTCTCAAGATGAATCCTTCTGGCTATCTTATCCCAGTTTCTCCTTAAGATGCCGAAGAGCCACATGTCCAATTCCCTATACAGAAACTTTACATCCTCAACCGGATCCCTCTCTCCAATGCCTATTTCGTTACCTTCCTCATCCGTCGAGCCTGAAGCATCGACCACATGAATTATCGCTTCAGCCTGCCTTAAGTTGTCCAAAAATTCGTTTCCTAAGCCTCTTCCCTTGTGAGCATCAGGCACCAAACCAGCCACATCTATCAGCTTTATCGGAATGAATCTCCAGCCGTCTATGCACTTACCACATTCTATGCCCAGCTCCCTGCATACGCATCTAACTTTGACATGAGCTATGCCGATGTTCGGTTCTATCGTTGTAAACGGATAGTTCGCTATCGCTACATCAACGAGAGTTGCCGCTTTAAAGAACGTGGATTTTCCGGCATTTGGTTTTCCCGCAATTCCGATCTCAATCAATCAGACCCCTCCTTTCATAGTCTCCCCTCTTCCTTGTCCCAAATAGGAAGCTCAGCTGTTTTATGTTCCTCTTTAAGAAGTTTGCATACTCTTTTGTGATCTCTCCCTTTCTTTCAAAGAACTCTATGACTTCCAACGCTTCCTCTTCGTTTTGACAGATCTCCAAATGATCCAATACGGTAGGAATCTTAGCACCTTGCAGTTCGTAATAGAGGTTTGGAAACATCTTCTTGAACCTCTCTACATCCCATTCCATCATTGCGAACACCTTAAAAGAGTGGGATAAACATCTTAATATGCCTAATGATTTGACTCCAGTTCATCTATACATCCTTCTACATCTCAAGAGGGCTAAGGTCGATTACGCTAAGATGATTGCAAAGATG
>CAYMEG010000052.1:2823-8303 GCA_964389535.1 uncultured archaeon | reverse complement strand
TCAAAAAGAAAAATCTTTTATTTTAATCGATAAATTTTTGGATGTATGAAGGCGAACGAAACGGCGATCTTGCTCATAGAATTTCAAAAGGAGTTTTGCTCTGAAGATGGAATTTTATATGGGCTTGTGAAGGATCAGTTGAAGGATGTAATCCCAAGGACAGCTAAGCTCGTTGAAGAGGCTAGGAAGAAGGGATGTCTCATAGTCCACATACCGATATCCTTCAGCGAGGACTACAGAGAGCTTGGCAGTCCAACCGGAATCCTAAAGGCCGTTGTTGAAAGCGGAGCATTCAAAAAGAGTTCAAAGGGTGTTGAATGGGTGAATGAACTGAAGCCAGCGCCGGAGGATATAGTCGTTGAGGGAAAGAAGACGATCGGAGCATTCGCTTCCACAAACTTGGACTTCATTCTGAGAAGTAGAGGGATAAAAAATGTAGCTGTCACGGGCTTCATAACGAACTTCTGCGTTGAATCTACGATTAGGGAAGCTTACGACAGGGGTTATAGGGTTTTCGTGATCAAGGACTGCACAGTAGCTAGATCGGAGGAGGAGCAGAAGTTTGCCGAGGAGAAGATATTTCCCGCATTCGGAGATGTTTTGACACATGAAGAGTTTTTAAATAGGTTAGAATAATTTTACATATAATTTTTTCCGGGTCGAAAGTTGCTTATACAATGCCGTTGACAGATTATCGATGAGCTTAACGTTTAGAGAGTTTGCAGAATTCTGTTCGATATTGGAAAGGATTTCCTCAACCTTAGAAATGACGGCAAGGGTAGCCACATTCATCAAGAAGATAGAGGATGATGACGATCTCTACAACGTTATCCTGTTTCTGATGGGTCAGGTTTATCCGAGTTGGGATGAGAGAGAGCTCGGAGTCGGAGTAGGATTGATCTACGAAGCTTTGAAGGTTGTGAGCGGAGTTGACAAGAGGAAGATCGAGAGACTTGTGAAGGAATACGGTGATCTGGGCTTGGCTGCGGAGAAGCTGATGAAGGGAAAATCACAGATGACCCTCTTCGCTGAAGAACTTACCGTAGCTAAGGTCAGAGAGATATTCGACAAGATATCCTCACTTGAAGGAGAGGGTAGTCAGAAAAGGAAGATCATGCTTTTAACGGATCTCTACGTTTCGGCAACGCCGATAGAGGCGAGGTATCTCACAAGGCTTATACTGGGAGAGATGAGGCTCGGTATTGGGGAGGGGATAATCAGAGATGCAATAGCAAGGGCATGGCTTGTTGATGCGGAACTCGTTGAAAGGGCTTACATGATTACGAACGATCTGGGGAGAGTTGCTGTTGTAGCCAAGAACAAGGGTAAGGAGGGACTTAATGAGTTAAAGATAGAACTGCACGTGCCGGTTAGGATGATGCTCGCTCAGGTTGCCGAAAGTGTAGATGAGGCCATAAGGGAGATGAAGAGAGTTGCTGTGGAGTGGAAGTTCGATGGTAGCAGGGTTCAGGTCCACTGGGGTAACGGGAAGGTTACGATATATTCAAGGAGGCTTGAAAACGTTACGAGAGCTTTGCCGGAGATAGTCGATGCTGTTAAGAGGTGCGTTAAAGAGGGAGTTATTTTGGATGGAGAAGTTATAGCTGTGAAGGACGGAAAGCCGATGCCATTTCAGCACGTCCTCAGACGTTTCAGAAGGAAGCACGAAATTACCAAGGTGATGGGCGAGATATCTTTGATAGTTTACTTCTTCGACATCCTATACAACGACGGTGAGGTGATAGATCTACCGCTTGAAGAAAGGAGGAAGATGCTCGAATCCGTAATCAAGGAGAACGAGATAGTTAAGATCGCAAAGCAAATCATTACGAACAGGAAAGATGAGATCGAAGCCGTATTCAGAGAGGCTTTAGAGGCCGGACACGAGGGAGCGATGCTGAAGAATCCGAGTTCACCTTACATTCCGGGCAAGAGGGGTAAGCACTGGCTCAAGCTCAAGGAGGTAATGGAGACATTGGATCTAGTTGTCATAGGCGGTGAATGGGGGGAGGGTAGGAGGAGCCATCTGATCAGTTCTTTCGAGCTCGCATGCAGAGATGACGTGACGGGCAAGTTGCTACCAATCGGAAAGGTAGGAACTGGCTTTACGGATGAAGATTTAGAGGAGCTTACGAAGCTTTTCAAGCCGCTGATAATCTACGAAGACGGAAAGACGATCAAATTCCAGCCGAAGATAGTCTTCGAGGTAGCATATCAGGAGATTCAGAAGAGTCCGAAGTACGAAAGCGGTTACGCTTTAAGATTTCCGCGTTTCATAAGGATAAGAGACGATAAGAGTCCAGAAGAGGCAGATACGATTGAAAGGGTTGCAAGGCTATATGAGAGTCAGTTTAAGAAGAAAACCGTAGCCTAAAAAATTTTAAAATTATTCAGATAGAAACGCCTCAAGATTGCTCTCGTTTACTTTGAAGAGCTTTACGACCTTTCCCGTGTCGAAGTAATACTTGGCTCCAACGATCGCCAGTTCTCCCTTCTCAACTAGCTCCCCTTGTAACGTTGCAGTTCTGTAGGATCTTCTTGGTAACGAGCTCAACGTTCTCGTTTACAGCCTCTTCGATTAGCTCCTTGCCTGTCTTTCCGGTCTTCTCAGCCTCCTCAACCGCCAGCTTTATCTCTTCGATTATGCTGCAGATGTTCCCTTCCTTGCATTCCTCTCCTGAAGTAACGGCTTAAACCGTTGCCGTTACAGCTCCACAGCTCTGATGACCCAAAACAACAAGTATTGGCGTGTGGAGATGCTCAACACCGTACTCGATCGATCCCAAAACCACCGGCTCAACAACATTGCCTGCTATTCTGATCACGAATATGTCACCGATACCCTGATCGAAGTTGATCTCGGGACAAACTCCTAAATCTGAGCATGTGATCATCATGGCGAAGGGATGTTGTCAGCCAGATTCTTGATTCTCTCAGCCGTAAGGTTTCTTGGGATCCTTTCACCCTTAACAAACCTCTCGTTACCCTTCATCAACTCATTCCAAGCCTCTTCAGCCGTTTTGATTTCAGGTCTCTCGTATGGAGTGACGGTCGGTTTAGCTCCACCTACCTTTTCGGTGGGAGTCTCACCCGGTTTAACTTCCTGAGTTCCTGCACAGCCAGCTAGCAGCAGTGCTATCAGAAGCAGAGGTAATACATACCCCCACCTCATCATACTAAAACGGTTGTGAATTAGGCGTGCCGAAAAATCGTATTCTTACAAAATCGTTAAAATTGTCGAGTCATACTCAGATCATGCAACCGATCAGAATCGTAACACCACCCCTCATGGCAAACGCTTACCTTTTGATCGATGAAAAACCAAGCTTGATCGATGTTGGTGGAGATTCCTCGTTTATCGTCAAAGCTATCAGCAAGCACATAAATCCGAAAGAGATTGAATACGTATTCCTAACACATTCTCACTTCGATCATGCCATGGCATCTGTCGATCTTAAACTTTGGTTCGGTTGCAAGATCGTAATGCATGAGATGGAGTTCGAATTGCTCAAAAGAGGTTACACGTTGTTTGGCTATAAATTCTACGTTGAGCCCGATGTACCGGTGAGGGGTGGGGAGGTTTTCGACTTGGGAGAGATAGAGCTTGAGGTAATTCATACTCCCGGCCACACACCCGGCAGCGTATGCTACTACGAGCCGAACAAAAAGTGGCTCTTCAGCGGAGATACCGTCTTTGCACACGGAGCTTTTGGAAGGGTGGATCTGCCCGGTGGAAACAAGCTCGAATTGATGAATTCATTGCAGAGGCTTGCCCAGCTGGAAGTTGAGAAACTCTATCCGGGTCATGAGGATGTAATTGAGGAAAACGCAAAGGAGCACATACTTAAAGCCATCGAGATAGCCAAGCTGATCCTCTAGCAAACGTTTAAGTATGAGTTGAGCGAGGTTAGATTATGCATGTAAGGATCAAAAACTGGCGATGTATTAAGGAAATAGAGTTTGATTTGAGCAAGATCAACATATTCTTAGGGCGGAACGCTACTGGGAAGTCCAGTTTGGCTTATGCTTTGTATTTCTTTTCAAAGGCACCAAGAATAGGAGTTGAAAAGGCGCTACAGATGCTTTATGGGTTAGATGCAAGAAGTGTTGTTAGAGTTGAAAATGAAACCCTATGCTATCCTGTTGAAATCTTGTTAAAATTGAAGAGAAACCCGAAGAATCTGAAAGAACATTCATTGTATCCTCAGCTAGTCCCTGGAAAGAAGAATTTCTTCTACCTTCAAGAAGAGTAGCGTACTTTCAAGCATTAAGGTTTTTACCAAAACTTGCAGAGGAGATTCAAAAGAAGCCAGACTCCAAGGCTATAGTTCCATTTATAATGGGATTTTTAAAACCAATAATCGAAGAATTGCCACTCTTTCCTCCAGCACAAGTATTTTTTTCGGATTTAAATCGAGCTCTAACAGGTTACAGAATTGAGCCAATAAAGAGAAGTCTAAAGAGTTTGGGGAATTATGTTGTTGAGATTACACCTTTAATGTCTCTCTTTGCATTTACAGTTCAGGATCCATTCACTGAACACAAAATTTCAGCTGAAATAGCACCTGACGGACAGATAGATCAGATGTTAATTGACATTATACTTGAAAGATCATTAGATTACGGCCTAATCGTAATTGAGGAACCAGAAATCTACAAGAACCCTGTTTTTCAGTTTGAAATGATGGAAAAAATATCAGAAATAGCAATTAGAAAGAATTTAACGATTGTTATGACTACTCACTCAGAGATAATACCACTCTCAATCGCAAAGCTTGTCGAAGTAGGTAAGGTAACTCCTAGCGATGTCAAGATATATCATCTAATGAGATCAAGAGAGGAACCATGGACTAAAATTAAGAAGATCGATGTTTATGAAGATGGAACATTAGAAGAATTACCAGACTCTGAAAAAATTACAGCCTTGCTGTTTTAAAATAACCGAAGGAGGATTGTGTATGCAAAAATCAAAGATCAGGGTAGTCATAGATACGGGGGTATTCATACCATGCGGTGATAAAAGCTAGGATAAAATAGAGTCGATCAGAGTATTTGGAGATAAACTACCAGAATTGGCTAAGAGATTTGATATCGTCATTTTACTTTCAACAGAAATTTTAGACGAATATAAACAGATACCAGCCAAAGTAGGGAGTTGTCATCCGCTACCTAAGTTTCATGCAGATTTTGTGAGAAATTTGGTTAGAATCCGTAGGTTACATGTATCGCGGAAAAAATGTACCGAGACTGAACAAATTGAACCCATTAAATTTCATGTGATCGAATCGGGCAAGATGAAGCAGTTTGATGTCAGTGAATTCGTCGACGATCCTGATGACGAGAAATTTCTAAGAGTTGCATTGGCTGAAGCAGGTAGAGGGGATGTGTTTATTCTATCGGTTGATAGTGGTAGCCTACTAAAGCTAAAAGATGATGAGAATCTTTACAAGCGTTTATGCAAAAAATATAATCAAGCCAAA
>CAYMEG010000052.1:0-2723 GCA_964389535.1 uncultured archaeon | reverse complement strand
AAAAGATGATGAGAATCTTTACAAGCGTTTATGCAAAAAATATAATCAAGCCAAAAACGTGAAGGTGCGACTTCAACACGAATTTATCGAGATCATGGAGAAATCCAGCATGAAGATCGGCGTCTTGCTTGTCGGACTTAAGATTCCAGAAAACATAGGATTCATAGCTAGAGTTATGAAGAACTTCGGATTTAGTGAGCTTTATCTCTACAACTGCAATATCACCGAACAATCTTACATAACTGCTGCACATGCCAAAGACATCCTTGAGAATGCAGTAATACTAAACAGCTTTGACGAGATACTCGATCATACGAACATGCTCGTCGGAACAACGGGGGTGACTGCAAAGGCTCAGGAGAGGTACATAAGAAGGCCGATCTTTAGCCCTGAAGAGCTTAGAAGGTTTTTGGAAGGTAAGAAGAACGGCAGAGTTGCCATAGCCTTCGGTAGAGAAGACTACGGACTGTTCGATGAGGAGCTTGAGAGATGTCATATGATCGTCACGATTCCTACAAATCCCGAATATCCAGTTATGAACGTAAGCCATGCTGTGGCGGTAATATTGTACGAGCTAAGCAAGGGTAAGTTTGAGACGGAGGAGAAGGTATACGTGACTGCAAGAGATATCGAGAATCTGGTTGCGAACTTCGAAAGGCTCATGCAGACTGTATGGTATCCGAAACATAGGATAAATCGAACGGTTATAGCCCTGAGGAGGATATTTGGCCGATCTCTGATCACGAAGAGGGAGCTTACTGTTCTGCACGGGATAGTTACGAAAACCATTACTTACGTTGAGAAGCTTAAGAAGGAGCTTGAGCGGAAGTGACCAACATCATCATCTATCCCGATTGTCTTGGTGGAAATCTAACGAAAACTCCTTCAGCTTTAACAAACTCTATGAATCTTCTGTAGGTCTCATGCGAGCTTAAGGTTTCGCTATCTCCAATGCATATCAGCTTCCGCTTTGCCCTAGTTAGAGCGGTATTCAGTCTCCTCAAATCTGTCAGAAATCCCAAATCTCCATCTCTGTTGCTCCTAACGAACGATATCAGTATCACTTCCTTCTCCCTACCCTGATAGCCGTCAACGGTGTTCACCTCCACAGCTTCACTAAGCAGAGAGCGAAGGAGATCTACCTGATCATCATAGGGCGTAATTACTCCGATCCATTCAGCTTTTACTCCCATCTCAAGCAATCTTTTAACTATGTCCTTGACTATTTCAGCTTCCAACGGGTTCTCCCTCGAAAATGACCCCTTTCTCTGTCTTTCCCATTTGTTCGGACATTCTGATGTATCAACGAAGATCAGAGGTTCCTTTGGATCGAGAATATCGTCCCACGGCTTTCCAAATGATGGAGCCTTGATCCCTAGATCTGCTAGGGTTATGTTCCTTACACCATCATCGGCTTTGAGTCTTCCTCCATAGAACTCCTCGTTTGAGAATTTCATTAGATTCTCGTTCATCCTGTACTGTATTTCGAGCATCTTAGAGTTCTGCGGAAATCTATCGATCAGCTTTTCAAATAGGGTTTCACTCAACTCCTTCGCATCCTCGCTTAGGATGGTTGGGGGTAGTTGCTTGTGGTCGCCAGCCAAAACGAACCTCTTAGCCTTTGCAATGGGGATTAAAACGCTTGGAATCGTTGCCTGAGTTGCTTCATCGATAATCGCTACGTCGAATTTGACATCCCTAATGAATTCCAAAGCTGCAGAGGAGTTCGTGGCCAAAACGACCTGAGCTTGATTTATTATTTCCTTAACGATCTCATTCTCAACCTGCTTTGCTCTATCGACGATCTCCTGAATCTTCCTGTTGAGTTCGATCCACCTGGCCATCGATCTTATCGTCTTCAAACTCAATCCCCTAACCTTTCTCCCAACCCTCGCAAGCCTCAAGATCTCGTCATCACTCAAACCCCTTCTGAGCTGTGGAACAGGTTTCTTATAGCAATCTCTGAGTTCTATCAGTCTATCGGCCTCATCTCTTAACTTTCTAACCTCCTCAAACCTCGGATGATTATCCACCTGATATGCAAGTGTCGATCTCTTCAGATGCTTCGAGACCCTCGATGGATGCCCCAACCTTACGATCCTTGCCTTACCAAACAACCTCTCAACCAAGTTGTCCACAGCCACGTTGCTCTCGGCAGTTGCCAGCACCTTGCTACCCCTTCTAACCTCCTGAAGGATCAGCTCCACCAAAGTCCTCGTTTTACCGGTTCCAAACGGGCCATGGATCAGAAAGAAATCATCAGAACCCAATGCCAAGCTTACGGCTTCTTTCTGGCTTTCGTTCAGATCTTCATCGAAGGGTTTGAACTCCTTAGGCTGTAGTATCCCAGGTTTTCTCAAGCCTAAGACAAATTCCAAAGCTTTTAAACCGCTATCGCTTAGATTCTCAAGGTTTTCTATCATCCTTCGAAATGTCACGTCGTTTGCGTAAAGATCTATTCTGACATCCTTCAAAGCCCACTTAGGAACGTTTTCCAATGCAACAACCATGTACCGATTTCCCTTCTCGGTTACCACACCGATTAGATCGCTGGCTAGGGGGTTTCCCTTGCTGATGAGAACGAGATCCCCGACACCGATTTCGGTTTTGAAAGGTTTAGCCCTACCGTATTTGACTAGCTTGTAATCGAATTCCCGCCCAACGACCTTGCCGTTCAAATTTAAAATTGCTCTACCAAGCCTTTCCCTTTCAATCCCGCTCAG
>CAYMEG010000051.1:0-8305 GCA_964389535.1 uncultured archaeon | reverse complement strand
GTTCTTGAATATTATAAAAGCGGAGTTAAGATGGGTGAATTTGGAGTCGGATCGAGGGGAAGAGGAGATTTTTACGTTCACAGTAAGATTGCCGAAATGATCGGCTCTACGAAAGCAGTGATCTCATCGAAAGATCTGGACGACGCTGGAGTCGTAAAGGTTGGGGATCTTTACATATCCGTATCTGTCGATGGCATTCACTCCCGTTTAAGCGAATTTCCCTTCATAGCGGGTTTTCACGTCACTAGGGCAGCGATGAGAGACGTTTACGTAATGGGAGCAAAACCGATAGCCGTATTTTCGGACATCCACATCGCAGACGATGGAGATGTATCGAAGATATTCGATCATATCGCCGGAATCACTGCCGTCTGCGATCTCGTCGGAGTCCCGCTTGTAGCCGGAAGCACATTAAGAATCGGAGGTGACATGGTGATAGGCGAGCGGATGACCGGCTGCGTTGGATGTGTTGGAGTTTCGAAGTACATAACGCCGAGGAAGAACGTCAAAGAGGGTGACGTGATTATGCTTACGGAAGGTGCGGGAGGTGGAACGATCGCAACTACGGCGATATACTACGGTATGCACGAGATAGTCGAAGAAACTCTGAACGTAGATTTCATAATAGCTTGTGAAGCGATATTTGAAGCTGGATTGGTTAAAAAGATCCACTCTATGAGCGATGTGACGAACGGAGGAATCAGAGGGGATGCAGAGGAGATTTCGAGAGTTTCGGGAAGATCCCTTGTCTTCGATTACGAGAGATGTCGAAGTGTTGTAAATCCGAAGGTACTCGAGATGCTCGAGGAGCTTGAGATAGACTTCATGGGAGTTTCCATAGATTCCCTGATGGTGATCTGCCCAGAGGAAGTTGCCAATGAGGTTAAATCCGTCGTAAGAAGGGTTGGGATAAGGATAGAGGAGGTTGGATGGGTTGAAGAGGGTAAAGGTGCCTTTATAATTGAGGACGGTAAGAAAAAACCACTAAAACCCAGATTTAGGGAATCAGCGTATACGCCCATAAAGAAGGTTGTCGGTGAGGAGATGCCTGAAGATTTCGAAGAGATGCACAGAAGGGTAGACGAAGCTGTAGTAAGGGCTATGGAGAAGAAAAGATTCATCGTCGAAAAGATGAGACGCAAACTCAAAGATAGATTTGGACAATCATAATTAAGGTTTTGTTTTATCTTCAAGCAGAGTTCTGTATAGTCTAAGGTGACTGTAGGCTATCCTTATCCATTGAGTCCTAGCAGCATAGCTGTAAAGTTCTGACATGTAAGCTACCGCGTAATCGTAGTTATCTACAAGCCATCTTATCTTGTTCGCAAGTTCCTTCGGATTGTTCGGCGGAACAGTCAAATCTGGAGCAAATTGGTATAGCTCTATGAGCCTCGGAGTCCTACTACCGATTATAGGCTTTAATCCACCCATCGAGAGATGGAGAATGCCACTCACAGCGTACGCACCTTTTCTGTCCTTGTAAGGTAAAACGATAGCATCAGCCAAAGCAACGACCCTTAAAATCTCATCGCTTGAGAGGTACCTTTCAATTAGGATCGTCCTATATTCCGTTTCTCTTGCCACGAATTCATGCAGCTCTTCATCTTTAGGTTCCCCAGCCAGAATTATTGTGAATTTCATGTCCCCTATGAGCTTTAAAGCTTTGAGCAGGACATCAACACCCTTATCTTTTCTCAAGAATCCCGGAATTGCAAGAATTATTCCCTTGAAGTTATCTTCATTCAAACCCAAGCTCTTTGAAAGGTAACCCTTCGTATACCTCAGGTACGGGTTTATCAATGTTCCATGGGGAATCCTATTTATCCTTGAAGATTCCACGTTCTGCATCTGAAGCTCGAATTCCTGAAGAGCACTGTGAACTATCACCGAATCTAAATCGTTCAGTGAAGCTTGAAATCTCAAGGCAAAATCCCTTCCACTGTATGGATGATCCACGGTATGCATAGTAATTACGTTTTTCTTTACGAGTCTCTCCTCTTTGGCTTGCAAAAGAGCATCGATGATGTATCTTTCCCCTCCAAATATACCGTACTCATGCTGAACATGCAAAATATCTACACCGTCAACTTCCGAAAGCTTGTTGAGAAATTTGGAGTAGTTGGTTTCGAACCTCTTAAAGCATGGGATGACCTTAACGCCCAATTCATCCTCATAATAATCTTTATAAGCTTCATCCGTTGAAAAGACGTACAACTTGAGCTTGGGGTTGAGAGAGCGGAGGGCAGATATTAAAAACTTCGTGTATTCAGCGATTCCGCAGTGAACTGGCGGATACCTACAAACGAATCCTATCACAGTCATTATTAGTATTTTTTAAATTTTTAAGTTAAAAATCTTTACCTCACCTCCTCAAAAATTCTTCAATTCTTTTCTTTACAAATTCTGAAGTTGAATGTAACGCTATTACGTCTATTCCATAAGCTAACGCACCGAACTCTGACATCTCAAGCTGCCTATAGAAGAACCTCTTTCCAGCCGATATTGCTTCAAAGCTGAACCTTGCAATCTTTTGGGCAAGTTTTCTCACTTCTTTCCTTAGCCTATCTTTTGAAACGACCCTGTTTACAAGTCCCCACTCAAGGGCAGTCCTTGCATCTATCATCTCTCCAGTTATGGCTAACTTAAATGCCCTCTTGACTTCGATGTTTCTACTTACAAACACCGATGGAGTAAAGCAGAACATTCCAAACCTTATTCCTGGCAAACCAAACTTTGCATCCTCGCTAGAAACAGCCAAATCGCAAGCTGCTACAAGCTGACAACCGCCGGCAAGTGCATAACCCTCAACTTCAGCTATCACAGGCTGAGGTAAACTTCTTATCGCATGCATCACCATACAACAGAGTTCAAAGTGTTTCCTAACCTCCATGGGATCCTCTAAAAATATGCTTAAATCGTGCCCAGAGCAGAAGTTCTCTCCCTCACCACGCAATATTACAACCTTGATAGATTGATCTTTGGATATCTCGGTGAATATCTCGTACAAACTCTTCAGCATATCTGAAGTTAATGCGTTTCTCTTTTCCGGGCGGTTTAGGGTTACATAACCGATGTTTTCCTCTTTCTCGAATAGAACTTCCATATGATCTGTAATTTCGATTGTATTTAAATATCTATTCAATCGAACAGCTCCCCGAGATGATTTAAAATGTAATCGGGCTTTCCAAACTTCTGAATCTTCTCATTCAAGTTATCTCTAGTTGTAACTCCAGACAGAACTAGCAGAGTTTCTGCTCCAATTGCCCTTCCAGCCTGAACGTCTATCTCTATCTGATCTCCAACGACCACGACATCTTCAGCCCTCAAACCCAACATCCGCAGAGCTTCTCTCATTATAACTTCTGACGGTTTTCCGATTATAACGTCTGGCATCCTTCCGGTCATCCAGTAAAGTGCTCCGATTATCATCCCCGTCCCGGGAATCGGGCCATCTTCTCCGGGGAAAATTCTGTCGGGATTTGTCGCAATGTACCTTACATCTCTCCTCAAGCAAAGCCTCAGGGCCTTTGTCATTATCTCGTAGTTTATCTCTCTGTTCGACCCGACAACCAGATATTCAGCCTCATCGTAATCCACAACTCTGATTCCGGCCAACTCCAGCTCCTCGATAAGTCCGGACTCCCCAGTCGTAAAGACCTTTGCATTTCTCCTTTCTCTTGCGATAAACCTTGCAGTTGCGAAAGTAGCGAGCAGAACTTCATCCTCACACACATCAAGACCGAAGCTACTGAATCTATCCACGAAAATCCTTCTACTCCTAGTAGAATTGTTCGAAACGAAAATGATCTTTTTACCCAAATCTTTAAGCTTTTTTACGGCCTTGATGCCCTCCTCAATCGGCCTCCTACCCCTACAGATAACTCCATCAACATCCAAGATGAAGCCCTTCTTGTTTAGAAGTGGATGCATGCTACTTCAGATTTTCGAGGATCTCATCTATCTTTCTGATCTCCTCCTTAACCTTCTCAATCGCAACACTGGAATCTATGTATTCCAGCGGAGCCCCACACTTCGGACATGTAAAATCGAACTCCATAGCCTGTTCATACGTAACCTTCATGCATCCGTTTACGCATATGTAATAGATGGTGGATGTTTCATCTTCCAACTTTTCCTCGAGTTTCTTCTTAGTTTTGAGCAATTCTCTCCTCAAAATTTCTTTCTGCTTGTCATAATTGATCTTCCAGTAGTATTCCATCCATCCCGTTTCGTCATCCCTTACTCTCCGATATTCAGCTAGGCCAAGTTCGTACAAAGCAAACAAAGCCTTTCTAACCTCGTTGATTTCAATTCCAAGTTCCATGGAAAGTTGCTCATCTGTGAACTCCTTCTTTGGACGTAATTCGTATATTATCACGCCTATCTCTCCGGCAACCCTCTCGATCAGCTCTCTGATGAGCTCCTCAGCCCGAAGAACGTTCACGTATAAAATTGTAAATCTTGACATTATTTAACTTTACGATTTCCAAGCAAAGCTTTCAATGTGAAAAAGCGGAAGCCGCCGCCGGGATTTGAACCCGGGACCTGGTGATTACAAGTCACCCGCTCTACCAGGCTGAGCCACGGCGGCTTAAAATTTTAAGGCTCGATTTTGAATTTAAGAATTTTGGTTTGAACAAGAGTTATAAACAAAATCTGTGAATGTCGGTCGATGGCAGAATTGACAGCCACAGAGATAGCCGAGGTTCTCTTGGGCATAAGGAGAAGGCTACTCAAAATAGTTGCAATCATACTTTCCGTCTGGGCGATCTCCTTCACGTTCATAACGGATGGGCTCATCAAAAAGATCGAAACAGATCTACTTCCAGAGAAGGCGAAGGTCGTTTTCACTTATCCCTTGGAACCGCTGATCCTAAAGCTTAAGATCTCTCTATACTTGGGCATAGCTGTAGCTCTTCCTTACATAGCTCATCTCGTTTACAGGACACTCAAAGAAAGAACGGAATTGCTCAACAACGTTCAAATAAGCAGATCCAAGGCTTTATGGTATCTTACCGCTGGGATAGTTCTGTTTGCAATTGGAGTCGCTTACGGTTACACGTTGATGCTCCCCCTGTTCATGCAGTTTCTTTACAATTTGGCAGCTCAGCAGGGTGCACTTGCATACTACTCGATTTCCGAGTTTATAAGCTTCGTAGTTCTAATGCTCGTCGTATTCGGTTTCGTATTCGAAATACCGCTCGCAATGTGCATACTGGTCGGAAACGGAATGGTTAAATACAGAACTTTAAAGTATTACAGGAGACACCTCTACGTAGCATTCTTCGTGATAGGAGCAGCGATAACACCACCGGATGTGTTCACGCAGCTGATGGTTGCAGTTCCGATGCTGACATTCTTCGAAGTCAGTTTACTGATAATTAGAATAATCTACAGGGATAGGATAAAACGAGAAAGCTTATATGAGAGTCCCTGACGTTTCTGCATGGATATATGTATAAGACCGATCGGAGATGTGGATGATGAAGTCCTATCCTTTCTTAGAGATAAGCTAAGGGATATCTTCGGTTGTTGCAAGGTTTTAATTCCCATGGAGATTCCGATGAATGCATTCAACCCGCATAGAGGTCAGTTCAATTCCACTGTAATCCTCTTCAAAATTAAGCCCCTCTGTCAGATCGTTTTGGGCGTTACCGAAGTTGATCTCTACGCAGACAGACTCAACTTCGTTTTTGGCGAGGCGGAAGTTGGTGGAAATAGGGCTATAATATCACTAAAACGACTCAGACCAGAATTTTATGGAGATGAACCTAATTATTCTCTTTTAAAGCTAAGAGCACTTAAAGAAGCCATGCACGAAATAGGGCACGTTTTGGGTCTTTTGCACTGCAACGACGAGAGATGTGTCATGCACTTTTCAAATTCGATAATCGATACCGATATCAAAGATTGGAGATACTGCGCAAGATGCAGGGCTGTTTTGGAAAGAAAGGGAATAAAATTAAACCTTTAACGTTCGATTATGAATTCCTCAATCCCAACACCGAAGTGCCTTGCCTTCTCGCCGATCCAAATGAGAACCTCATCCCCAACCTTCAGCTGGGCAATCGAAACGTGCTTGCCTTCGGGATTCACGAGCTTTATCGTTTCAGCGTTCTGCAATATTACAGTTCCCTCCTCTCCATCTGCAACTGCTTTTATCAACATCAGAGGTCTCTTTTCGATCTTTACCCTGCCGACATAGCTTTTCCTCGTGCTTCCGTCGTATCTAACTATCTCAACCTCATCTCCAGCCTTAAGCTCCGCCAGATACTTCGTCCTATCACCGACCTTTATGTAAGCGTTCACGCTTCCGGCATTCACCCTGAAAGGTCTAGATGCCACGTATTCGGATTCCTCACTTTCGCTCGCAATCAGAAACATGAATCCGGCTTTATTGCCGACAAGCATACCCTCTCCAACCTCCATCAGGGTGACGGTGTCTATGCACACCCTATCCCCGACCCCTAAAGGCTTAATCTCCGTGATCTTGGCTCTCTTAAGCTCGACATAACCCTTCTCACCGCTCGCAAGCTCGTGGTATTGCCTCAAAATCTCTCTTTTATCTTCTCTGACGGCTATACCATCTGCACCCTTCTCAAGCGTAGTGAGAACTACCTTCGCATCGTCCAGCGAGTTAACGATAGCTATAAGCTTGGCCTTTTTCTTCATTGCAATCAGGTTTTCGAGCGGGATGATCTTCCAATCCGAGAACGAAAGGAAAAGATAATCTACCTTCTCTGAAAGCTCTACTGCTCTTTCCTGATCTTCGGCCGAAGAGATATCTAAGAATACCGCTTTCTCACCGTTCGCCGAAGCTTCTTCATCTTTCCTAGCAAAAACCTTGAGTCTTCCCAGCTTTCTCGCTTTCTCTGCGAACTCCTCCCTGACCACCACACCCGTATATCCTATCTCTATCGCGTCCTTTATCTTCTCCTTCTCCTCCTCCCAATTTGCACCATCAGCCAAAAGCCAAGCTTCCTTCATAAAGAACCCCCTTCACATCCTCAACATCCGCACCATCATGTATGACCATCCTTAAAGCCCTTGCGATGAGTTCGGGATTCCTATGCTGGAATACGTTTCTGCCCACGGCCACACCAATCGCTCCGGCCGAGATTGCATCTTTAACATCCTTTAAAAGCTTCAATTCGTCTGTCTTCGAACCTCCGGCAACAACAACCGGAACATCTGCAGTATCTATCACTTCGGCGAACGTATCTGGATTTCCGGTGTAGGTTGTCTTAACTATGTCTGCACCGATCTCGTATCCAACCCTTACGGCGTGCTTAACCATCTCGGGATCCCTTTCGTCGATACCCTCTCCTCTCGGGTAGATCATAGCCAGAAGAGGCATACCCCAAGAATCGCAGATCTCAGCGATCTTTCCAGCTTCCTCAAGCTGTCTACCTTCCGTTTTCGATCCTATATTTATGTGGATGCTTACGGCATCTGCCCCAAGTTCTATCGCCTTCTCAACGGAGGTTACTATCCTCTTATCGTTCGGATCCACCAAGCATGTTGACGCACTCAGATGGATTATCAGACCCATCTCCATCTTTGATACGTATCTGGAACGTTTCACGACACCTTTATGCAGAACGACGGCATCAACTATCCCGTCTATCCTTTCTATTATCGAATCTATGTCCTCCAAGCCTCTAATCGGCTTAGATATCCCGTGATCCATCGGAACTATCAGAGTTTTGCCGTTTTTTATGATCCTCCTCAACCGCCTCATCTTGCCGACCATAAAGACACCCCCAAAGGGAAGAACACACAAAAGGATGAGCTCAGTTACTGATAGCTAAACCAGCTAAACCAAAAGAGTCTGTATGTCTTGGCAACGGACGACTTTAGCATCGTTTGTCATTGCACTGCAAGGTATTTAAACTTTTCGTATAGTTAAAGATCATGCTCAAAATACGTGCAAAATTCTATAATATAGGATTAAAATAAAATTTATCGAAGTTTTCAAGGAAAAGGGATATATACCCTTATTTTAGATTTAGCCTGAAGGATGAGGCTGAAAAGATCGAAAAAGATTGAGGAGTTGCTGGATTTAAAGCCTGTAACAGATGAGGAATTTAAGGAATTGCTGGACGATAGACCAAGGAAAAATGATAAGGAAAAGGGTAGAAGAAAGAGAAAGAAGAAAGATCTGTTTAGAGAGTTCTTCTGATTTTTTAACCACAAAGTTTTATAGCTAAACGTCAAATGCTATTTTAGCCCCGGTGGGGTAGCCTGGATATCCTTGGGGGCTGCGGACTCCCAGACCCGGGTTCAAATCCCGGCCGGGGCACTT
>CAYMEG010000050.1:0-8508 GCA_964389535.1 uncultured archaeon | reverse complement strand
CCGGACCCGGATTTGAACCGGGGACCACGCGGTCTTCAGCCGCGCGCTCTCCCTGGCTGAGCTACCCGGGCTCATAAATTAGTTGTTCTAAGAGTATTTTTAGTTTTTGGTTTCCGGATTGATAAAAATAATCTTTATGTAAAATTAATTATCGTATATAATGTTATGATCTGAGTGATTGCCCAAACCAGAAGGTCCCCGAAGACGGCAGATACGATCAGACCAAAGTTTATGAACACTAAGAACGGCAATGCTGGCGTAACCCATACCCTATCGATAATACCCCTCTCCTTCGCCTCCTTCAATCTGTTCAACATATCCTCATCTGGTTCAATCCCTCTAACAGTTCTGACAATTTTTCCACCCTCGTCTACGTATTCAAGTAGGTTGTAAAATCTTGGAATTCTATCCGCATCGACTCTAACTCCGATGAACCTGTAAAGCAATCTGCAATTTCTTTCCCTCATATTTCGAATGAAGAAATATAAGGCCAAAAAAGGGGCTACGATCACCGAATTTGACAGAACTGAGAATGCAAAGATACCTACCCCTTTATTTACAAGTGGAAATACTTCAAAATCGGGATACACAGGGAACATGATCGATAAAGCTATCAGAGCCTTTGCATCGGCTCCCCCAAAGCCAGCGATGTAAAACATGAAGTTTGCGAGTGCAAAAATCAGTATAAACTGAACAACTGCAAGCGTTAAATCGTACGGTTCCATGAAGTACTGAACAACATCCAGGATCAAACCAACGGTTACCATAAATTTCCAGAATTCATCTGGAATCTCTCTCTCCCTTAAGTCGTGAATACTTGCTTTGATGAATATAAAAAGTGTAATCAAAATTTTTACAACGTCTATGATCAATCTCGACACCTGTATAACTCTATTAAATCCGAAACAATCGCACTTGCGGTTTCCTTGCTTCCAGCACCTTTTCCAACTACCACAACATCTCCAGCCAGATCCGTTCTAATCAACGCTGCATTCAAAGTTCCGCTTATTGCCAAAGGGTGCTGAATCGGAATCAACCTCGGCGAGACTCTCAGAATTCCTTCGATCTTATCAACCTCTGCGATTAACCTTATCGTATATCCCTTTTCCATCGCAACCTCGAAAGCTTCTGGTGTAATCTTCGTAATCCCTACCCTTTCCACATCTTCAAATTTTACATCCATATCCATCAAGGCGTTTGCGATTATAACCAGCTTCGCAGCTGCATCTATTCCTTCTACATCGTAGGTCGGATCAGCTTCGGCGATCCCCAACTCTTTAGCTTCAGCCAGAATCTGATCGTAAGTCAGCCTTTCTCTTTCCATCCTTGAGAGTATGTAGTTACATGTTCCGTTCAGGATACCCTTGATGGCGTAGATCTCATTTACGGCTAGGTCGTTCTTTACCAGCTTAACTATCGGCATAGCTCCGCCGACAGTTGCTTCGAACATAAGTCTAGCTCCATTTTTCTCAGCCAATCTAGCTAACTCCTTATATGCCACAACGAGAGGTCCTTTGTTGGATGTTATCACGTTTGCCCCCCTTTTTAAGCATTCCTTGATGTGGGTTAACCCCGGTTCCCCGTGTTCTATGTTCGTCACCGTCACCTCGATTCCAACGTCAAAATCCATGTTCTCTATGACGTCCATCGTTGTAACCCCTTCTGGCAGACGTTTCCGTTTTCTCTTGATCTCAAGAGCTTCAGCTAAATCTACACCATTCTCATCAGCCAAGCCACCTTTAGAATCTGTAACGGCAACAACCTCGAAATCTCCGATGATCCTTCTTATAACATCACCCTTACTCAGTAGGACTTCGGCTACTCCCTGCCCAACCGATCCAAATCCAAATATCGCTATCTTTATCATTGCAATTCCAAAGGCTCTATTACGGTTATATCCTTTTCTCTGCAGATCTGCTTGAGTATTTTTATTGCCCTTTTCAGATTTTCATCATTTGTCGCAGAGATCGTAACCATAGCGGTTGAAGGATGGTTAAGCTGAGGCATGCTTATGTGCATATCGACGACTTCGGCAAATCCTGTGGAGTCAATTCTGTTTATCGTATCTCCCAGATCGGTATGGATGATATGTCCTATAAGCAAGAGTGATGTTGTCGCTGTAAGCTTAACCTTGTTGTAACTTCTGACGATCACACCGTTCCTCCTTATAGCTTCGATCAGATCTTCAACCCTTTTCTCATCTATCTGGATCGTTATCTCAACTGGAATCCTCTTCAGCGGTGTTATCTTATCCCTCTGATGGAAAACGCTTACTATATTTCCTCCAAATCTTGAGATGGGTTCCAAAGCTTTCAAGAGCTGACCCGGTTGGTCTTTAAGTTCAACCACTATCGTCATCAGCATATATCGGAACACCTTCTCTTTCAGTCAACTTCTTGAATTCCTCCGTCAGCAACCTCGTTATCCTGCCCGGTTTTCCATCTCCGACGATCCTTCCATCTATCCAAGTTATCGGGCAGATCTCAGCAGCTGTTCCAGTTACAAATATTTCATCTGCCGTATACAGATCGTATATACTGATATTCGCCTCCCTGAAAGGTATTCCTAGCATCTTTATGAGTTCGATCACGACCTCCCTCGTTATCCCCTTTAGGTTGTTTATCGTCGGCGGAGTGATAACTTCACCGTTCTTAACTATGAATATGTTGTCTCCACTACCCTCGCTCACGTAGCCGTTGTGATCTAAGAAGATGGCCTCATCTCCTCCCTTAGCGTTTGCTTCGATCTTTGCGAGTATGTTGTTGAGATAGTTCAGAGATTTTATGTTCGGAGGCAACGAGTCGATGGCATTCCTTCTCACAGCAACGGTTACAGCCCTCAACCCTCTCTCATACAGATCGCCGTAAAGTCTTCCCCAAGGCTGTGCGATTACGATTATCGATGGATTCTTGCATTTCCTTGGATCTAAACCCAAATCTCCGATTCCTCTCGTTACGATTGGTCTTATGTACGCATCTCTCAGCTTGTTTCTTCTTAGAGTTTCAAGAATTATCTCCATAAACTCCTCCTTTGAGATCGGAATCTTTAAATCGATGGCCTTCGCAGAATCGTAAAGCCTATCTATATGTTCCTTGAGCTTAAACACCCTCCCGTTGTATGCCCTTATTCCTTCAAAAACACCATCCCCGTAAAGGAATCCATGATCAAAAACGCTTATCTTAGCTTGACTTGCTGGAACGAACTCACCGTTAATATAGACGAGCAAATCTTCGTCGAGCATCGAATTTTAGACATGTTAATCAATATAATAAGCTTTCGTTATTTAGCTTGCTAAACTTTAGCAAACGATCGATCAGACCTTCTTAAGCTTTGATATGAAGAAGCCCGTGCAATCGTGTATATGTGGAAAGGTTCTTACAACCTTATCCCAAAACGGAAAATCCTTATTTCTAAATTTTCTGATGCCTCTAACACCTATTAACGGTTTAACATCTTTAATCTTAAAGGATTGAGATGCGAATAGTACGTTTTCTTCGTTTTCGTCGAAGGTTATTGAGCAGGTTGAGTAAACCAAAATTCCACCCTCTTTAAGATTCCTAAACGCATTTTTGATCATCCCCCTTTGAACCCTTATCGTTTCTCTGTACTTCCTCTCATCGAACCTCCACTTCACGCACGGGTAGTTTCTGAAGCTACCAGTTGATGAGCAGGGAGGATCTACCAACACCTTATCGATATTACCTACAAAAATCCGTGTTCCGTCTGCAAGTTTGTACTCGATATTCTTAACACCCAAAACATTCATCTTAGCTTTCATCCTCCTAAGCCTGTCCTCTGAATTGTCAACGGCTATTATCCTACCTCTGTTTTCCATAAGCATTGCAACGTGACTAGCCTTAAGTCCAGGAGCTGAAGCCAAATCCAAGATAACCTCATCCGGTTGGGGATTCAGAACGTGGGCTACGAAGGCTGAGGCCAAGTCCTGAATGACAAATTTGCCTTCAGCATGCCAGTCTAACGAAGCTGGGGCTCTTTCATATGAGATAACTTTGAAAACATCTGGCAAAGGAGTTTCCTCAATTTCAACCTTATTCTCCTCCAGATATCTCCTAACGGATTCGATCGAAGTTTTCAGTTCATTAACTCGGATGTATACAGCTTGCTTCTCGTTGTTGGCGATCATCAGCTTTATAGCTTCCTCTTCTCCGAGTAAATCGATCGCACATCTCACGAACCACTCTGGATGGTAATACTTCAAAGCAAGATATCTGATTTTATCCTTCTTCAGCTTTTCAAGTTCCTTCTCGATGTCTACATGCTCAGCCCTTCTAAGCACTGCATTTGCCAGTGCAGCATGCCTCTCTCCAAGTCTACGCTTTACGATTCTGACTATCGAGTCTGTGGCTAAAGCCGGATGAACTCTTTTGAAATGCATCTCGTAAACTCCAACTCTCAGCAGATTTCTGAAAAGGGGATCAAGATCTTCAATTTTTTTACCTTTTAGACATCTGGAGATTATGAAGTCGATTACGTTCTTACGCTTCTCAGTTTCAAATACATAAGCATGAATACTCGCTCTGATCTTGTAGTCCAAATTCATCCCTGAAAGTCTCTTTTTCAGAGCTTCCTTTTCCGAAAGCAGTGTTTCGTCCACAATCTGCAGAACCTCAGCCGCTACCTCTTGGGTGTATATCATAGGACTACCATTTGGGCATGCCAGCACTCCCCGATCTTCAAAACGTTCTCCTTGTCGATTATTCCAAGCTTTATGGCCAACTTAACAGCCCTCTTTCCAGTTATGTTTGCTATCGTTGCCATCCTTAAAGCCCTTTTAACCTCCTCCTCCCCGACATCCCTATCGCCGTAGAAGCTTTCCTTGACCTCTATCTTTAAATCTCCCTCTCTGAAGGTCTTTCCTATCAACTCCGAATCACAAACAGCTACCAGAATTTCCCCCCTAACTCTATAGATTTTGAGTCTAAACATTCAGACCCCTCGCGGGATATTTCGCTCCGCATGCTAGGCACCTTATCATGAGAACCCTCTCCTCTCTGATGAATTCAGTGTCAGGCGCACCACATTCTCTGCAGATTACGTATCTTTTTACGTAATCGTCTATCTCCCTTTGAACCTCATCTTCGGTAAACTTACCCTGCAGAACCAACCTTCCGGCTTCTAAAAAGCCAGCGGTTCCCATCGATTTTACGAGGTACTTGAACAGATGATCCTCGCTACGATTCAGAACCTTCGCGATGTGGGAGAAGTTTTTGATTATAGTTCTGTTACCTTCCCTCTGAACCCTGACACGAGGAGTTTCAAATCTTTCACTTCTAACAACCTTCCTCTTTGGTAGCTCAGCCAAAGCTCTTTCGAGTAACTCCTCATAGCTCTTCATAATCGACAGATTTGCAAGCCAATAGATAAGTGTAACGGATGGAAATCAATTTATATTCTTGGAAGGAATCTTTTGTGATGAGACTGATAATTGCATTGGCGATCCTGACCATGCTGATCGTTCCAGCTTCGGCTTGGGTTCATCCCCCCGGTTATGGGGAGATATGCTTCCCTTGCCACGATCTGATCATACCGCAGGATGAGAAGATCAAGAAACTATCTGGATGTAAGTGCCATAGCGTGAACATTTGGAGAGGAACGAAGATAGACATGGACAAGCTTGATCAATTGCACGGAAACGACATATGCATAAAGTGTCATGCCGGCCCAAACTACAACGAGACCAACCTCGATCTCGAAGGTGTACACATACCGCATAAAGGCCTGAAGTGCTCCGCCTGTCACGGTAAGGGAATGGTTGTGAATCCGAACACGAAAGATTGCCATTACTGTCACAAGGGCGGTATCCATGAGATACACGGTGATATCCTCATGGAAATATGTGAATTCTGTCACGGAAAGGTTGTTTACAAGTTCATGAAGTCTGCAACCAAGGAGATAGGTGTGAACGTTACACAGCCCAAGGTGGAAAAGAAAAGACTGTTTTCGATCTTTGACTTTCTCAAGAGCATATTTGAGTTCTTGGGAGGATTGATATGAAAAGCCTAACGTTGGTTATTTTACTTCTATCTAGCATCCTATTGGTAGGTTGTGTTCAAGAGCAAAAGCTTCCGGCGATTAAAGTCGTCTTTATGCATTACAACATAAAGGGTCAGCATGTTTTAAAGATCAAGAAGGTTGAACCTGCGTTCATCAAAAAGGAGGAAGCCCCAACGTTATATCCTTGGTACAACACGCCCTTTCCGAGCATAACCCTATTTGCCTACGATTGGAGAAATGAAAAGCTTCAATTCGTAACTCCGTCAACGTGTCTACCCATCGATACCGAAGGTGAAAACATAACCGCATACATCGGTTTTGAGAATCCGAGGCTCGTTCCAAGGAAAGGTGATGGTGTTATGGTCGTAGTTCAAGTTGTGGATGTTGTAGAAGGGAGAGCAAAAGTTCTTGCATCAGATTCTGCCACGTTCATTTGGAACGTTTCCACCTAAACATTTTTATCGCCTCAATCATCCTTTATTACGATGGAGCCGGATGTTATAATTGGCTTGGAAGTCCATGTCCAGCTGAACAAGCTTAAAACAAAGATGTTTTGCTCATGTCCTTTGGATTACCATGAGGACGAACCAAATACACACGTATGTCCGGTCTGTTTGGGTTTACCTGGAGCTATGCCCGTGATAAACAAGGAAGCAGTTAAAGCTGCAATAAAGGTGGCTTTGGCTTTGCATGCTGAAGTTCAGCCCTTTACCGTTTTCGACAGAAAGAACTACTTCTACCCAGATCTGCCCAAGGGCTTCCAGATAAGTCAGTACGACCGTCCTCTGGCTTTGGGAGGTTACGTAACGATTGAAACCGAGGAGGGAGAGAAGAAGATTACGCTGAAGAGAATTCACATGGAGGAGGATCCCGGGAAGCTCAGTTACAGGGGGTCTATCACAACAGCAAAGTACTGTCTGATAGATTACAACAGATCTGGAGTCCCTTTGCTTGAGATCGTTACGGAGCCGGTTATGCATTCTCCAAAGGAGGCAAGACAGTTTCTTAATAAGCTCAGGATAATTTTGGAGTATTTGGATGTTTTCGATGGAAGTTTGGAAGGTGCTATGAGGGTTGATGCGAACGTTTCCATAAGGGGTGGAGGTAGGGTTGAAATAAAGAACATATCTTCGTTTAAAGGCGTTGAGAGGGCTTTGAGCTACGAAATTGCGAGACAGAAGAATCTGCTTAGAATGGGGAGGAAGGTTGAGAGAGAAACGAGACACTTCGATGAAGTGAATAACATAACGGTCTCTCTGCGAACGAAGGAGGAGGAGCACGATTACAGATACTTCCCGGAGCCGGATCTGGTTCCGATTTACACAGCTGAGTTGGTTGAGGAGGTTAAGGGTACATTGCCTGAGATGCCGGAAGAGAAGTGTGAGAGGCTTAAGGCTCAATATGGAATTGGAGACAACTTCGCGAAGGTTCTCGTTCTTGATAAGGTTATGGCCGATTATTTTGAGGACGTTGCGAAGATGATAGATCCTAAGCTCGCAGCGAGTTGGGTCGTCGATGTGTTAAGGGGGGAGCTGAACTACAGAAGCAAGGACTTCAGATTTGCATATGAAAGACTAAAGCCGGAAGAGTTTGCAAAGTTGCTGAGGTACTTCAAAGAGGATAGGATTACAGAAAAGGGTGTCGTTGAGGTTATCAGAACTAAGCTAGATCACGGTGGAGACATAGATGATATAATTAAAAGTAAGGGTCTGTTTGCAATTCCCAGAGAGGAGATCGAAAGGCTTTGCAGAGAGGCCATAGAGAAGAATCCAAAGGCCGTTGCAGACTACAAGAGTGGAAAGAAGAAGGCTTTGGACTTCCTGGTAGGTTACGTCATGAAGGCTACGAGGGGTAGGGCTAATCCGGCCGAAACTGCTCAGATGATTAAGGCTATGCTCGAAAGCTGAGGGTGCGATATGGAGACACTCAAAGATATCGAGGATGAGATCAGATCTTGCAAAAGATGTGAGCTTTGGGCAACCAAAACGAACTACGTGCCTGGAGAGGGAAATCCAAATGCCAGGATCGTTTTTGTGGGAGAAGCTCCAGGAAGGGAAGAGGATAAGCAGGGAAGACCTTTCGTAGGCAATGCCGGGAAATACCTCACGGAGGTCATACAGAAGTTTGGACTCAGGCGTGAAGATGTGTACATCACGAACGTTTTAAAATGCAGACCACCGAACAACAGGGATCCGAAGCCCGAAGAGATCGAAGCTTGCAAACCTTACCTGATCAGACAGCTCGATGTCATCAGACCCGATATGATCGTCTGCTTGGGTAGGCACTCCGCAAACGTCATATTTAACCTGTTTAGCTTGAAATTTTCCGGGATAAGCAAGGTCAGAGGAAAGGTCTTCGAAGCCGAGAGGTGGGGAAAGAAGGTTAAGATCGTTGCGATCTATCACCCCGCTGCAGTTCTTTATCGTCCCCAACTCAAGGAAGATTTTGAAAACGACTTTAAGAGGATCGTAGAATTGCTCAAGGAAAAGCCTC
>CAYMEG010000049.1:0-8709 GCA_964389535.1 uncultured archaeon | reverse complement strand
CAGAGGTTAAAAAATTAAATGTTGAAATTTATGCTGTTTTACCAGATAGAGTCATTAGAATTCTGTAGTAGGTTTATAATTTAGAGATCAATCTTGGTTCGCCTGCAAAAACTGAATGCTTTATATAATTCTTTCACTCTTGGGTGATTTTTGGTTAGGATTTCATCGGTAAGTCTACTTTCTTAGGCTTGATAAGATTAACTTTCTTAAATTCGTTTGAATCGTTTGGAAGATCAAATTGCCTTAAATCTATGCCTAACATTTTCGCCGTTTTTATAAGCCAGCCCTTGCGATCTGGGCGAAGAACGATCAAATAGTTATTTCTAATCTTATCATGAGCAATGACTATTTCGTTGGAGACGATCGAGCTAGGATCATTTAGGAGATTTATCATATACCTTGGTCTTGATTTTGTTGGATCTTCATCCACAAGCCCGCATGAGTTCTCGCTATCTTTAAGCTTGTTGCAGACTTCCCCAATGCCACCAGCACATCTAACGAACCTTTTGGAGGATACTATTTTTAAAACTAGAGCTTTATCGGTCTTGCATTCGATGAAAATGTATCCTTTGAAAACCATCGACTAATCCTCCATCAGTATATCCAAGTTAAAGAAAGCACTCGATCCTAAATCGAGAAGCTCTTCAAGTTTCCTCTCGCTCAACTTCTTAGCCTTAGTTTGATAATCCTTATAATGCGTAATGTAAACGGCTAAGTCTCTTATCTGTCTTCTCTATCAAGGTTAGCAAAAAGTAGGGATTATGAGTTGTTATAAAATACTGATTGCTATCGTCCAAAGCTATCAGTTCAGCAAGATACTTTGTGTAATACGGAAAAGTGTGGGCTTCTGGCTCTTCCATCGCTATTATCGAATTTTTATTGGTTAAAATTATAGATAAATAAAATATCAAACGTTGAATCGTATCTGAGATTGTCTCATAGGGATACATTATGAGTAAATCTTCCGACTCTTTAACTATCTTCAAATCGTTGGAACTTGGTTCTATCATGATCTTTAAACCAAATTTTGCAAGTATATCTTTACAGATGCTCTTCAGACTTTTGTGAGTTAAGTAAACCGCAAAGAGATTTCTGCTATCAGGTGGTAGCAGAAATTTACTTTCTTTTCCATCTATTAACAGGTCTGAATCTGTAAAATTTGAAGTACTTGGCGATTCGATCGAACTCGTATTCATAGCTGTATGATGGTGGAAACTTTACCGATGATAATAGATTTGGCTCAATTCTACATCTATAGCTACTATCTTTAAAATCTATGATGACCGTGAAGTATTTCAAATGTTATCCTTATCTCCTCTTCTATGTTGTTATCGTAAAACAGGTTACTTAAATCTTTAGATGAATTTATTCGGATCGTTACTACTGAATCTGACTTGGTTGTAGTAGCATAACGACGGAATTCCTACTATAGCTTCGATTATGTTCGATTTTCCAGTATTGGGTTCCCCCATAAACACGTTAACTCTCTTACATTCCAGTTTAAGGCTTTTTATCGATTTAAAATTCTCTATTTTGACTTCGTTTATTGGAATTTCAACTTCTGGCATCTGAACAGATTCGTTTCGATCGCTTAAATATGTAACCCAACACAGTTACCAGCAACAACCTTTAAATATCGTTTTAATATTCGCTTACCTTAGCGGTGATGAAATGACGGAGTTTAAGCACATCGTCAGGATCGCGGATACGGATCTGGACGGTAACAGAAGCGTGATGATGGCTCTCACCGGCATAAAGGGTATAGGCCTGAGGATGGCGAGAGCCGTAGTCAATGCCTTGGGCTTGGATGCTAACAAAAAGCTAGGAGAACTCGACGATGAAACGATAGAAAGATTGAGAAAGTTCGTTGAGGAAGAACTCGAACATCACATTCCACCTTGGATGCTCAACAGGAGGAAAGACCCGTATTCAGGCAAAGATCTACATTTGCTTGCCAAGGATGTGGACTTTGCAAGGATGTTAGACGTAGAGAGACTCATCAGGATAAAGTGTTACAGAGGAATCAGGCATGCCAAGGGTAAGAAGGTTAGAGGTCAGAGAACAAGATCAACCGGTAGAAAGGGCATGACCGTTGGAGTTATTAGGAAGAAGAAGTGAGGTGATCTTATGGGCGATCCCAAAAGGCACAGAAAGAAGTACGTTACTCCTCCACATCCCTGGGATAAGGCCAGACTTGAGAGGGAAGCTCAGCTCGTAATCAAATACGGGCTTAGAAATAAGAGAGAGCTTTGGAGATTCCAGAACATTCTGAGAAAGTACAGAAGGGTAGCGAGAGATCTTTTGGGTAAGATAAACCTGCCGGGCAAGGAAGGTGAGTATGCAAGGGCCAAGGCTCAGGCCGTTATCAAGAAGCTTGCAAGAATTGGAGTGCTTGATGAGAACGCAACGCTAGATGATATCCTAAACTTGACTGTTGAGAACTTCTTGGAGAGGAGGTTACAGACTTTGGTTTATAGATTGGGTTTGGCAAGGACAATTAAGCAGGCGAGACAACTAATTACGCACGGACACATAGCGATCGATGGTAGAAGAGTCACTGCCCCAAGCTACATAGTTGAGAAGGATGAGGAGAGCAAGATAAGCTATTATCAAAACTCTCCATTTGCCAAGAGGGCTGAAGGAGTTGAGACGGCTTAGGAGGTGATCTGATGGCTGAGAAGAAGAAAAAGGGTAGGTGGGGTATAGCTCACATCTTCAGCAGCTATAACAACACGATAATTACCATAACGGACATAACCGGTAGCGAGACCATTGCAAGGGTAAGCGGTGGTATGATCGTAAAGGCTGACAGGGATGAAGGTAACCCCTACACAGCTATGCAGGCTGCCTTGAGAGCCGCTGAGATTGCAAAGGAGAGGGGGATAGAGGGTGTTCACATTAAGGTTAGAGCACCCGGTGGAAACAAGCATACGACTCCCGGCCCGGGGGCTCAGGCAGCCATAAGAGCTTTGGCAAGAGCCGGACTTAAGATTGGAAGGATTGAAGACGTTACGCCCATTCCGCACGATGGTACGAGACCACCGGGTGGTAAGAGAGGAAGGAGAGTTTAACCCTTCTAAAATTTTAAGTGGGTATGGCTATGAAGATCGAGATACTTGAGGAAAGCGAGTTTAAAGTCAGGTTCATCCTTTACGATGCACCCGTAGCTTTGGCGAATTCGTTTAGAAGGGCTATGAAGAGTCTAGTTCCTACGATGGCCGTCGACTATGTGGATTTTTATATGAATACATCATTCTTATATGACGAAATTATTGCACATAGAATTGGTCTGATTCCAATCAAGACCGATTTGGAGAGGTTCAATCTGCCAGACAAATGCAGTTGTGGGGGGGTGGGCTGTCCGAACTGTCAGGTATCGTTCAGATTAAACGTTGAAGGGCCTAAGATCGTTTATTCCGGAGATCTGATTTCAGACGATCCTGAAATCAGGCCAGTTTTTGACAACATCCCCATAATCGAGCTATATGAGGGACAGCAGCTGATGATCGAAGCAGTTGCTAGGCTTGGAACTGGGAAGGAGCATGCAAAGTTTCAGCCGGTTTCGGTATGCTTCTACAAGATAATTCCAGAAATTGTGATTAAGGAGAACTGTAACGGCTGCGGTAGATGTGTCGAAGCTTGTCCTAGGAAGGTTTTGAAGGTTGAGAACGGTAAGATCGTCGTCGGCGATATCTTGGCATGTTCGATGTGCATGGAGTGCGTAAAGAACTGCGATGAAAATGCGATTGAGGTTTTGGATACGAACAACTACCTGTTCGCAGTTGAAGGAACGGGGGCATTGCCAGTTAGAACCGTGATGAGGAAGGCTTTGGAGATTTTAAAGGAGAAAGCCGAGGAGATGAATAAGATCATAGAAACTCTGATCTGATTTTTGATTTTTTACATTCTAGGCATGGTCAAATTTTGCAAGGCCAAAAAATTTTTGTTCGATCGCAATAAAATTCCATTATGCGTCAATGGTCATGCCTTATACTCATCGCAACATTACTGATTTCGCTCATTCCAGCTAACGGACAGTTTGTCAATGCGAGAGTTGTAAACATTAAAGCCGTTGCAGTTAAAACTGGCGAGAAGCCTGAAGGTGCTGTCATAGACATAACCGTAACTATAACTCCCGGAACTGGAAAGGTGTTCGTTTCTACGACACCCTACACGGAGATAGATATGCAGGGTAGTGCTCAGCTTGCCGCTTTAACTGCATGTGATCTTTTGGGAATAGATTTCACTAAGTATGACTTCTTCTATGAAATTAAGGCTGACGCACCCATCGTAGGTGGGCCTTCAGCTGGAGCAGTAATGACGATCGCAACGATCGCTGGCTTGAAGAACCTGACGCTAAGAAGTGATGTCTTCATGACGGGAATGATATATCCGGATGGATTTGTAGGGCCAGTCGGAGGGATACCGTACAAGCTTGAAGCTGCTGCTAAGGCTGGGGCTAAAATATTTCTGGTTCCAAAGGGGCAGAGGGTTGTATACGTTCAGGAAAGGGTAGAAAGGAGGCAGGGTCCATTTTTAATCATCACGACAAGGATGAAGCCCATCGATCTGGTTGAATACGGTGAGAGGTTGGGTGTTAAGGTCGTTGAGGTCAGTACGATAGAGCAGGCATTGTGGTATTACACCGGATACACGATCGAAAAGCCCAAGCCATCGTTCAACATCTCGAAGTACTCGGATCTACTTAAGATCCTAGCCATAAACATGAAAAATAGGACTTTAAGCTTACTTGGGGTGGTTAAACAATTTACGGAACCGCATAAGGCCATCGAGCTTATTAAGGAAGCTGATAGGTACTACAGCGAGGGATACTACTACACCGCAACTTCGAAGTACTTCCAGGCTGAGATAGAGCTAAGAGAAATCTACTACCGCAATACGATCAGCAACTACGACGATCTCAGTAAGGAGTTCGATAACGTCAGCAACGAGATCGATGAGATGGTGGAATATCTCAAAGGTATCAAGAATTTGGGTGTGGAATCTTTCCAGATCGTTGGAGCTGCTGAGGAAAGAATAGCTTGGGCTGAGAAGTATCTGTTTGATGCCAAGACATCCGGCGACTTCAACACTGCCTTACATTACTTGGCTTTGGCCAGGGAGAGGATCGAGAGTGCCAAAGTCTGGCTTTCACTCTTGAACACGATTGAGGAGGACGTTCCAATAAGCAGAGATGAGTTGGAGAAGAGGGCAGAATTCTATTTCAGAGAAGCTGAATCTCTGATAATCTACGCTAGATCCATCGGTGGTTATTCGAATTTGATAGGCGGTGCCGAGGACACGATCGATCTGGCAAGG
Source organism: uncultured archaeon (assembly GCA_964389535.1). Taxonomy (GTDB): domain Archaea; phylum Halobacteriota; class Archaeoglobi; order Archaeoglobales; family Archaeoglobaceae; genus WAKM01. The sequence continues at coordinate 3,390 of CAYMEG010000049.1, read as the reverse complement.
AGGCAATTCGACATGGGATTCTATGCTGGCTCTGCGATAACGTGCATAGATGCAATAACAAAGGCGAGTCTGTCTATAGAGTTCATCGGCGTTGTGAGCGATGAGATGCTGAAGGCCAAGCTTGAGTCTGCAAAGAAGTCTGCTGGATCAGCCTTAGCTGAAGCTGAAAAGGCTGTGACGCCGATCCTTCCAATCGCATACTACGAATTCGCCGAAACGCAAAATGACATGGCTCTTGCGATATCGTACTACAAACTCTCTGAAAGGCTTGCAAAGCTCATACTTGTTGTGGCAAAGGCCTATCCGGAGAAAGAGCTTGTTCAAGTTGAATATCCGCCCGTGACGCCTGGCAAGCTTTACCACACCTACCACCACGTGCATCAGATCTCCAACATAGAAATTCCAGGTTTCGATGTTGGAATAGCTTTAGCTGCAATCGCCATGGCAATCTATCTGAGGAGAAGATAACAAAGGATGCCGGCACTTAAGGTTGCTAGGAAGTTAACCCCGGCATTCGTCAGATACCCCCACTTCTCTAAGGTAGCGCCTAATACGCTGTCGATGTGAACTCCGATGAATCCGGCAACGAACGCAACGATCGCAAGTTTAACGTTTATTATTTTAAGTAGAACAGCGGAAAGGCAGACTATTAAGCATCCGAGCAGAGCTGCAACCTCACCGATGGATGATACACCGCCGCTCACACCCGGCTTAACACGTCTGAAGTTTGTGATCAGGTAAACCCTATCTGCGGTCTTCCCGATTTCACTCGCCATCGTATCTCCCAAGGCCGTCGCAATTGAAGCTACGAAAGCGGTTAAGAATAGATCGGACTTAAATACACCGTAGTTCATTACGAAGAATAGGGCTGGAAGGCTGTTGCTGAATACGTTGGCGTATCCCCTTGCACCTCCGGCCTGCTCTGCGATTCCCCTCTCAAGCTTAATAGAATACTTGTACTTAGTTACAGCTGAGCCTATTCCGTAGAAGAGAAGTAAAATTATGAAAAATCTGATATCCGAGAATACTATTGTAAGTGTTCCGATTAGCGTCGCACTCAACAGTCCGCTTTCATCTGCAACCTTCGATTTCGTTGCCAATAGGCTTAAGATGAAGGAAACGGCAAAGGCGATCGCAAGCTGATCCAATGAGACGTTAATTGCGTATATATGGAATATTGTATAAACCGTAGCTACGGCCAGTAGAATCGCAATCTCGTAACCTCTGGCACTTTCGATCAGCGACGCTGTTAAACCTCCCATGAGCGATAGAAAAGTTATGTATTCCAAACTCCAGTTTAGGGGGTGAAGGTAAGAGTAGAGTGTGAAGAATACGAAGCCCAAAGCTGTGTAAATCGCAATGTTACAAATGGCATCTCTTTTAAGCTTATGCCCAAGCAGTACGAACATCGATGCCAAAACTATCGGCTTCGATAACCCCACATAGGTTAGGGCTAGGAGGAGTGATGAAAGTAAAGCCAAATCTCTTAAAGTCTGATCCCTCCCGTGAGCCATTATTGCAACGGCTATCGTGATCATCAGAGCGTAAATGGGTTTTAGCATTATTGCCAACAGAGCGATCGTCGGAATTATAAACATTGCAAAGGTTTAATTAACCTTGCTTTTAAAAATTTATGTCGATGATCGAATTTATAAAAAAAATCTACAAGAGAAAACTTGAAAAAGAGCTTTTATCTGGAAAAATTCCGAAGCATATAATGATAGTTGCCGATAACGATTTTATCAACAATGGTTTAAGAAAATTTTTGGAATGGTGTTCAAAGTTTGAGATCGAGGAGGTTACGGTATGTTTCAAGGGTGAAAAAAAGAGGGTTCGATCTCAGAAAGTTGGGAACATCACTTTAAATCTGATCGAAGGTTACGGTGGAAAGGATGAGATCACCGATGCCGTTAAGGAGCTTGCTAGACTTGTCAAATCAGGCAAGATAAATCCAAACGATATTAAAGAGAAAGACATTGAAAAGTTTTTGAAAATTAAAAGCTCACCTGATTTAATTGTTAAAGCTGGAAAAGAAATTCCAGAATTTTTAATTTGGCAAAGTATATATAGTGAATTATATTTTATAGATATCGATTGGAGGAGTTTCAGATACATAGATTTTTTAAGGTGTTTGAGAGAGTTTCAGCGGAGGGAAAGGAGGTATGGAAGATAAGATGCTCAGAACCGTTAGAGTGATAGCGGACTACCAGTTTGGTAAGGGTGCCGGGAGGGTATTGTTTCCAGATAGCTGCAAGTTCGTTCTCTCGCCGACCACTGGAAGGATCAGACAGATAAAGGATAAGGGGATTAGAATAGCAACGCTTAAGGCAGATTCTGGATGGTTTACATTAAGCATTGAAGGAGCGAGGAGGCTTCATGAAGCTTTCGAATATCCTAAGCTAAGGGTTGTTGTGCTCAGGGATGTGGCTGAGTTCATAGCTGAAGGAAAGAGCGTATTCGCAAAGCATGTAGTCGATGTAGATCCCAGCATAAGAGCCAACGATGAGGTTATAGTTGTAGATGAGGATGACAAGCTACTCGCTACCGGGAGGGCGATTCTGTCAGCTAAGGAGATGCTTGAGTTTAATAGGGGTGTTGCCGTTTCGGTTAGGCAGGGGATTAGGAAGCTTAAGGGGTGATCCCCATGTTCAAAATCGACAGGTCAAGGAAAGTTCTGGTGATAAGGAGGGATGCCGTAGTTGTTAGACATCTCAGATTTGATGGAAGAGTCGTGGCCGGTATGTTCACAAACTTTTGGGGAAACATCGAAGCTGATGAAGTCTATCTGGCTAAGGGATGTACGGTTGGTGGCGATATAATTTGTAGAAGGGCTGTAATAGGTGCATATACGAGATTTAGGTCTATAATAGCTCAAGAATACGTATTTATTCAAGATAAGTGTGTTGGTTATTTTGTTAAAGCTAAAAATGTTCGAATAGCCAGTGGTTCGGTGATAGGTGTCGTTGAAGCCGATGAGTCTATACTGGTTGACGGAGCATCAAAATTGGGCAAACTTAACGCAAGAAGGATCATCGCTACTGAGAGTAAGATTTAAATGCACATGGATATAATACACAATTCGAGCCGCCGTAGCTTAGCTGGTAGAGCGTCGGCCTGTTAAGCCGATGGTCCCAGGTTCGAATCCTGGCGGCGGCGCTATCGTCGCTTTTCCAAGCTCTAGAAATTCTAATAGCTTTATTTCAAGAAAAGCTGATAGATTGGGTATTTTTCGCTTAGCTCTCTCAAGAATATTTTTATCTATGCTTAATGTTAATTTAACTTTATTCTGCATTTGTCTTGGCATATTGATTCATACGTATGAATAAAATTTAAAGTTTTCTAAATTAATAGCTTAGCTTTAGCTATATAAATATAACTAATATAATAAGC
>CAYMEG010000048.1:0-8959 GCA_964389535.1 uncultured archaeon | reverse complement strand
CCCTTTTCCAGTCTTTCTATGGCTGTATCCTTGTTTAAAGGCTTATAGGCTCTAACCTTCATCTCCAGAAAATCTACAGGCTTCATACCGTTTATCTCACCAATCGAAATACCTTTCTTAACGACATTTACGATTTCAACGTTTGGAAAGTAATTTTTTAGGATTTCAACGGTTTCCTCAAAACTCCTTCCCCTTTCTGGAAATACATCGTGAAATATCGTGTTTACCTTACCCTTAAAGCAAACAGCAACCGCTCCTCTTCCTATATTCTTATAATTCACAAATATTCTGGGTGTTCCGAATTTCGCTTCGAGAGGCATCAGATTCATACCAACAACTGGCGTATCTTCTGGCATAAGCCTAAGGGCCTTGTTAACCGGAAAGATGTATCTCAATTCAAGCATCCTTGAGTAATCTCTCAGAACTTTCATCTTATCCTCAAGCGTTCCAGCTCTCTTATACAGTAGATTATAGTAATATATGTTGTTAAAATATATTTTAAGAATATCAAACTTTCCAGGGAAGTAAAACGCTGGAAATATCAACAGTACGGAATTCCAACCCAAACCGATCTTACTTCTCAATTTGACGAAAGTTTCGGTAGTATTCTTACCCTTAGCCCAAAAGATCTCAACACCTTCAGCATCGATGAGTAGGATTGCCAAACCCCTCATCCAAACTACCTCTGGCGTCGCGTAACCTTCGACGAAGCATCCGGCCATCTTGACGTTTGGAAATCTACCTTTCAAGTACTCCAGAATCTTCTCATGATCTCTCCAAACGCTATCCGTGAAGAATACGAGCAATATCCTAGGCTCAAAACCCAAATTTGCAAATTTTGACTCCAAATCTCTGACGACGTCTTCGTAGCTACTGAATGGTGTGCAAACTGCTTGGATGTTCATATCCGACTAGCTCCCTAATCTTCATACACACGGATTCTATATCTGCTTCAAGCTTGTATATTGATGATTCCTCCTTGGCCAGTATTGCCAAGACCAACGTCCTCGAAACCGGGTACATCTTCACAACGATGTCCCTAAATTTGAAGCTTATATCATCGAGATCACCGTTAAATATATGGTAGAGTATATCCTTTATTTGATTTTCGAGCCTATATAGTAAATCCAAAATTTTTATATTTTTGTCTTTTATTTCAGCTAATATCGGTGTTCCATCGATCCTATAGAGGACGACCATTCTTATGTTTGGATCAGATATTATCGGCTTGATCGTTTCTGAGATCTCTAGAAGCATTCGATCACTCTCCTCAGGATCTTCATGAGTTCATCTCTGGAAATTGGAATTTCGGTTTCTGAAAGTTTCTCAAGCTTTTTAAGGATGTTTGGTGGGATTTTATTTGTATCGACATCTAGATCCTTGAGTATCTTGTTGATATCTATCCTCATCTTTATCTTCGTTATGTACGCAGATCCCTCTACGACTATCCCCAATCCTCTCAGTATCCTATATGGAAATATACCTTCAGCATGCCATGAACCCCTATGTTTAATTATCCTTAGGGTTCTGTTGAAGGCCTCACCGTATCCGATGTTCTTCATATGAATTACGCTGTCACCCAGAAATACCGGAACCGTGATGGATGGATTGTTCAAATTACCGTCTAAGGGTTCTTCGAGTGTAATAACCGAAGTTCCAGCCTCTCTAAGTTTTGAGAAGAACCAATTCACATCTTTTCTCATTTCAAAGCTTAAAGATGCTATGAGTGGTGTGAACGAATCTACAACAATTCGAACGTTATCATCGGATGCGTTGCTAAGTATGAAATCCAACAATTCACTATTCAGATAGACAATATCCTCAACATGAAAGTTGCCACCTATAAGTAATTTACCTTCATCGATATATTCCGTGATCTCGTCCCATCCCATGGATGAGGCCAGATCTATAACGCTGCTTTCATTCATATCGAATGAGACGAAGATACCTTTCTCATCATCTTCCAATCCTCTAAGTAGAAATTGTAACGCAAAAATTGTTTTTCCAACACCAGCTGAACCCAATACGATATTTACTGTGTTTGGTCTGAAACCTCCACCCAAAAGCTCATCCAAACCAAAAATACCTGTTTTCACCCTTTCATTAATATTCGTCATCATTAGGATTAAGATTCGGCAACGGTGTATTTATATATTTTCAGCGTCCAAAAGATTTAAATAAAAAAATTAAAATTATTGTTTGACTATTTATCCTCAATTCCCCTTTCTGTAATCCTAAATACCACCTCACCCTCCGGCAGGTGTGGTGAATCTATCAATCTAGCCACTCTGAGATCTCCCTTGCTCTTTTTAAGGTAAACTCTGAACGTAGCAGTATGAGCTACAACGTGACCTCCAATTGGCCTTGTCGGATCTCCGTAGTACGCATCCGGCTTGGCCTGAACCTGATTTGTGACAACTATTGCGGCGTTGAATATCTCTCCGAATCTCATCAGATCGTGGAGATGTTTGTTAAGCTTCTGCTGTCTATCCGCCAACGTTCCCCGGCCTACGTATTCAGCACGGAAGTGTGAGGTTAGAGAGTCAACTATAAGCAACCTAACCGGTCTTCCCTCTTTCATAAGCTTTTGAGCCAACTCCTTTGCATTGTCAACGAGCAACATCTGATGATTCGAGTTGTATGCATGGGCAACGTAGATGTTCTTTAAAACCTCTCTTGGATCGAGTCCCTTAGCTTCTGCCATCTGAACTATCCTCTCAGGTCTGAACGTATTTTCTGTATCTATTACGATCACCGAACCATCCAGTCCCCCCTGTTCTCTAGGCAACTGAACGTTTACAGCAAGCTGATGACATATCTGTGTCTTTCCACTGCCGAACTCTCCAAAGAGTTCGGTGATGGCCTGAGTTTCAACTCCTCCTCCAAGCAAGGAATCTAAAGCCTTACTACCAGTTGTGATTTTTCCAATACTCTGCCTTCTTTCCAGTAATTTTTCTCCACTTTCGAATCCACCCATATTTGCGAGTTTTCTTGCTGCGGTGATGATTTTAGCCGCGGTAGCCTCGCCTATTTCAGCTATCGCACTCAATTCTTGGGGAGAAGCAACTGCGATGGCTTCAATTGTTGTGAATCCAGCCTCTCTCAACTTCTCAGCTATAGCTGGCCCAACTCCTGGTAGATCCTCCAAATCCACAACGTTACCGTTTACGACCTCTTCAACTTCTCTCTTTGCCATACGTTCACCTCTCCGTTATACTTAAATACTAATCAAACCAAATACCATACAGCTCCGCCTCTCACGCCCGAGTGATAAGCATGATCTCGGGTCGGTTGGCGGAGTAACAATCTTTATATCAAACTGATTTTTTGTTCTTTTGCTTAAGATAATCTCAAGTTCTGGAGTATTTTAACCTTTCGAATATATCTTATAGTAGACACAATATTTATTTTTTATTATATAAAAAAATATTTTATATTTTATACTTAAGGTATTAAGATTTCTGATCATATTCGACAGATCTTTCTAGAAATTTTATATTTTTAAAAAATCTTTAAAACTTCTACGATTCATCGAAAGAATTATATAGCGAATATATGAGCGTTATGAAAAATTTAAAGAGGGTGATGAAATGGAAGAAATTGAGAAGGCAAAGAGGATCTTAGAGGAAAACGAGATTAGGCATGTTCTTTGTGCTTTTTCAGATGTCAGGGGTTATCTGATGACGTTCTCGATTCCAGCCAGAGAGTTCCTTGAGGGCGACGCCTTTGAAGGAATAGGTTTCGATGGATCCTCAATCAGAGGTTTCAAGACAATTGAGGAGAGTGACATGATTTGGATGCCCGATCCAAAGACTTTGAGAGTTATACCTTGGATAAAGGATCCCATCCACAAGTCGGCAATAATGTTCGGTAACATCTACGAAGCTGGCGGAGAAGAACTGGCTACATGCGATCCAAGGGGTTACGTGGCTGAAAGTATGGAGAAGCAACTCAAGGAGGAAGGAAAATCGGCAATCTTCGGCCCAGAAATCGAGTTCTTTGTATTCGAGAGCATCGATCCGACGATGCTCGCTTGGGATCTTTGGGTATCACCGAACGGAGGAGCTGGTGACTCATGGGGGCCACCGAGGGTTATGCCCGAAAGCCCAGAACTTAGGTCTGGAAACTTCTTCGTAATCAGACCGAAGGAAGGATACTTCAGAGCTCCGCCGGAGGATACCACGGTGGAATACAGAAACGAGCTAGTCTACTACCTGGATCAGATGGGTGTGACTGTAGAATATCACCACCACGAAGTTGCCACAGCTGGACAGGTTGAATTGAACTTCAAGCCGAAGCAGGTCGTTGAAGTTGGAGATGCCTTCTACCTTTACAAGTTCGCTGCAAAGAACATAGCGGCTATGAGGGGTTGGATCGCAACTTTCATGCCGAAACCGCTCTACTTGGACAACGCAAGCGGTATGCACACACATCAGAGCCTCTGGGAGGGTAAGCCTTTCAAGGGCAAGAACCTATTCGCGGATCCAGATGACGAGTTCGGTTTAAGCCAGACGGCAAGGTACTACATCGGTGGCCTGCTCGAGCATGCCAAAGCTTTAACCGCCTTGTGCTGTCCAACCGTAAATTCATACAAGAGACTCGTACCAGGATTCGAGGCTCCGATCTACATCTGCTGGAGCCCGAGAAACAGATCAGCGTTGGTCAGAGTACCCGGATACTTCAAGAAACCATCGGCCATCAGAGTAGAGTACAGAGGAGTTGACCCAAGCTGCAACCCGTATCTAGCCATTCCAGCGATGCTTGCTGCTGGTTTGGATGGTATCAAGAAGAAGATCGATCCCGGAGAGCCGCTGATGAAGGATGTCTATGAGCTATCGCCGCGAGAGAAGAAAGAGTATGGTGTTGGTGAGTTGCCAACAACACTCAGAGATGCTCTCGACCACTTAGCTAGCGACGAGGTACTTCAGAAGGTTCTCGGTTCACACATCTTCGATGCGTTCATGAGTATAAAGATCGACGAGTGGAACCAGTACTGTCTGTACATAACGCCTTGGGAGTACATGAAGTACATGGACATCTGACACCGTTCAAAGTTCGAATTTTAACATCGTTCAATTCCTAAAGACAATCTTTATAAATTTAGCTAAAAAATTTTTATCCCGACGCACCGACCCTTAAAGATATCTCAGCTGAAGTTATATTTTGATTAAAATTTTATAATTGACGAAAATATTAAATATGAGAAGAAACATAATTTCTGTTGGGGGTGTTACTTATGGGCGTTCACAGGATCACGAGTGAAGCTGCAAGGTATTACGCAAAGAGGGAAAGGGTTTTGGGTGCCGGTATAACCTTACTCGGTTCTGCAAGTGAGAAGGTTGGGAGTCTTACAAAAGAGCAGTTGGAGAATCTCGGAGATCTTGCAGCCATGCTTCTGCCTCACGCTCCGGGTTACGCTGGAAAGCTCATGCCGATCATTGCGAGGTTGTTCTGGAAACTTGCAGGAGTTAACGAAAAGGAGTTTAAATTCGTAGAGCTTGATGAGCTTGAAAGAGTAATCGAGGAACTTAGAGAAGAAATCGGTGAGTAATTTTTATTTAACTTTTTGAATCATAATATTTTTGATCAAAGGTTTAAATAATCCGATGATCGACACACGATCATGCTCCCGAAATTCATATTTCAAGCCGAAGATAACTTGGTTGAAAAACCCTGGGGAGGTAACTTTATAGCAAAGCTTAAGGGAATTGAAGCTAATAAGATTGGAGAATCTTGGGAGTTTTCTGCTCACCCTTCTAGGCCTTCCTTAATCGCTATAAACGGTAAAATCAGATTTGATGAACTCATCAAAAAGTTTAGGAGAGAAATTTTGGGAGATCTTGAAGAGTTTCCGATTCTTGTTAAGCTAATAGACGCAAACGAGGATTTGAGTGTTCAAGTTCATCCCTCTGAAGAACAGGCTAAGGAACTCGGCGAAAAAGATCACGGAAAACCCGAAGCTTGGGTGGTTTTGGATGCTGAAGAGAATGCAAAGATATATCTGGGCTTCAAAGAAGATGTAGAACCTGAGGAGTTTTTGAAAGCCATAGAGAGAAATGAGAATGTCCTGAACTATCTAAATGCCATTAGAGTTGAGAAGGGTGATGCGTTCTACATTCCAGCTGGGACAATCCATGCTTTGGGTAAAGGAGTTAGAGTTTTGGAGGTTTCAACTAATTCGAATATCACATACCGAATTTACGATTACGGAAGGGGAAGAGAACTGCATCTAGACAAAGCCTTTAAAGTTTTGAATTTTAAGAGAACAGGCGTTGAAGAGTTAAGACAGAAGCCAAAACGTTTGAACGGTCTTTTAAGATACATAGACACTTCGTATTTCAAGGTGGATCGAGTTTTATCTAACACAAGGATATCGAAAGAAACATTTCAGATTCTTCTCTGTATAGATGGTAGGGTCAAGTTGAAGAGTTCTTCAGACATTGTAGAAGTTAAAAGGGGCAGATCGGCCTTAATCCCGGCCATAACCAAAGATTACGGGATCGAACTCGAGGATGAAGCTGAAGCGTACGTGGTATCACCAACCAAAATTTAGCAAAAGATTTAAAAGGAGAGTCTCAGATTGGTTTGGTTACATGGAAGAGCTAAAGCTTGTAGAACTACTGTTAACGGCGGAGGTATACAACAGATTTATCGAGTTAACTGAGGATGACATACCACAAGAAATTAGAAAACTTTTATATAATAAAGGTGGAATAAATAGACCGATAATCGTTAAGTACGACACCGCTACGAAGTACGTTGGCAAGAGGGTCGAAAACATAATTAAAAGTATTCCGTTCGTAGATTACAATACGTTCACAAAGCAGATCAAGCTTACATCGTTCGAAATAGCTACCAAGTGGTTTGCGCAGAGAGCTTTAGATTTAATAAAGAGAAATCCAGTTTTGGCATTCTACTACCAAAATTACGATTCTTTAAGTGTTTCCTATGAGGAGGCCAAGAAGCTGAACAAGCCCAAATACAGCGATAGGGAGTGGCTCAGAAGTGTCCTTGCAGAGCTTGAGAAGAATTCCGAAACAGCAGAGATGCTCGGATTGGTGAGGGTTTACTCGCCGGAAGACATAAGGGTGGATCTGGGCGATGTCGCCTTGAGTGACGATCAGGTTGAGGAGATAAGAAAAATTGAGATTGCATTGGAGGAGAGAGAATTTCTAAAGAGGATCGGGGTAACAGACATCGGAAAACTCCTATTCATAGGGCCTCCTGGGACTGGAAAGACAACCACCGCAAGGGCCTTAAGCAAGAAGCTCGGGTTGCCGCTTGTGGAGGTTAAGCTATCTATGATAACGTCTCAGTACTTGGGTGAAACATCGAAGAACATCGAGAAGGTCTTTGAGATCGCAAAGATGTTGAGTCCGTGCATACTGTTCATCGATGAGTTCGATTACGTTGCCAAAACGAGGACTAGCGATGAGCATGCCGCCGTGAAGAGGGCTGTGAACACGTTGCTTAAGTCTATAGATGAGATAAACCTCGTAGAGGATGGAGTGATTTTAATCGCTGCTACCAACCACCCGAGCTTGCTGGATCCGGCCGTATGGCGTAGGTTTGACAAGATCGTGGAATTTCCAGAACCTTCGGAGAAGCTCAGGAAGAGGATATTCGAGTTGGCGTTGGCGAAGGTGCCAGGTAAGTTCAACATCGACGAGCTCGTAGCTCATACGGATGGTTTCACCGGAGCGGAGATCAAATTGGTGGTTAGGGAGGCTGTTCTTAAGGCTCTGCTTGAGGGTAGGAGGGAAATTACGCAGGAGGATTTAATTAGAGCTATCAACGATGTAAAGGGTAGGCTCAGGCTTAAGTACTCGTATTAGGAGGTGTTTTATGAAAGTCAAGATATACTTTCCCGACGGGCATCTGGAAAGGCCTGTCTGGAATGCTCTGGTTGAGGCAGGCTACAAGCTTGCAAAGAGTGAGAGGGGATATCTTATCGATGTCGATCATCCGAACATAATCTTCAAGCAGGTTCGTCCGCAGATAATGCCGTTCTACGTTTCGATGGGGAAGGGTGATGGAGGATTCACCGGTGAGGATATACTTGAAAATGCGAAGCTAAGATACGATCTAAGCGATGTCATAGTCATGGACAAACTTCCGTTCAGACCGACAAAGCTTGTGGTAGCTGTTTCGGAGAAGATGTATCCCGATGTCAAAACCATCGAAGATTTTAAAGAGGTCGTTGGTGATAGGCCGGTTCTGTTTGCATCCGAATTTCCAGAGCTTGCAAAGGAGTATGCCAGAAAAATTGGTTTGAACGCGATAGTATTCGATCCGATCGGAAAGACGGAAGCTTCGCTTTTACCTCCGGAGCCAGAAGCAGATCTGATACTCGAAGTTACGGAAACCGGAACTACCTTGAGGGAAAACGGCTGCAGGATAATAGATGTGGTCAAGGATCCAGTGTATTCCGTTTTCATAGTAAACAGGAGATCGTTCGAGAATCCTGAGAAGAGGAAGATCATGGAAAACCTCGTAACCGATGTTAAGGAGGTACTTGAATCTAAGAACTTGGTCAGTCTGTTCTTTAACGTGCCAAATGAAGAGGATATCCAACCCATAATAGATTTCCTAACGAAAGAGGGATTCGATCCGACGGTATCGAAATTAGCGAAGGGAGGTGTGGCAATTCACATAATTCTGGATAAGGCGATGGTCAAGTTTCTGAAGCCAAAGCTCAGGGAGCTTGGAGCTAGGAGGATAGCTACCGCACCGGTTATAACGTTCGGCGATTGATTTTACCTTAAGCTTTTTTTGCGGAATGCACTTCGATACTAATTTAAGTGAGCAACAAGGCTGGAATGCGATCGTATCGAACCAAAAACTTAATTTAACATACTAACGACCTTCTTTTGAGCGGGGGTTGCCGAGCCAGGAAAAGGCGCGGGGCTTAAGACCCCGTCCCGTAGGGGTCCGCGGGTTCAAATCCCGCCCCCCGCAT
>CAYMEG010000047.1:0-9260 GCA_964389535.1 uncultured archaeon | reverse complement strand
GTAAAATAAAGAATGACTCTATTCAACAGGTGACTTAATCGATGGATTTGGAATAAGAAATTCAGATTAAATCTCTCAAAGCCTCCTTAACGGCCTCCTCTGGTGTATTAACTACCTTAACTCCTGGTAAAACTACCATCGGTTCTATGGCTACAACTTTCTTACCGATCTTCAGAGCTATCGCCATCTCGGAAATCGTTCCGTATTCTCCTCCCACGGCGATGAGAGCATCGCACGTGTGAGCAATTATCATGTTTCTCGCATGTCCCATGTTTGTTACAATTGCGATATCTATGTACGGGTTTGCGAACTCTTTTGAATCACTCGGCAAAATGCCAACTGTAATTCCACCCTTCAGCTTGGCTCCTTTAGCCGATGCCTCCATAACACCACCAAGTCCACCGTTAACCACTACACAACCCCTTTCAGCCAGAAGTTCTCCGATTTTCATCGCTATATGATACAATCTCTCATCACACTTCGATGCACCTATGACACCGATCTGAATCATGTTCGATCATTTAAGGATAAGCTTTAAAGCTTCTACCAATGTCCTATTCTCTTCCTCTCTACCTATTGTAATTCTGACATGCTCACCTTTAAGCCCCATCAGACCGCTTACATCCCTTACAGCTATACCTTTCTCCTCAAGCCTCTTGGCCAATCCAATCTCATCCTTCACCCTTACAAGCACGAAGTTCGCTTCAGATGGAAAGACTTCTAACTGTTCAAATCTCTCAAGCTCCTTAACAAGTTTTTCTCTTTCTTCAACGATCTTATCCCTAATTCTCCTGTAGTATTCGACGTTTTCCAGCGCAGCTATCGCAGCCTTAACGGCAATGTTGTTTATACAGAACGGTAGTCTGATCTTTTCCAATGCTTCAATAATCTCCAAGTCTTTGCTCACAGCGTAACCGATCCTCAGTCCAGCCAATCCGAAGAACTTAGAAAATGTCCTAACGATAACGAGATTGTAATAGTCATCGATCAATTTTATCGCATTTCCCTTGCTAAATTCCGCATAGGCTTCATCTAAAACGACCAATCCATTGAAATTGCTCAGTATGTACTCTAAATCTTCCACTACATTACCAGTTGGATTGTTTGGTGAGCATAGAAACATCAGCTTAGAACCCCCAGCCTTTTCGATCAAATCCTCAGCGTTGATATGGTAATAAGGGTACTTAACGAAGTTTAAGCTGGCATCTCTGAGCATGGCAAAAGTTGCGTACATCGTGTAGCTCGGAATGGGAATCGTAACTTGATCCATCACATCCAAAACCGCAGTGCAGATGTTGCCCAAGATTTCGCTCGCCCCACCTCCAACTGCAATCTGATCAACTTCAACATCCAAATATTCTGCAATAGCCTCCTTCAACTCTCTGTATTCAGGATCCGGATATCTATTGACATTGCCCAATTCTTGCTTAATTGCATCTATAACCGCCGGATGATGTGGATACGGATTTTCATTTGAACATAAAACGATATAACCCTTCTTAAGATATTTGGCTGACTTCCCAGCTTCATAGGGATTTAAGATTCGTATCACATTCCTGATCATGATGCTACCTCAGGCTAACGTTCAAAATTTGAATTATATCTCCAGCGTCTTCAATTAAATCGCTTATGGTTGTTAGATGTCTTATAAAATTGTATATGGCCATACCTTCCCAGAAATTACGAACATTTTTCTCCATAAGTTGTTTAAATATATCTCTTTTTATAGCGTCAACCTCCTCTTCTAGGATCCTTATCTTTAAAGTTCTATCCTTTAAGTCCTCCTCAGTTCTTAAAGCTTCAAACGTTTTAAGCAACTCGTTTGCCATCTTTAGGTTTACTTCAGCGATCCTCACACACTTCACCATTATGTCCTCATCAAGCCTTGGAATCATCATGAACATGATCGTTGCATCTTCAATCGTATCCAAAACTTCATCGAGCGTTTCTGCAAGTCTGTAAAGGTTACCCCTAATCCCCGGCAAGAACGCACCTTCGTACAGCTTTAAAGCTATCTCCCTTCTGACAGAATCTCCAATTTTTTCTATCTCACAAACTTCGGATATCGAGACCTTATCGTTTTCCTTTATGCAGTTGCTGAAGATCTCGCAAGCATCTTTAATGAGCGTGATATGATCTCGAATGAGATCGACAATCTCCTTCTCCTTACCCCTCTCAAACATACTCCTAAACTTCCAGAACATTGTAATAGGTTTGTATTTGGATCAATAAATATTTTTCACTATTGCTTAACAAATCTAATATAATTGATTAATGCGATTTGCTAGCATGGTTAAGGTTGGTGTGTTTAAGATGGGTGCGATCGGGACGGCAGTTCTACTTGAGTATCTCTTGGATGAGAGGGCAGATAGGGAGGATCTGAATGTCAGAGTAATTACGACTGGAGCAAAGATGAGGGAAATCGAAGCGAAGGTTGCAGAAAAGCTCAAGGATTTCAATCCAGATCTGGTGCTGATAGTTTCTCCAAACGCTTCCCTTCCAGCTCCGAAGGTTGCGAGGGAAATTCTCAAAGATTTGCCCACAATCGTGATAAGCGACGCTCCGGCCAAAAAAATTAAGGATGAGCTTGAGAGAGAAGGATTTGGTTACATACTAGTTACAGCTGATTCGATGATCGGCGCAAGGAGGGAGTTCTTGGATCCGACCGAGATGGCGTTGTACAACTCATACGTTATAAACGTCCTCGCGAATACTGGAGCTTTTAGACTCGTTCAGGAGGAGATCGATAAGGTCATAGAGCGGATAAAGAAAGGAGAAGAGCTTAAGCTACCAAGACTCATTGTTACAGCTCAGAAGGCGGTTGAAGCTGGAAGGTTCAGCAATCCCTACGCGAAAGCTAAAGCTATGGCTTCATACTTCATAGCCGAGAAGGTTGCAGATGTAACCGTCAAAGCCTGCTTCGTTGAAAGGGATCCAAATAATTACATTCCCCTCGTTTGTTCCGCACATGAGATGATGAGAATTGCCTCAAAATTGGCTGAAGAGGCTAGAGAGATCGAAAAGTCAAACGATACAGTATTTAGGAATCCACACGCTAGAGATGGAAGAGTTCTATCAAAAGTTAGACTTATGGAAAAACCAAAATGATTTATAATTTACAATTTTTGGGTATTTTCAATAAAATTCGGAAACATTTATATTCCCTTAACTTGGTGGTTAAACGATGATATTGGCAGTTGCAATGCTTACATTGATTACTATAAGCTCAGTAAACGTCTATTACGGATACACGAACGTAACGGTAATCGTAAACTATGAACTCAACGATTTTCAGAAGTTGGGTGTCTTTCTGTTTGGAGCTGATCAGATCGAAGATGATATCATAAAACTTGTAAATGGAACCTTTGAGATAGAAAAAGTTGATGTAAACCATGCAATTTTGAGATTCAATGTCATCGATTGCGGTAATTACGTTTACTTCCAAGGTGTTAAGATCAATCGGGAGGTAGATATGAGACTGGTATTTCCAAGTAACGTTACGGTCTACTTAAACAGTACGGACGAAATTCCAGCCGTTTACATGTTTAAATAAATTTTATATTTGCACTGCGTAAAGTTAAAATCCTCCTTGCTTAAAAAATTTTTGATGCTGAATCATCTGATGGAGCAAGCTCTTTCTCTTGCAAAGAAGATAAATTCGAACATAATTGTCGTCATATCTCGGAAGGAGCCTGAAGTTAGCGATGATGATGTTCAGATCTTTTTCGCTCCTCGAAGCTATGCGACGATGCTTGAGAGCCTTTTCTTCTCGATCGAGGAGGAGATAGGAGAGGAATTTATAGGAAAAAGTCTTATTGAAAGAGCTACAGCTTTTATTCAAACAAAAGATTACATTTCAACGTTTCTCTACTTCAAGGGTATCGAACTCGTGGGTAGCGCTATCGGGGTCGTGGATTTGGATTCCCTCAGAGGGATAGTTCTGGTGGAGCTTGAAAAGAGTAGGATACAAAGGGCACTATCCGAATGTGCTGAGAGGGTTCATCCCAAAGTGTTAAGAGCTGTTTTGAATGTTGCGATGAGCATAGCTCAGAAGGGAAGGGAAGGAAGAAAGATAGGAACCGCTTTCGTAATAGGAGATGTTGAAGAAGTTTTAAAGAGATCTAGACAGCTCATATTGAATCCATACGAATGTCATCCTCCGAATGAGAGAGACATCACAAACCCCGCAACTTGGGAGAGTGTCAGGGAGTTCGCCCAGCTTGACGGAGTTTTCGTTATCGACGAAACTGGGATAATAGTCGCGGCTGGAAGGTATCTGGAAGTTTCTGGGAAGGATCTAAAAATTAAGAAAGGTTTTGGAGGCAGACATCTTGCATGTGCTGCAATAACGAGAGAGACCGAGGCTATTGCTGTGGTTGTATCGGAAAGCGGTGGAGACATAAGTGTTTACAAGGATGGTGAGGAGATAATTGCGATCGATGCAAGTATACTTTAAACTCAAAAACGTTAAATATTATTCGGCAGAGTATGGGTTATGTCTTTAAGGGAGAAGGTTGAAGAGGTAATTGAGAAGGAAATTCGTCCAGCGCTAATGAGAGATGGCGGTAATATCGCCGTCGTTGATGTCGATGAAAAGGATGGAATCGTCAAGGTTCAATTACTTGGTGCCTGCCAAGGATGCCCGCTTTCAACGATTACGCTTACGATGTTCGTCGAGGAGCATCTTAGAAGTAGGATTCCCGAAGTAAAAAAGGTCATCCCGGTCTTATGAAGGTCTTTTTTATAGATCCATTTTCGGTAGTTTTAATAGAAGATAAGGCGTTTAAAGCTGAGAAGGTAGATGGTAACATATTCGGCGGATTTTGCAAGTGTGGCGGAATCATGCTTCAAAAGGCATGGGTCGATGATATCTTGATGATAGCCGAATGCGAAAGGTGCTGGAAAGTCGAAGCGTTTAGATTTAATGGAAGAAAGTTCGTCGAACGATGCGACGTGATTGTTATTTATCGTCAAAATCTGGTCGAATTTCTTAGAGATATCCTATCGTCAGCCGAATTTGAAGCGATCCGGAATAAGGCCAAAAATCTATCATACAACTACAACGCATTTAGTAGAGCCAAGAAAAAGATTGAAGAGTTAAAATTAAATATTGATGAAATTCTAAAAATTTTATCCTAAGCATAATTTTTTTAGCAAGGTTTCGCTTTCCCTAGTTCCCTTTGCAATTAACAGATCACCAGCATGAATTTTCGTTGAGGCCTTTGGATTTGCTATCCATCTGTTTCCTCTCTTCACAGCTATAACGTGCATGCCTGTGGTTGTTTCGACTTTAGCCTCACCCAGAGTTTTACCATCGAGTTTAGATCTTTCGCTGACTTCAACCATGGTAATGACTTCATCGGTTTCCCTCATCGCTTCCTTAAATATCGGATGAATTTCAAGCTTCTGTAAGACAATTTGGGCTATTTCCTTTGCGGAGTCGGCAATCTGCTCTGAAGAGTTTGCCAAATCAAGCAATGCCACTAGAGGCTTGGTCTTTTCAAAGTACCTGCTGCTTCTGAGAACCCAATGCTGGAGATCGAACTTCATGTTGTCTATCCTCTCCTCCAAATAAGCAACCTCCTGAGCTATATCCTCGTTATAGTAGAGGACGGATGAGTAACTAAGATCTACAGCTAACTCCGATAGATTTTTCATCTCAATAACGGTATCGACAGCATTGTCCAAATCCTCAATTTCGATTTCGATCTGTTCCTCTCCAACTTCTTTTGACTCTCCAGTCACAATCTCGAAAAACTTTGGAATTCCCGTTATGTCTCCTCTTGCAAAAAGTACGTCTCCGATTAAAATTTTAGTATCTCTGTTTGGATTGAAGATCCATTCAAAACCCCTCTTTATTGCTATGACCCTCATACCTGTTCTAGTATGCAATCTAACTTCGCCTAGGGTCTTGTTTGCGATTTCCGAATCCTCCGAAACCACTGCCTTAACTGCCGTTTCTTCGGAATAGTACAGGATCAAGTTTACGAACTCCTTTGGAAGTTTGAATCCTCTAAGCACGAGTGTTGCGATATCTCCAGCAGCGTTACCGATGCGATGAGCAGCGTCTGCAATCTGCAGTATTGAGGAGACAGATTCGGCTTCATCGACTCTTCTTGCGGCTAATATGGATACTATTCTGATCTGTCTGAGTAAGTTGAGGATCTTGTCCTCAAGCTCAAGAACCTCCTCTGCGATATCTTCATTATCAAAAAGCAATGCGGAATACGCCAAATCAACTATAAGCTCTGAAGTATCCTTTATTTCAATGAGAAGATCCTTTACGGTTCTACGCATTTGTATCGATTAACGATTTCAAAAGATATAAGGATTTTTAATTTCTCACCCTTGAATAATTTTATTGTACCATTCGGTAATAATCGATCATTCGAAATGTTTCAACTCGAGCATTCTTGTTATGTCCGTTATTCTTAGATAGATATCTCCTTCTAGGCCTTCGATACTCTTAAAACCCAAGCACAGAACTCCATCATAAACACCAACATCTTTCAGCTCACCGATGAATGTTTTTCCTCTTAACTCTTCGTTCTTAAAATCCTTCGAAATTTCCACCAGATATACCTTTCCGATCATATGTTTCGTTTGATATCCAAAAATAAATCCTTTTTCAATTTTTGATACATCCTAGTCTGAACCGAACAGCTTTGCCATATCAAAAGCTTTCGTACATAATGTGTAAACCTTAATCTATCACCTCAATCGATATCTCATTTCCGTTCCTATCGTAGCATGCCCAGCAGTTCTCGGTGAAGGGATAACATACAATTATATGAATTGATCCATATTTCATAAACATTTGAATATCCTGCTGTGAAGGTTTGCAGTTCGGAATGGGGTGGCTGTGTATCGTACCGTAGATTTTGTAGCCCAGAGGAAGCATGTCCATGTGTATTATCGCCGAACTTTCTCCGGCTTGGAATGGAAGAAACACAAGTTCCTCGATAATTCCCTTCTTTCCCGTAAGCAAAGCTATAAATTCGTTTGGATAGGACTCCTTGGCAATTTCAAGTGCGAACCTTATAACTTCTCTTCTGATCTTCATGATAACAGCTCAATTAAGATCGATTCAACCTCACCGAGCTTATCTGCTATCGATCTAATCTCTTCAAGCTCCAATTCACCCTTCTTTTGCAAAGAAGCTGGGACAAACATTCCCTCGCTGATGTAACCATCGAACTCCCTTGGCGGAAGGTAGGCGATAACTGCAAATGTGTTTGGTTTAAACTCATCGCTGTTTGTAACTACGTCCATTCTAAAACTGCAATCTACTGAGCAAAGCCAAAGTTTTCCAATTTGCTTTCTATTCATGATTTCACCGCTGAAAAATCTTATAGCCTCATAGGGCCTAGAAATTTCACCTCTCAGCATGAGTTTCGGAAGATCTATGAGATACTCAAGCCAGTAATCGGCAAGTTTCCAACTAAAGTCTTTTTCAGCATTCTTCAGTATTTCTCTGAGCTTTTTAGCCTTATTTACAATGTTTTTGAAGTTTTCAAGCTCTAAGAGCTCATCTGGACTTAAATATGAGAACTTTACGATCTGCATCTCACTCTGTATGCTTTTGATTTCTTTAGCTATTTCCTTCCTTCTTTGAATCTTGATACCATTGATCAATCTTCTAAGTTTGTTTAAACCTCTTTCAGCCATTCTGATTCTGAAGTCGTTTGCTGTGTCCATGAACTCAGTATTTCGTAACGTTATTTTTAACTTTACATACGGCGATCGTCGGATTAATGATTATATAAAGGGCTATCGATTTGATTTGATGGATGTCTTAAGAGAGCTTGAGGAGTTCAGAAAAAAGGACATTCCGTATTCAAGGGTTTTAAGTTCGATGTGTACAATCCCGCATCCGATTGCAGTTAAGGCCCATATGATGTTCATCGAAACGAATCTGGGAGATCCCGGTATATTTAGAGGAACCAAGAAGTTGGAGGTTAAGCTCATAAGACTTCTGGGGAAAATCCTGCATAACCCAAATGCGAGTGGATACATCTGTTCCGGTGGAACGGAAGCGAACATTCAAGCTATAAGAGCCTTCAGAAATCTTAAGAAAGTTAAAAATCCAAA
Source organism: uncultured archaeon (assembly GCA_964389535.1). GTDB lineage: Archaea > Halobacteriota > Archaeoglobi > Archaeoglobales > Archaeoglobaceae > WAKM01. The sequence goes on along the minus strand of CAYMEG010000047.1, from coordinate 1,169 downwards.
CATCGTTGTTCCGAGGTCCGCTCACTTCTCCTTCGATAAGGTCGGCGATCTGCTCTGCGTAGAAATTAGAAAGGCCGATTTAGATTCGGAGTATAGGGTTGATTTGACATCGGTGGAATCGCTGATAGACGATAGGACGATTGGAATCGTTGGAATCGCTGGAACGACGGAACTGGGTCAGATCGATCCGATTGAAGAGTTGTCAGAGATCGCAATTGAAAACGACATCTACTTGCACGTCGATGCAGCCTTCGGTGGGCTCGTAATTCCATTTATGGATAGGAAGGTTAGATTTGACTTCGAACTGGAGGGAGTCTCGTCTATAACTGTAGATCCTCACAAGATGGGTATGGCTACCATTCCTGCTGGTGGATTACTCTTTAGAGATGGGAGCTATCTGAAGGCTTTGGAGGTTAGAACTCCATATCTGACATCTAAGTCACAGTTCACATTAACCGGTACCCGTCCTGGAACGGGTGTGGCCTCGGCGTATGCTGTGCTGAAACATCTGGGCTATGAGGGGATGAGGGAGATCATCAGGTATTGTCTTAGAATTACGAACATACTTGTCGAGGAGATGGAATCTCTGGGATTTGAACCGGTGATTAAACCGATCATGAACGTCGTATGCTTTAGAACAGATGAAGCTGAGAAAATTAAGAGGGAGTTGATGAGAAGAGGTTGGGTAATATCGGTAATTTCAAATCCGAGGGCTATTAGGATCGTGGTAATGCCACATGTAACTGAGGATGTAGTTTTGAATTTTATCTCTGAGCTCAGAAAAGTATTAAGTTATATTGGAATTAAAACATGAGTTTGAGTTTGCACGCATGTTGGACTGTTCGATGGGCAAAAAGCTTAAATATCGTTGCTTAGCAACGGTAAAATACCATTTGCAGTAAAGGAGATAAAGCATAAGCCTTATAAATCTGGAAAGTACTAATATGTTAGAAACCGCGGGTCCGGCAAGGACCCCGATAAGGGCGTTAAGCCCGGGATGAGGGGTAGAGTTCCCACCCGCGGTATACTGGTGAAGACGTGTCCAGTAGGACACGTCTGAGATGGGCTTGCCAGCAGGGTAAACCCGGTGGGTGAGGGGACGTATTCACCGCCCACTCCCCCGCCAATTCTGGTTGATCCTGCCAGAGGCCGCTGCTATCCGGCTGGGA
>CAYMEG010000046.1:0-9323 GCA_964389535.1 uncultured archaeon | reverse complement strand
CGGGTCGCGGGCTCGACAGGCCCGCATGATAGGCCGGGCTACACCACCCGGGCTTCGAGAATGAATTCCATACATCGCTTTTTAAAGGTTTTGGTAAAAAATTCAAAAATGGATATAAAAATATAAATCGCTACGTTCTCAATGCTAGCTTGATGTCCTCGGCTTTGACGGTCTTTCTGCCTGCATGCTTTGCAATTTCAACTGCTTTCTTTGCTACCTCGGTTGCCCATTCCTCAAGTATCTCTGCCAAAGCTTCTCTTGCATCTTCACTCACTCTTTCTGCACCTGCTTTTCTAATCAATCTATCAATTGGGGCAATCGGCAACTCGCCCATTCCAAAACACCTCCTTCAATATTTGGCAAGGTTATTCAAAATATATATAGTTTTCGTTTAGAATTTTGAAAATCGGTAATAGCTCGATGAGATTTGAAAGAGATTGAAAAATCCGAAGCACAAAATCGTAAATACTAATATAAATTTTTTTTATTAAAAATATTAAAGCTAAGTTGAAATACATCTGAGAACTGTATAACGGTTATGGAGGAGGATGTTTTAAGATTGTTCTTGATGGTAAGGGAGAAATTTCATGAGGTAAAGGATAAGGTATCCCTTTTAAAAACGTACCCCGAACTGCACCTGGTATCCCCCGGCATCGCCCTAAAAATTGAAGAATTTGAAAGGTTGCTTGGATTCAAGCCTGAATTTATATATAAGAGTAAAGAGGCGGTATATGGAATATCTGTCATATATACTATAGACGATGACGTAACGACGGGGATAATAGCACATGAGTTTGCAGAGATAATCGCAAGGGAAAGGGGGATAGAGGATCATGAAGAGATCGATAGGATATGCGTCGAAAAAGGGTTTGGAAGGGAATTACTGCTAGCTTTGCAGAGCGTGTTGCCGGGGAGGGTTGATAGGATGTTCATGGATGGGAAAGATCTAACCAGGAGAATCGAGAGGCTTAGGGAGATCCTAAAGGATCGAACTTCGTAACGATTATAAGCTGATGATCGTAGCTTGATCTAATGAAGTTCAAATGCGTTCAGTACGACTGGAAAGATATCTACGAACTTTGTAAAGATCTTGCAAAGAAGATCAAGGATTCGGGATTTAGGCCAGATGCGATCGTGGCGATCGCGAGAGGTGGATGGATTCCCGCAAGGATCTTAGCAGACCTTCTGTTCGTCAAAGAGATGTACAGCGTTAAAGCCGAGCACTGGGGTATGGTTGCAACCGAAACTGGAAAGGCCAAGATCACCCAGCCTCTAACGGTAGATCTAACTGGTAAGAGAGTTCTTGTGGTCGACGACGTTGCAGACACCGGTGAGACGGTTGAGCTCGTCGCAAAGCACGTCATGGAGAAGAACGCCAAGGAGGTGAGAACTGCTGTCTTGGATTTCAAGCATACTTCGAAGTTCGTTCCAGATTACTACGCAAGGAAGATGGAGAGTTGGAAATGGATAGTTTACCCTTGGAGTCTGTATGAGGATGCGAGGGATCTGATCGGTAGAATCGCAGGCGATAAAATGAATGTGAACGAGATAAAGAAGAAGCTTGAGGAGGAATTCGAGTTTTTCGTTGATGAGGTGATTATCGAAGAAGTTTTGAAGGACTGTAAGTAATTTTTGTTTCGCTATCTGGTATAAAATATATAGCAATACGATCGATCGTTTTACATGGAGATCGAAAGACTTATCGATGTCGCTTTGGGCAAGGAGAAAGCAGATCTTGTAATCAAAAACGCTGAAATAGTCAACGTTCTGACCGAAGAGTTCATTAAGGCAGACATAGCCATCTGTGGGGATAGGATTGCCGGAATTGGCAGCTACGACGGAATTGAAGAGATAGATGCCGATGGGCTTTATGCAGTTCCAGGCTTAATAGACGGACATACACATATAGAGATGTCTATGCTGAGCGTCACAGAATTTGCCCGAATTGTCGTGCCCAAAGGGACGACGAGCGTCGTGGCCGATCCTCATGAAATCGCAAACGTCCTAGGCAAGGATGGTGTGAGGGTGCTGCTTGAGGAGGCTAAGACCACTCCTCTAAAGGTCTTCTGCATGATCCCATCCTGCGTTCCGTCCTCACCGCTCGAAACGTCCGGAGCTAAGATCACGGCTGGGGATATAGCTGAGATGCTCGAATGGGAGAACGTGATAGGCTTAGCGGAGATGATGAACTATCCTGGTGTAATCTATAAGGATCCCGAGGTTCTGAAGAAGATAGAAGTCGTAAAATCTAAACAGAAGCCAATAGACGGACACTGCCCAATGCTAAGAGGCAAGGAGCTGAATGCGTACATCTCAGCCGGGATAGGTTCGGATCACGAGAGCATAGGTGAGGAGGAGGCGATGGAGAAGCTCAGATTGGGTATGAGGGTTATGATCAGAGAGGGCTCGGTTGCAAGGAATCTCAAGTCCCTGCTCAACATAGCAAAGAAGGCTTACAGATGGTGTATGCTTGTAACCGATGGAGACAGAACAACCAAGGATCTGCTTGAACAGGGATATTTGGATTACGTTTACAGGAGGGCCGTTGAGGAGGGGGTTGACCCTATTAAGGCTCTGCAGATGTGCACCTTGAACCCTGCGGAGTGGTTCGGAATAAACGCTGGCATCATAGCACCGGGCAGATATGCTGATGTAGTTCTACTTAAGAATCTGGAGAGGTTTGAGGTTGTAAGGGTAATCGCAAACGGAAAGCCGGTGGGAGAGATCAAGAGAACTTACGAGTATCCGGACTTCGTTAAGCGTAGCGTCAGGTTGAAGAAACCGATCGAGCCGAAAGATATTGCGATCGAAGGAAAGGGGATGGCCAGGATCATCAGGGTGATCGAGGGGGAGATAGTGACAGGCGAGGATAAAGAATACGTGGAGGGGATCGATGTTGAGAGAGATATACTCAAGATAGTGGTTGTTGAGAGGCATAAGGCTACCGGCAACATCGGAAAGGGTTATATCAGGGGATTTGGGCTCAAGAAGGGGGCCTTTGCCTCTTCAGTCGCGCACGATGCTCACAACATCGTAGCCGTAGGAACGAACGATGAAGATATATGTAAGGCCGTGAACAGAATCGCGGAGCTTCAGGGAGGGATAGTCGTAGTAGCTGAAGGAGAGGTAAAGGCCGAACTACAGCTCAACATAGCCGGGTTGATGAGCGAGGAAAGGGCAGAAGTTGTGGCTGAGAGGGTGGATAGGATACATGCGGAACTCGAAAGCTTGGGATGCAAACATCCTTCACCGATCTTTGCTCTGTCGTTCATGGCTCTGCCGGTCATACCGAAACTGAAGATCACCGATCTGGGATTGGTCGATGTCGAGAAGTTTGAAGTTACGGATGTTTTTGTCAGCTGATATAAATCCATCTGCCTGCCACATATTTCACGTCAGCTTAGCACAGATCGAGCTCAGGCATAAAGATCTTAAACTATAAACTTAATTTTTTGTCAAGATGAAGGTTCGCAAGGTTACATCGATCCTGATAAAGACCTCGCTGTTCCTGCTTGGATGGGGTATCCTTGCAACATCTTTCGAATTGGTCGCTGTCTCGATAATACCACTGCTGTTCTTGGCAATTCCACATTTCATAACCGTAAAGGTTGAAAGGGCAAGGATAACCGGTGGTAGCTACATAGGTGAGGAGTTCGAAACTGAGATAGATCTTAGGGCAACGGGATTCGGAATTTTAAAAGCTATGCATAAGCTTCCAGAACACTTCGAGCTTGTAGAAGGTTCAAATGCAATTGCGACGTTTGTTCTGGGGAGAAACGATGTAAAGATAAGGTACAAGGCCAAACCCATGAGAAGGGGAAATTATAAACTCGATAGGATCGTTCTTGAGCTGGAACATCCATTCCTAGCTTGGAAAACTGATAAAGAGCTAAGGGTAGAACTGGAGCTTGAAGTTAAGCAGAGATTGAGAAGGATAACCAGGGTTGAAACTCTCAGAGGGATCGCAAGATCTCCAATGCCGGATGTAGACATCTCAAAGATTGGAGTTCCCGGAACAGACTTTAGAGAGATCAGAGATTACGTCGCTGGAGATCCGATGAAGTTCATAAATTGGAAGGCGACGGCGAGGAGAAACAAACTGATGGTAAATCAGTATGAGGTTGAAGGTAAGAAGGCTGTATGGATATTTGTGGATGCAAACCACTACATGACGTTCGGTAAATCGGTTAGAAACTATCTGGAGTGTGCGATCGAGATAGCAAACGCCTTGACTTACTACTTCGTATCGAGGGGGCATAAGGTTGGGCTGTATGTGGTTGGACGGGGAATCTGCCTTTATCCAGACGTTGGAAAGAGGCAGTTTAAGAGGATAAGCGAAGAGCTCATGAGGATTGAAGCCGGTGAGGAAAGCTTTGATCAAGCATTCGAGAAATGCAAAAAGTTCTTGGCAATATATAAACCCTTAATAATCCTAATAACGAGGCCTGAATACTCAAAACCGGTAAGGTTTGTTTCGGAAGTTATCAAGGCGAGGATCCCGGTTCAGATAATAGCTCTGAAGGGTAAAATCTATGGAGACGAATTTGCCGTAAGTCTCTTCGAGATCCTGCGAAGGTATACCCTTAAAAGCTTGAGAAGGGCAAATCTGATAGAGTGGGATATCGATAAGCCGATAAGACAGCTTATGGTCAGGGTGATCGGATGATGATTAGAATTCTGAACATCGTTCTGGCAGAACTTGCGATATTCATAGCTGTTGGAATTGCCGAAGCTTCCCCGCTTTCGATGTTTATCCCTGCCAGATATCTGTACTTTTTAGCCATACTGCCGCCCGTATTCCTCCTGCTTAAGAGGAATCCGTTTAATTTCCCGCTTTTTGCAATCCTGATTGCGATGGCATCTGTAAAGGTTCTCGCGAACTCTGAAATGTTTTATTCGATCCTAGATACGATCTACTTCTTCGGCTTTAGAGGTCTCGCTGAACACTTAAATTCGATATTCTCCGCGTACAGATCCAGTCCGAACATCTCAGCCCTCTCGGCAATAGTGATCCTGTACGTCATAGCTCAGATCTCATGGGCAATGGAAGAGAGACTGAAAAAACTCGGACTTGGAATTGATTACCCTTTGGCAATTTTGGGAATTGTGGGATTTGCAATCTACCTGTTCTATCCGCTCATTCTATCTTTCCACGTGTACGGAGTTCCCCTACTATTCATGGGATTGATCGGGGTGACATCGATCTTAATTGCGATCTACCTTTTGGCCTCGTAAACGACCTCCATCATTGGATACCTCAGGATCTCGTCCCATCTAAGGATAGCCCTTACCTCTCTTCCCTCAACCCTAACCACAACCTCAGCGAAGAGCATCTCGGCATCGAGCGAAGTGTAGCCGAACGATGACAACTTTTCCCTAAGCTTGTCCCTATCTATCCTCACCTTGGCATCTACAACGAAGGGCTGAAGTTTGATACAGCTCTCCATAGCCCTCTCAAGCAACTCGACGTTCTCAAAACTTATGGGAACTCCCATGAATTGATGGAATAAAGCTCCAAGCTTTATCCCGGCTTCGAAATGCGCCTTGCTAATGTTATCACCCCCGGACTTGAGATGTACAGCATCAGCATGAGGAGTAGTATCCATACTGCATAGATCGTAAACGCATTTGCTACAATTACAACCCCACATAGTAAGAGGACGATTCTGTTTTTGATCCTCATGTACTCGAAATCGCTTATCATCAGAATCGAAAGTATCACAGCTATCATCTCAAGATACGGAAGTTCAAGCTTTATCCAGCAAGACAGGGTCAGGGCAGATGCCAACGTCGGAAGTCCTACGAAGTTTTCCTTGGATAGAACGTTGAATCTGGCAAGCCTTAAAAGGGCCGTAACCAGATATAGAGCACCGATCCAAGAAAATCCGAAGTTTATAAGTATCAAGGATGGAAAAACGCCAAATGAGATTATATCGGCCAATGAATCAAGATCTTTACCCAGCTTACTCTTACCAACCCTGTTCGCTATGAATCCGTCCATCCCATCCATTAAAGTTGAAAAGTATAAAAAATTAAAAATTAAATTATTGAATCCATGAAGCATAAAGCTTATACCAAAAAAACCAGATAATGCGTTTAAGATACTAAAAATATCTGCCAAGCCCAGTTCTTTAAAAATTTTCATACTTTCACCGCTATCGTTTCCCCTGCTTTAACGGTTTCGCCGACATCCTTAACGAATCTGTAACCCTTCGGAATCTCCAGTATCACCCTCGAACCGAACCTTATCATCCCTATCTTCTGCCCCTTCCTGACGAAATCACCCTCTTTAACGTAGCACACTATTCTCCTCGCAAATATTCCGGCAACCTGAGTGACCTTAAAGATTCCATCCTCGCTTTCTATGTATATCTCGTTTCTCATAGCCTTCTCACTCCTTATGAAGGCTGGAGGTCTACTGCCCTTCTTGAATACTATCTTCCTAACGATTCCATCAACCGGAGCCCGGTTTATATGACAGTCGAACAGCCGCATGAATATCTCAAGCCTGTTTCCTTCCAAGTAGTCTATCTTACCGTCCGCCGGAGAGATCACACCTTCATGGATCTTCCTTTCGGGATCTCGAAAGAACATGGCCGTGAACGCTATTGCAACTACCAGAAATATTATGAGGAATTTGAATTTGAGGAACAGAGGTGTTGCGAGAAGTTCGATTGCTATCAGCCTAATTCCTGTCTTTTCTATCATGTTTCCAAACCTCCACGATCTCATCTTTGAGGCTGTATATCAGATCTGCGAGTTCTGGGAGTATTTTAAATACCGCCAAAGATATTAAGATCAATGCGATCGTTGCAAGTATCTTGCATATAACGTGATGTGCAATATAAAAGCTATTTTCTCCGAACCATTCGTTTCCATATGCGGCAACGACGAACACGTTCCTGAATAGGTTGAGGATGTAGATGATCGGAACTGAAATGAGAAATGCCTTGACCTTCCTACTGAAATCCGCCCTAATTCCGAGCGTTGCTCCGGCAAACAAAGCCATGCTTTCTATTCCGGTGCAGGCTAGGATGATCTCCACCCTCTTATCGTTTAGAACTATCATGTTATAAGCCAACTTCTGAAGTTTGAATCCCAACAGATTTCCCAACGCGATCGTCTGATCCGTTACCATGTTTATCAGGTTGCCCTTAAGCCAGGGATTGATCGCAAAGGGGAAATAGAGGAGAGCGGATAAAGCCGAAAATGCTGTAACATCGGTGAAAACATTGATGTTGTTGCTCTTCAAAATCGTCAAGCCCAAAACCACGAAGAATACACAGGCCAGTATCATGAGTGTAGTGTTGAAGTAGTCCACAAACGAAATGTAACCGGGAACCTTCAGAAGCCAGACGATTCCGAATAGGATCCAACCGATGCAACCGATAAACCTCTTCCTCGTTATGACGAACGTTAGCATGAGAACTACGGCTGAGAAGACTATGAGCATGATCGAAAGCTTCGGTTTCGATACTTAAGGATTCCTAAAGCTGGGATCTCCTACTTTTGTACTCCAAGAACAGCATTTCAAGTCTATCGATCTTTCTCCTCTCCATCTCCTCGATCTTCCGCTTGTAGATCTTTTCAAACTTCTCGGAATTTATCATCGCCAGATCCTCTCCGACCTCGATCTCAACCTCGTCGAAATCTATCACAGGAATCCCCCTCTCCTCAAACACCGACCTTGCAAGATGCGACATCTCATTTTTAACTATAACGGCTTTTATCTTCTTGTTGCACAGGTATTCAGCGGTTACCTTTCCACCTCCGCTCGAATCCTCGATGTAGATCACGTCCCCTTCATCTATTCCGAACGATTCCTCCAACCTTTCGATCTCATCCTTCGTGAACTTCTTCAGAACCTTTATGCTCCTCCAACCGCTGAACTCGAGAACCTTCATCCTCTTGAGCACTTCGATCCTTCTCTTGAGCTCCTCTATCGTCCTATCCTTCTCTCTGAGCATATTCCTTAGCTCTTTGAGTTCGTGTTCGAGAGTTTTAATGTAGTTCTCCCTTCTGACCCTCTCGTGCTCCTCCTTGGATAGAGATACTATCTTTGCCCTCAACCTTTCGATTTCGTCCTTTAGCGCTTTGATCTCTTTTCTGAGCAGTCTGTTTTCCTCCTCAAGTTCCTTGATGATTCTGTCCTTCTTTGCCAGATCGTCTCTAAGGATCCTTACCTCATCCATCTGCGGAGGTTGCTCGTCTTCCTTCTTCTCCTTGCTATCCCCTCCAGCGATTATGTCTTTAAGCGGTGTTCCCCTGATGATCTCAGCCTTTACGGCATCCACATCCATGCCCATCGGAATCCTCTTCTCGACGTTCCTAAGCTTGTTCTTGTAGGAGTTGTAGGCATCCATAGCCGCTGCTATCGCATCCCTCTCATGATCGTTCAGAAACGTAAACTTGGATGTCAGATACCTCTTCCTCTCGATGCTTAAATCCTCCCTCGGCGTGTGCAGAACAGCCTGAAAAGATGCCTTAAGCTTCAAAACGAACTCGGGTGGATTGCTCTTGTCCGTAGCTATCACGACGGGTTTGCCCAGAGACGTTATGTATTCGACAACTTCCGAAGGGTTCCAACCCTTCTTGCTTTTGACTCCGAGTATGTTCCCGTTCAAATCCAAAACTGCTACGGCTGTGGTTGTTCCTGGATCAACCCCAACGATGACATGCGGCTTTGATCTTCTGAGCGGTATGAACTCTATCTTGTCCTTCTCAACCGCATGAACCCTAACCTGCACATCCCTCGTCTTGAAAGAGTTGATCGGAATCTCATCTTTGGGGGCGTTCACGATAATGGTACCTTTTGAGATACCTCCGTAAGCTTCCCTAACCTCTTCCGTGTATTCCAATCCGAGTTCATCGAGCTTACGCTTGATCTCCTTGAATATCCTTCTAACTGCATCGTGCACCTTTCTCCTATATTTGTTCTGCCTCCAACCACCTTTCCCAAGACTTCTGTTTCTCGAAACTGTGATTATGGTCTTGTCGATGAAGACGGAAACCTCCTCACCCACTCCAAGCTTGGCAAGGTAAGCACAGGCTTTAGCTTCATCCATCGGACTCCTTATGTTTATCCTCAAACCGTACCTCTTCGCCAAGCTCGGTAGTGAACCCGAGTTGAAGCCTGAAACCTGAACCAACTTCGTTGTGGATGGGATCTCCCTTAAAAAGGCTACGAGCTCCTCTTTAGACTTAAAAAGCTCGTAGATGTTGTCTACGGAAACTATAGATGGTCTAAATTCTCTGATCATTCTGAAGAGCTTGCTTCTCGAAACTCCGAACTTTTCAATTTCCGTTCCGTCATCGATTATGAA
>CAYMEG010000045.1:0-9355 GCA_964389535.1 uncultured archaeon | reverse complement strand
TATTATGGCTGGAACAACTCTAATTCCAAACTTTACGGCCTCTTTAAAACCTTTATCGGTAGCTACTGACAATTCCAAAACCTTGACATCCTTCTCAATCTCTTTGAGCCTCCTTACAACCTCCTTCGCTTTTGGGCACATGGGACATTTCGGCGATGTTAAGAGTTTTATTAATACCATGATTCGAAAAATTTGCATGAAGCTGATAAATCTTTAGATCTTCTTCCATAACCTTTTGAGCATCATGGCATCCTCCTCCAAATTCGGACTCTCCACTATGATTATCCCGTCAGCATTGAAGTCCTTCAAAGCTTTGAGTAATTCTTCAAACTTGAAATCAGATTCTTTTAAATTTAAATGTCTCTTTTCACCCTTCAATCCGTATTCTATTCCACTGACATGGATGTGTAGATCCTTGATAGCTTCCTTACCCAACTTATCTTCAACCCTCTCAAGTAGGGATGTGAATTCTTCGTAGCTGTTCATGGCTCCTTTCATCCTCGCATGGATGTGACTGAAATCTATGCATGGTTGCAATCCAAGTTCCTGGCAGAGATTTAACGTTTCGTCTACCTCTCCAAACTGTGTCGGCTTTCCAGTGGTTTCTGGTCTCAGCTTAACTTTCAACCCTCTCTGTTCGATGAACTCAATTACCGGCTTTAGGTTGTCTCTGATGTTTCTGTACGCTCCCTCCTTTGATGACTTCATGTAGTAACCTGGATGGAACACGATGTTTCTGGCAAATATACCTCCAATCCTTACGGTATCTATGAGTCTTTTAATGCTGTCTTCGATCTTCTTTTTCTCTTCAGCATTCAAATTGATGTAGTAAGGAGCGTGAACTGATAAAGTTATATCTAGCGAATCTGCAATCATCTTAACTTCCTTAGCCTTTTCTTCATTCATCTTAACTCCCCTTACAAATTGAACCTCCATAGCATCCAACCCAAGCTCTTTAATTGTCTTGATCCCGCCGATTGTTGATCTATCCTTGGAGCAGTTCGGAACCCCAGCTGTTCCAAACTTCATAATAGATGTTAGCGGGTGACTACTCAAAACGGTTTCTCAAAAAGCTTTTATTTGATAAGGCTCACGAAGCTAACCGAAAGACGTGCATCGATGTCATAACCGCCACATCCCTTAGAGTTCACTTCAGGGAACGGCGAAGAATTTACAGCCATATCATACATTTAGAAGACCAAGTATGCTGACCAAGATTCATTGCTAAACTGAGATAACAGAGCGATTTTGATGATATACCTCGATTGAGTCCAAGCTTTGCATGGAGATCCTTCACATATGAAATTGAAGTAAACATAAATACAGCAAAATCGACCGATTCGCATGCGTATAATAAAGATCCTTAGAGGAATCGATAAAGCTCTTTTAATCGGAATCGGTGGTGGTGGGGATATAGTTAGCACGCTTATCGTCGGAAGGTTCTTTGAAATCTTTGATGTTAAATGTATCTACGGGGGAGTCGTCTGGGAGAGGATCAGCAGAGATCCAAAGCCAGGTCCAAGGGCTGTTGAGGAGATTGAGAACTGTCTGATCATCAACGATGGCCTGGCTTGGATCGATGAAAATTGCAGGATTGATGGCTTGAAGCCGATAGTTGCTCAGGTTGCTGAATATCTTGGAAGGGAGGTCGTTGGTGTGGATATAACCAAGGGCGAACTTGAAGTTAGACGGAGCTTGGAAGATTTTGTAAAATCGGAAAACATAGATATGGTTGTCGGAGTTGACGCTGGGGGAGACTCTCTAGCAAGGGGAAAGGAGAAAAATCTATGTAGTCCGCTCGCAGATTCGATAATGCTCTCAGCATTGAGCAAATTAGATTCAATCTTAGCGGTCGTAGGATTCGGGAGTGATGGCGAGCTTACAAGATGTGAGCTTGAAAGTTATCTGAGTGAGATCGCTAGGGAAGGAGGAATATTGGGTGTAAGCATTCTGATGAGAGATGAAGCTGAAGAACTGTTTAAATTTGTTAAGGATGTAGCCACAGATGCATCCAGGATTCCAATATTGGCTGGTATGGGTTACATGGGTGTGCATAAGATTTGGGATCGTCATCCCATCGACGTTTCGATCTTGAACGCCTTAACTTTCTACATCGATATCGATGTTCTGTTGAAGTTTACACCTCTGCCAAAAGCTGTGGAAGGTAGTAAAAGCATATTTGAAGCTAACGAACGCTTGCATAAACTTGGAATTAAGACCGAACTCGATTTTGAGATCGAATGGAGCAAACGTAATATTTAACGATGTCAAAGCCATTTATATGGATGAGCTGTTAAAGAAGATTAGGAATAGGACAATAACTCGTGAAGAGTTGCTGAAGCTGAAGGAGATGCTTGAAAAGAGAATAAAAGAATTTGAGGAAAGAGGAGAATGTGAAAAGGCGGAAGCTGAGGCTGTGATTTTGGCCATGGTTGAAAACATGCTTAAAAAATCCATTTCATAGTAGAATGATGATCCCGAGATGGTTTAGCTTCAGTTTGATTGAGAGTGACGCTAAGGCGTTCGGTGTATACTTAACCTTGTTGAGATGCATGTTCGTCAGCGGTTGGTGGCACGATGTGATTAAGCAGATTCACATGAATTCGATAAGGAGGGAAATTTCAAGAATCCTAGATACAGATGTAAACGAAGCCTTAAAAGCATCGGAACTTTTCCTGACGCTACTCGATGAAAGAGAACCAAAAGAATCTTGTTACATAAAAAGAATTTTAGATAACATAGAGATGCATTATTACGAGCGATTTAGGAAATCATGCTATAGATACTTCAAAGGTTTGGATGATACCGTTAGAGAGCCCATCAGGGAGTTCTTAAGAGATGTCAAGATGAGTAGGATGAAGGTATGGGAGAGAAGTACCATGGGTAGTGTGAAGCTTGTTTATCCTCCCGATACGCCATTGCTGATCGATCTGTATTGGAGGAAGTTTCGCGTGGATTGGAGAAAAATCATAGAAGAATTGATAGGATCTGGAATAGTTCTCTTTCACGGATCGATCGTGCCAGCACCGTATCTCGAATTTAATTTTATGAATAATTATTTATAATAATTATAAATTAAATCTCATGCAGAAAACGTTAAATCGTTCGGTTAGACTTGTAACTATGGATCTTGAGAGACTGAAGAAACTCCAGGAAGAGCTTGCAAGGAGTGTCGTCATCAAAGATTTTATTAAGCTTGGGAATTTGAGGTTCGTTTTGGGTGTGGATCAATCGTTCATAGGGAAAAAGCAGGAGAAGGTAATCTCAGCTTGCGTTGCCTTAACGTTTCCAGAGTTAAAGCCGGTCGATCAAAACGTTCGCATTGAGGATGTTCACTTTCCGTACATACCAACGTTTTTGATGTTCAGAGAGGGAGATCCGGCAGTTAAGACTATAGAACCAATTGTAAAGAAGCTTGACAAGAGTAGAACTGTAATAATGGTTGACGGTAGTGGGATAGCTCATCCGAGGAGATGTGGCTTGGCAACTTACATAGCATTGAAGCTGGAAGTTCCGTCGATAGGAATTACAAAGAGAAAGCTTTACGGAGATGTTGAGTATCCTGAGAGAGAAATGGAAGCTAAACCGATATTCGATGGTGATGAAATAATAGGATATGCTTTAAAGCCCTGTAAAGCCTGCAAGCCTATATTCATATCACCCGGTAGCTACATTACACCAAAAACGGCTTTAGAGATCGTAAAGGCATGCATAAAAAGTCATAAACTGCCTGAACCGATAAGATTGGCTCATGAACTTGCAACGAGATCGAAATCCCAAAGCTTATCGTTCTTCATGGAGCTGTAGAAATTCTAAAATCTTTTAAGTTTTGAAATCGTACATTTGATGTGGAGAGGATCGAGGAGTATCTCGAGGCGATGCTCGATATTCAGAAGGAGAAGGGTAGGGTCGTGAAGACCAGTGATTTAGCTAAAAAATTGAATGTCAAACCTTCGAGCGTAACCGAGATGCTTCTAAAGCTTAGTAAGAAGGGTTACATCGAATATCAACCATATTACGGGGCTGTTTTAACTGAGAAGGGTAGAAAATTGGCTGAAAGGATAAAGCGATATCATACGATCTTTGAAATATTCTTTAAGGATTTCTTGGGAATCGATGAGGAGGAGGCTCACAGGCTTAGCTGTGAACTGGAGCATCACGTAAACGACGATATAGTTCAAAAGGTTTGTATGATTATCGCAAGTAAATGTAACATCTGTAAGGAGTGTAATTTTAAGGTTATGTCATTAATCGAAGCCGAAAAGGGTATTTACGAAGTTTTAGCCTGTCCTTCTGCAGTTAAACTCTTGGGAATTGAGCCTGGCTCGACTGTTAGAGTTGTTGATAAGGGGGTAATTGAGGTTGGAGGAGAGGAACTATGCCTATCACAGACTATAGCTGAGAAGATCATCGTCAGAAAGATCTCTCAAGGATAGAAACTAAACTTTTAACGTCGGTCTTCCTCGGACATAGATCGATCAATCTCTTGAGCTTCATAGCATTCTCAGCGAGCTTTGGTAAATCACTACTATCGAATCCGAGATCGCTCAAGCTGGTTGGAACATTTAAATCTTCCATTAGCGATTTTATACTACCCAACATCGCTCTGATCCTTTCGACCTTTTCCGGCACAATGGGTTCGATGTAATCGAGTATAGCGTCTCCAACGATCGCAACGCAGATTCCATGGGGAATATCTTTTGCACCTCCGATCGCATGCCCCAAAGCATGCCCCAAATGAACACCAGCATTACCAAATGCTATCCCAGCTATGTACGATGCTATGGCCATATTTGCCATGGAATTTAGATCTCTCCAATGATAAGCCCTTCTTAAGTTCTTTGCAATCAGTTCGATCGCCTTCAATGCTAAAGAATCCGTTATTGGATTTGATCCCGAATATGGGCTATCGTAGGGATAAACATCAGCCGGAAGGACTGTGTAAGCTTCAATCGCATGCATCAAAGCATCTAAGCCAGATGATGCGACGATGTTCGGCGGAGGTGTCACATTCAGTGGGTCGATGATCGCAAAGCTTGGAAGTAGACACTCTTGGACGATCCCTACCTTAATTCCCGACAACCTTACCACAGAAGCGCATGTAGTCTCACTTCCGGTTCCTGCCGTTGTAGGGATTGCAATCAGAGGTTTTAAAGGCTTATCTACAATCATCCCCTTTCCGAACGGCTTTGGAACGTAATCGAAGAGATCTTCGGGTGGATATGTGGTGTACAGATTTAAGAGCTTGGCGACATCTATCGCGCTACCTCCACCAAGTCCTATGAATCCATCGGAGCCTCTTGCTATTTCAATTCCCTCTTTAACGCATTCCATATCCGGCTCGGGCTTAACGTTGCTCCATACTTCGTATTCTATTCCAGCAGATTCAAGCGATTCTCTAACCCTCTTGCAGATCTCACCGCTTCCAACCTTTCTGCCGGTAACTATCAAAACTTCTCCAAGCCCAAATTTCTTAGCAATATTTCCAACTTCTTTAGTCGCGTTGATTCCAATTTTTGCAGGAGTTAATCTAAACGATATCATGATAATAAAATATCTCCAACAGTTTTATATACTATCGAGTTAAGGCAACCTATAATTGGAGGGAGTCTTATGGAGTCTTTAGTTAAAGAAGCTCTTGCGAGGGCAGAAAAAGAAAGAAAGATGTCTGCAGAGGATGTTGAGGAGGATATACTTCAGGTTTTGGAGGAGCTGAAAACGGTCATTAAGGTTATAGGTGTTGGCGGGAGCGGTTGCAATACGATTTCGAGGATGTTCGATGAGGGGATTGAAGGTGCAGAGCTGATAGCCGTGAACACCGATGCTCAGCATTTATACTACACAAAAGCCCATAAGAGGTTGCTGATTGGAAAAAGAAGGACGAGGGGATTGGGTGCTGGAAGTCTGCCTCAGGTTGGTGAGGAAGCTGCGAGGGAAAGTGAAGATGAGATCAGGAAGATCGTAGAAGGTGCAGATATGGTGTTCATAACCTGCGGGCTTGGTGGTGGAACGGGAACCGGAGCCGCTCCGGTCATAGCTGAAGCAGCACAGGATGCTGGTGCTTTAACGATTGCTGTTGTGACGTTTCCGTTCTCTGCTGAAGGCGCTGTGAGGAGGGCTAACGCTGAAGCTGGCTTGGAGAGGCTTAGAGAAGTTGCGGATACGGTCATAGTCATTCCAAATGACAAGTTGCTTGAGGTGGTTCCCAACTATCCAATTCACATCGCATTTAAGGTCGCGGATGAGGTTTTGATGAGGGCTGTGAAGGGAATAACGGAGCTGATAACTAAGCCAGCCCTTGTGAACTTGGATTTCGCCGACGTTAAGACGATAATGGAGAAGGGTGGAGTTGCAATGATCGGACTAGGTGAGGCAAGCGGGGAAGACAAGGCGGCTGAATCCGTCAGAAAGGCTCTGAAGTCGCCGCTGTTAGATGTTGATATAACAGGAGCAAAGGCTGCATTGGTCAACGTTACCGGCGGCCCGGACATGACGATCGAGGAGGCTGAAAGTGTGGTTGAGGAGATCTACAGCAAGATCGATCCAGAGGCGAGAATTATTTGGGGAGCGATGATCGATCCCGAACTTGAGAACACTATGAGAACGCTTGTAATAGTTACTGGTGTTAAGTCTCCTCAGATATTGGGGAAGAAGATGCCGCATCTTTCGAGGAGATTCGGAATAGACTTCGTCAGGTAAGCTTATATATCGAATGTAAGTGGGTTAAATCATGCAAATTCCATCTTTCGAGGAATTACAAGCGAAGCTCAAAGAATATATAAATGTCCTCAAGATGGCCAGAAAGCCAGATAGGGATGAATTCGTAAGTACCACCAAGATTTCGGTTGTGGTGATGTTTTTAGTTGGGTTAGTCGGTTTTATCATATACATACTGATGGAGATCTTGCCAGGGGTGTTTAGGAGATGAGCAAGTTCTTTGCCGTCAAAACGACCGCAAATCAGGAGAGGCTTGTTGCAAATTTGATGGACATGGCAGTTAGGAAGCACAAGCTTGGAGTTTACTCGATACTAGCACCAAAGGAGCTTAGAGGGTACATCATCGTTGAGGCTGAAGATATGCAGAACGTTATCAGGGCTATAAGGGGCTTACCTCATGTTAAGGGGGTTGTGAGGGGAGAGATCGATTTCAGTGAGGTAGAACACTTCCTAACGCCCAAGAAGGCCGTTGAGCAAATCAAGGAAGGTTACACGGTTGAGATCATCTCGGGCCCGTTCAAGGGTGAGATGGCCATAGTTAAGAGGGTTGATACTGCAAAGAACGAAATCACGGTTGAGTTGCTTGATGCGGTTGTGCCTATCCCCGTTACGGTTAAGGCCGATCACGTTAGAGTGATAGAAAAGAGGGAGGAGTGAAGCATGCCGGTTCAGGTTGTTGAGGTTCTCGTTACAGGTGGAAGAGCAACTCCTGGCCCACCGCTCGGCCCAGCGATAGGCCCGCTTGGATTGAACGTCAAGCAGGTTGTGGATGAGATAAACAAGAAAACTAAGGAGTTCGAAGGGTTGGCAGTGCCGGTCAAGATCATCGTAAAAGAAGACAGAACGTTCGAGATCGAAGTAGGAATTCCACCAGTTTCCGCTTTGATCAAGAGGGAGTTAGGACTCGAGAAGGGAGCCCATAAGACCAAGCATGAAACAGTTGGAAACCTTACGATGGAGCAGGTGATAAAGATCGCAAAGATGAAGAAGAAGCAGATGCTTGCGTATTCGCTTAAATCTGCCGTTAAGGAAGTTCTTGGTACATGTGTTTCCATGGGTATCACGGTGGAAGGTAAGCATCCTAAGGAGGTAATCAGAGAGATAAACGAGGGCAAGATTGAGATTCCTGAAGATGAGGAAGAATAATTATTAATATTTCTTGATTTAAAATTAATAATAGTTTATTATCATTAAAATTATCTAATCGCAAGAGTTATATTTCCTGATGTCAGCCTTAGTAATGAGTGGGGTCGTGGCGTAGCCAGGTAGCGCGGCGGGCTCCAGCGGTGTGATGACGAACGGGTCTGCTGATGGGTGATGACCCGTTGGAGCTCTGACCGAAGAGACCCGCTGGTCGTGGGTTCAAATCCCACCGGCCCCACTCTATTATAAAAGATTATATTTGACGTTGGAATAGCTAATGGTATGCAGATCCTTAGTTCTAGGGAGATCGAAAAGATTATTTCAGATACTTGGGAGGGCTTTCTTGGGCTTGTCGATGGAGATAAACCGTATTGCATTCCAGTGGCGCATGTTTATCATAACAAGAACTTGTACGTTCTGTTTCCCAAGGAAGGTAGGAAGACCAAGTGCATAGAGCGAAACAAAAACGCCTGCTACCTGATTCATACAAAGATCGATGACGTTTACCATTCGATTCTCATTGAGGGCTATCTGCAAAGGGTTGAAGATCCTGAGGAGATAAAACTGATCGTTGAGAAATTTTATGACATGGTGTTTCCGAGGGATCCGTTCTTTAAAGAATTCAAAAAGGATTTTATTCTCAACGTATGCTTGGGATCGTCTAAGGCTGGGTTATACAAGCTGGTACCATCATCTGTATCTGGATTCAAGAAGTCATGAATTCTTCTGCTGGGACTCTATTTACACCTTGGTGCAGACTGGCATCGATGTTAAATTTAAATTCCCTCAGCCTAATTCAATCTTAATGAGAGTTTTACTGTCGATAGCGTTGCTACTATTAATTTACCCTGTGAAAGGTGCCGTGATTCATGGAACCGTTTATTCTTGGGAGAATCTTGAGCCCTTACCTAAGGCGATTGTAACTATAAATACCACACCTGAGCAGATAGTTGTAGCTGAAAACGGTACCTACTTCTTTATTGTTCCTCCTGGAACCTATGTCATTAGAGCATACTATTACAGTCACGGTGAACTTGAACTGTACGATGAGATGAATGTGACTGTAAAGGAAAATGGAACGTACGTTTTGGATTTGATACTATTTCCTCCGTTGAATGTTACCGAAGAAGACATTCCGAATATTCAGGTTTCATTGGGAAAAGAGGAAGTTGAATCATTTCCATTTAATATTCTGGCTATTTTAATCGTTGTAGCTGTTAGTTTGATCGGATTCTGGTTGTTTGTTAGTCGTAGGGGTAAGGGGGTAAAACTGGAGAAGACTGAAATTGAAGATCGGGAAGAGTTGCCTGAAGATCTAAAGAAGGTTATAGAAATAATCAAGAAGGAGGGAGGAAGGATAACCCAAAAAGATCTCAGGAAAAAGCTGGGATACTCGGAGGCTAAAGTTAGTTTGATCATAGCGGATTTAGAGAGGAGAGGTTTAGTTGAGAAGGTCAAGAAGGGAAGAGGAAATATTATATTTCTGAAGGAATAA
>CAYMEG010000044.1:0-9473 GCA_964389535.1 uncultured archaeon | reverse complement strand
GATCGGTGGTGAAGTTTCCGAAATCGCAAATCCCTTTTCATAGCCAATCCTTTCAAAGTGTTCCTTGCCTACAGCCTTGATCCTCTTTAAAGCCTCTCTCACGGGAATCCTTATGCAGTTAACGATGGCTGGGCATATCATCTCCCCGTTCTTGACATACCAGCAGATTTCGGGGTAAATCGTTACGATCTCATTCTGAATCTCGGCTTTGATCAATCCTTCGGCAATGAATCCTTCTCTAGTCTCTTCGACCATCTCATCAAAAGACCAATCGCCCCTTTTAACGAAGAGGTTCGTTTGAAATGCCTTTGGAATCGTGAATATACCTCTACCGTTTCCCAACGGCTCCTCTCCAAACTTAAATGCACTCTCCCTAGTATGCAGATACGTTATAATTTTTCCATCGTCAATCAGGCACTTCTCCTTAGCCAAAACACCCTCATCGTCAAAGTGGTATCCTCCAAAACCCATCGGATTATCGTAAACCGTAATTCCATAGCCCTCTTCGATTTCGGTGCTTAAGATGTCCGCCTCAAGCTTGTGGACTATCTCGTGAACGAACGCACATGCCGTCTCCTTAGACAGAATTACGTCAAACTTGGAACCTCTCATGAGAGGATTGAGATATTTGGCCTTCTTCAAACCGTTGATCCTTCCTCTTAGCTCATCTATCAGAAACTCGAACTTATCCTCTATTATCTCCAGCCCGCCGATTCCACCAACGTGTATCGATGCTACACCCCTCTCCAAAACGCTGAGATTCAAATCGGTGGTTTCCTTCTCCTCCCTCGCATCCGCACCATCGCTTGTCCTAATCTCTCTAAACGTCTTCTCGTAAGTCAATATTGCCTCGATAAAACCGCCCAACTCTCTCTTTAAATCCATCAGAAGTTCAATCGCCGATTCCTCATCGAAGTATCCCTCCTTGAACTTGAAATCTCCAATGGCAAGTTCAGCATCGGCAAGCTGAATCCCTTCACCTTCCTTACTTGCCAACATCTTGGCTCTATCAACTAAATCATCCAAATTGTCCTCATCGGTTGATAAGATTGCCCAACGTCTATCCGCAACCCTTACAGCTTTAAAGTTGCCAGAATTCTTATTGCATTCCACAGAATTACCTCTAATGGCTATCTCGACGACATGGGTTTTTACATTCGTCATCTGCACGTGCATCATTAACTTTATCAACGAAGTGTAAAAGATGTTTATGCGTTGCAGTTTGATCGATCAAGGGTTTGAAGCTGGCTCATGTCTAGTTGAGGTTGATGGGAAATTTAAGAGGGCTTGCGAAGCTACGCTTAAGCGTAACGGTGTTTGGTACAGACTGATAAGGTCGATACACCTATCGAGGCCGGAAGATTACTTAAGTATATACCAAAGCGGTTGCAATCACAGTTGTTTGAAGTGTCACTCCTGGTATTTCACCCAGATAGCCAACGGCCATTGGCTTTCGACCGATCAGATCGCTGAGATCGCTAAAGAATATGAAGAATCTGTTACGGTTAAAGAGCCGAGGAAGAGAGCTACGATGTGGCATGCTACCGATCTGTGCAGACACTGTGGCAGTTGTGTTTTGAGCGGGAAGAGAGGAAAACTGTGTCCGGGGAAGCTTTCGAGAGATCAGATCGTCTGGAGTCCTCAAGGATACGGGCCAGCAAGGAATATAGTCGCTTTTACTGGAGGAGATGTAGTCTGTAAGGCTGAATTTTATGCCGAAGCTGCTGAGAAGATAAAGGAGAAGACGAATTTGTGGGTTTTGATTGAAACGAACGGATACGGATTGACTCCGAAAAATTTGGATCTGCTTGCAGATGCTGGAGTCGACAGCTTCTGGCTCGACATAAAGGCGTACTATGAGGAAACTTACAGAATGCTCTGCGGAACAACGAATCGCTGGATTTTGAAAACTCCTGAATGGATACTCGAGAGGGGATTCGTTTTGGAAGTTTGTACACTCTACATTCCAGGATGGGTTGAGGTTGACCAGATAAAGGCCATCGCAAAGCTAATAGCCGATTTGGATACGAAAATACCGTTTACAATTCTTGCATACTTCCCAGAATACAGGCTTAAGGTGAGAAGTCCGACGCTGATGGAGATGATTAAGGCCTATTTGGCCGTTGAGGAGGTCGGGCTTAAAAACGTAAAAATTGGCAACATAGGTGTATTTGCCAAAACTGAAGAGGAATTGAATATTTTACTTGGTCTGCTTGGAGATAAGATTTTATGAACTGCCATGCAAGTAAATATTACCGATGATGAAATCGCCCTCTTCTGATTTATGATGAATCCAGCGGATTCTGAGGGCTGCTCGTACCATCTAAACCTGATACCAATCAGGGTCGTTACGATCTCAATATTCGTTGCCAGCTTGAATTATCTTATAAACTTCCTCCCTTGGTGGAAAGTTCCTCGCTCCATAATATTGGATGTTGTAGCTCGCTACGAAGTTTCCAAGTCTCAAACAGATATCGAGCGGTAAACCTTTTAGAAATCCGTATAAAAATCCTGCTGAGAAAGCATCACCTGCTCCGGTTGTGTCAACAACCCTCTCAACCTTAAAAGCTGGCTGATAGAACGTCTTTTCTTCGGTAACGGCTTTGCTACCCTTACTTCCGAGCGTAATCACCAGTATCCTTACAAACTCGAGAAGATCATCCTCAGAAACGTTCAAGTTCTTAAATTCTGGTTCCGAAATGATCACCAGATCTGTAAATCTCAAGAGTTCCTTAAGCCTCTCGAATCCCAAAAGGGTATAAGGGTAACCGGGGTTCAATACGACGAACTTTCCATGTTCCTTGGCCTTCTTAGCTATTTCAACGTGAACCTGAAAGCTCCGCTTCGATGGGAATGGATCTAGATAAAAGTAATCCACCTCTTCGTAATCCTCCTCATCTATTCTCAGTTCAACTATCCCAGATGCATTTGGATGTACGAAGAACGTTCTCTCGCCATATCTGTCAACGTAAACATCCACTCTTCCAGTTAGCTCGTGGGTAACGTTGAGCTTTAAATCGACACCTCTCATACTTTCTATGAAGAACTTTGCATCCTCATCCCTACCGATCGTTGAGTAAAATCTACATCTAATCCCAAAGCTTGCCAACCCAGCTATCACGTTTGCACAAGCCCCACCAGGCATCCTTATGAAGTTTTTAACGATAGCGTGACCTCCCCTTTGCGGATACTCATCGATCGTATAGATGTAATCCACCAAAGCCGGACCGACCCCGGCTATCATGTTCAAAGGTATGTGACAGATCGATAAGCTTTTTCTAAGTTATGTTATAATTCCAAGGGATGGATGTCGACGAGCTTAAAGATTACCTCTCAAGCTACGTTGTAGAAATCCTCAAGCAGAATGGAATTTCCAAATTGTTTCCACCTCAGGTTGAAGCTATTCGGAAAGGTATGTTTGAAAGGAAGAATATGGTGATAGCGATACCTACGGCGAGTGGAAAAACGCTCATAGCAGAGCTTGCAATGGTTAAGGAGGTTATAGATGGCGGGAAATGCCTCTACACTGTCCCTTTGAGAGCTTTGGCCAACGAAAAGTTTGAAGAGTTCAAGAAGTGGGAAAGATTAGGGATCGAGGTCGGAATAACGACTGGCGATTACGAGTCAAGAGATGAATGGCTTTCAGGTAAGGATATAATTGTCGCAACGGCAGAAAAGGCAGATTCTCTTCTGAGAAACAAAGCTGGTTGGATGAAGGAGATCACATGTTTGGTCGTTGATGAAATCCACCTCCTAGATTCTGCCGATAGAGGAGCAGTTTTGGAGGTTTTAATCGCAAAGATGCGGAGGATAAATCCCAAGCTGAGGATAATCGCACTATCGGCTACGATTCCGAATGCCGATGAGATCGCCGAATGGCTGAATGCTGAATTGATCAGAAGTGACTGGCGACCAGTCCCTCTTTATGAAGGTGTATTTATCAATGGAAGACTGGAGCTGTACGATTCCAGTGGGTTGGTTGATGTAAAGACTGTTGGCAGAGGATTTGAGGATCTGATTGAGGACTGCCTGAGAGAGGGAGGGCAAGTTCTGATATTCGATTCTACAAGGAGAAATGCCGAAAATACTGCTTTAAAGCTGTCTTCCATAACTGCAAAATATTCAGATTTGAGCGAGCTTAAAGAGATATCAAAGGCAGTTTTGGAGGAAAACGAAGGTGAGATGAGTAAAAAGTTGGCCGAGTGCATTTCTAAGGGATGTGCATTTCATCACGCTGGCCTACTGAATTCTCAGAGGGTTACCGTAGAGAAGGCCTTCAGGCAGGGATTGATAAAGGTCGTATGCTCAACTCCCACGCTTTCCGCTGGAGTAAATCTACCGGCAAGGAGGGTCATCATAAAGAGCTATTACAGATTTGACGGCTTTTCAAGGCCCATAAAGGTCATGGAATACAAACAGATGGCCGGAAGGGCTGGAAGACCTGGAATGGACGAAAGGGGAGAGGCTATTTTAATCGTGAAGAGTGAAGCTGAGAAAAATAAAGTTTTAAGAAATTTTATATTTGGAAAAGTTGAAAATATCAGATCAAAGCTAGGAGCCGAGAACCATTTGAGATTTCACAGTCTATCGTTGATAGCCGAAGGATTCGCCAAAAGCTTGATGGATCTGGAAGAGTTCTTTTCTCAAACCTTCTTCTTTTATCAAAATGAAATATCGCTTTCTTACGAACTTGAGAGAGTTGTATTGCAGTTGGACAGTTGGGATATGGTCGAATTCGATTATGACAGCATTAAGCCGACGAAGCTGGGAAGGCTAATATCAAGACTGTACATAGATCCTCTAACTGGCTACATATTTTTGGATGAGTTAAAAAGATCTGATGATTTCTCAGAATTCGATGTTCTATATCTGATAAGCAGAACTCCAGATATGGAGCACATATATGTTCGAAAGTCCGATCTAAATTGGCTTACGGATGAAGCTTTATTGCACGGTATCCCGTTCGATGATTGGAGTTTGAGAGAACTAAAGACCGCTTTATGCCTAAGGGATTGGATCAACGAAGTTGATGAGGACATCATATGCTCGAAGTTTGGAATTGCCCCAGGGGATCTCAGAAGACTGATCGAAACTGCTGAATGGCTTGCGAACGCTTTGGCCAGAATTGGAGAATTTTTTGGAGTTAGGGGTCTTGATAAGTTCGTTTTGAGGATTAAGCATGGGGTTAAGGAGGAACTGCTTGAGCTCGTAGAACTTAAGGGAATTGGAAGGGTTAGAGCTAGAAAGCTGTTTAGGGCTGGAATAAAAAGCAAGGATGATCTAATAAGATGTAAGGATAGACTTCCCGCACTGCTCGGAAAGAAGATCGCTGAAAACGTGCTCGAACAGTTGGGTGCCCATTAACGTTTGCAAGCTTTAATACAAACTACATCCCTTCCATACTTCAGATCTGCGAATTCAACCTTTTCCACCTTCAGTTTGGCGATCTCAAGCATAGCAGTTATCTCATCCACGGAATATAGTTTGGCGTTGCTGTAAAATGGACTATCCTTTCTTTGACTGTACTCCCTTCCAAGCATCGAATCTGACGGAACGCAGCAAATTACAACAGCTCCATCATCTCTGAGAACTTTGGAAGCTTCGATCAAGGATCTTACTGGATCGTCGAGAAAACATAGCGTGAATGCCAATAGAACAAGATCGAAAGTCTTATCTTTAAATGGCAGATGCAAAGCATCTGCCTTTATAACCTCAACGCCCCTCGATTTGGCAAGCTTCAGCATTGCATTTGCTAGATCGATGCCGTAGCGAATTCCGAGTTCTTTAGCAAACCTGCCGGTTCCAACTCCAACCTCAAGACCAAACTTAAAATCTCCAGCTACGTTTTTTATGAGTTCGATCTCCTTCAAAAACCAATCTCTATGGCGATCGTACCAAGAATCGTATCTATCGGCATACCTTTCAAAAAGCTCAACTGTGCTCATTGAAAAATAATCTATAAAATCGTTTAAAAAAGTTACATTCCAAGCATCTTCTCCTCCCACTTCTTCAGATACTCTGAGCTCTGTCCGACATCTACAAATAAGCTTGCCGCTCTTTCTACATCCTCAGGCTCGACCTTTCTGGAATTCCTCAGCTTCGCAAGCTCATGGGCCGGTGCCAATAGCTGTATTGTATATCTCAGACTGTTCTTAACTCCCAGCTCCGTAAGCTTATCCAAAGCTTCTTTGCTTAGCATGATTCCCGATTCAGCTGCCCTTATCTCTATGATCGTCCTTATCTCATCCTCACTGTAAGGTTCGGTCGTTATTATGAGCAACCTGTCGAGTAGATCTAACGGAATACCATGCGGGGAAACTATGTCAGTTCCTCTGATCCTAGCAAAACCTCTGTTCGATGCCAGTATTATTATCGGTGCCATCTCGGACTCCATCGCTCGATTCATGAATGCAAACAGTTCTATATCCATCAGATGGGTCTCATCGATGAACAGAACTCCCGGCACTAGCTCAGCCCTTCCCTCCTCAACCCACTTCTTAACCTGCTCATCCACAGCCTCTCTGATCTCGTTGTCTATCTCCCTGCTTGCAGGCTCGAATAGACTGAATATTCCACCCCTTCTCCTCGCATTCGCCTCATCCAAGTCGTGCAGTGTTATCACATATGTGAACTCCTTCTCCCTCTCGATTCTCCCCCTTGGAACTTCTACGAGATCGTAATCGTCTATATCGAACTTCCTTTTAGCTCTCTTGCTCCTTCCAACCTTTGCAACCCTTCCGGTTTCCTTATCGATGACTATAACGTCTCCGACCTCGATTCCCTGATATAGAAACTGCAGAGCCAGCCTACCACTTACGCTGAAAGTCTTCTGCTCGTCTGTGGTAGCTAACGTTAGCGTTGCAGATTCTGGAATCTTCTGCGTTGGATTGTAAGGGTTCGGAACCATGTTATAGTCCAAGCCTACAACCTCACCCTCCAAAACTATCCTCGTTTCCTTTATCCTCACACCTATCGCCTTTCTCATCGCTTGAATCAAAGCTTCGGTCTTCTTCATCTCACTGCTATAAAATTCGCTTGCAGAAACATGAACGAACGGAATATCCTTACCCAACTCCTTGCTTATAGCCACAGCTATAGCAGTCTTCCCAGTTCCGGGGGGGCCAGCGATCAGGATACCTCTGCCAGCCATCTTACCCTCTTTGATAAGCCTGACGATTATTCCAGCTGCTTCTCTTGCCTTCTTTTGTCCTACAAGTCCATCGGCAACATCCTTTGCTTTTAAATTCTCATCCAACCCTAAACCCCTGATATGTGAATGAGCACTTATTCTTTCAAACTTTCGAGCTATTTCTCTGATTTCAACGGCCATCTTAACACCTCCTTATAAATAATTATAGTATCAATGGGTTAGCAGAACTATATAAGATTTTTGACAATTGTATTTTAACGTCAGCAACACCATAGTGGATTGTATGAGATGCATAACACTGACAGTTGATGCGATAATTCCGTACGAAGGCAAGATCGTTCTGATAAAGAGAAGAAATGATCCATTCAAGGATTATTATGCCCTGCCGGGAGGTATAGTTGAGTACGGGGAGAGCGTAGAATCAGCCTTGATTAGAGAAGCCAAGGAGGAAACAGGTTTGGATGTGGAGATCTACAAGCTTGTTGGTGTTTATTCGGATCCAAACAGAGATCCGAGAGGTCATTTCGTTTCAGTCTGCTTCGTTGCAATTCCAAAGGGAGGTGAGCTTAAGGCAAGTAGCGATGCTAAGGAGGTTGCATTGTTCGAATTGGACAAAATTCCAAGATTGGCTTTCGATCACAATAAGATGATAGAGGATGCCAAGCCGATTTTGGTTGAACTACTTCAGCGATAAAGATTTAAAGGGTGCAGTCGAATTTCTTGCCTGCTGGAGGTGGTCACGTGGAATTCTGCCCTAAGTGTAAAAGTCTGATGGTATTCAGGAATGGTAAGATGGTATGCAGGAAGTGCGGATACGAAAAGCAGGCAGATTCAAGTGAAGATGTTGTTATCGTATCAAAGAAGAACAAGGAAGAAGTTCCGGTGATAGAGGGGGAGAACATAAAGACCCTGCCGACGGTCAGAGTGGTATGCCCAGCCTGCGGGAATAAGGAAGCTTACTGGTGGATGAGACAGCTTAGAGCGGCCGATGAGAGCGAAGTAAGATTCTTCAGATGCACAAAATGTGGAAAAACATGGAGGGAATATGATTAAATTTCCTTATTTTTTGAATTGTTAATCTTTTTATTGTAATATCAAAAATGTTCCTAATTTTTCTTAAAATTTCATAACTACTATTGGCTCTTACCAAAATAAACTTAGATTTTTTCCGCTATTTTATCATAAGAAAGAATCAAAAATGATATATATTTGTTGTTAAGCAATATTTCACGATAATTATGAAAAAGTATGAGTATGATGATTGAGTTAGGATCCCATTTAAAAAATCGACCGAATGCCTTTGAAGATATTTATCTAATAAAAAATAGTGATATGATGAAAAATATCAAATGTATTAATAAATAAAGTG
Organism: uncultured archaeon; assembly: GCA_964389535.1. Taxonomy (GTDB): domain Archaea; phylum Halobacteriota; class Archaeoglobi; order Archaeoglobales; family Archaeoglobaceae; genus WAKM01. The sequence goes on along the minus strand of CAYMEG010000044.1, from coordinate 954 downwards.
ACTAAATAATTTTGTTTCATCATGATACTTATGATTATTTTATAAAAATAGTTAAATTTAACTAGCAGTTAGTCAAAAGTATATTTGGTGATCGAAAATGGAGAGGAAGGTGGAGGTTAGGAAGGAAAAGGAGGAGGCAGAGAAGGTATTTAAGGGAATAAAGTTGTTTATGGGTAGTTAAAGTTTATTTTAAAGGAATAAAAATAAATAATCCTAATTAAATTTTAAATTTATAATTTAAGAGATTTACCATGTCGGCTTTTAAAAATTTAATTGAAGTTTTTAAACTCTCTACAACTCCACCAACTATAATTTACCCAATTCCAATACTAGCATTTCTAGTGTTTTCGGTATCGAACCAGAATGTAGAATCTCTAATATTGGCAATAGTATTTTCATCTATATTTTATGCTGGGGTTAATTTGTGGAACCATGTAAATGATATCGAGGAGGATATCTTAGCTGGTAAGAGAAATATCTTAATTGAGAGTCCTAGAATTCGAAAATTAGTGGCTATATTAGTTGTTTTTCTTTATCTAACTTCATTTACGATTGTATACTTCAAATCAAATGATGGATTACCTTCATTTCTAGCTTGTTCGATCGTAACATGGATATACTCAGATAAAATGATTTTTGGAAGATTTATTAGAAGGTGGAAGGAACATTATATTACTGAAGTTTTGACTTATGTGATAGCAATTCCAACGTTCACTTTAACACTGTGGTCATTATTTGACAAAATATCTCTTAAGGCCATTGCTTTGTCAATTTCAATAACATTTCTAATGCTCTTTGGAACATTTCTTAAGGATATAAAGGATGCAACTGGTGACGAACTTGCTGGATTAAGGACACTTGCTGTAGTTTTTAGTCCAAGCAAACTCTTAAAAGTTTCAGTTATAATGTTATGGCTTTATTATATATCAATTCTAGTATTTATAATTTTAAAAA
>CAYMEG010000043.1:7299-9777 GCA_964389535.1 uncultured archaeon | reverse complement strand
CCGAGGGGAAAGGTCATGAAAGCTAAACTGCATCATATCCGGCCTTCAAAGCCTTCAAATTTAAATCGTGAAGCTTCGGCGGCAAGACATCCTTAACAGCTTCCTCAAGCTCCTCATAGCTGAAGGGTAGCTCAACTAACTTTGCGAGCATACCCAAAACGACGACATTCGTAGCCTGAATAGCACCCAACCTCTCAGCTATCTCAGAAGCGTTGACAGGATAAACGTGAGGTGTAATCTCCTTAAGCTTACCTAAAACCACTTCGGTATCTGGATATTTCGCGATACCGAGTGTTACCGTAATTGGAATTATCGGCCTCGTATTTACTATCACGACCGAATCCTCGTTGAGATATCTCGCGTACCTCAACGCCTCAGCCAACTCCAATGCTATCATGACATCCGCGCTACCCAAAGGAATCAAAGGCGATAAAACATCTCCGATCCTAACGTGAACCTCAACGCTACCTCCTCTCTGAGCCATCCCGTGAACTTCCGAAGTTAGAACATTTAATCCGGCTTTCATCGCAGCTTTGGCCAATATCATCGAAGACGTAAGGATTCCTTGCCCACCAACGCCGACTATGACTATGTCCATATTGCAGAGCTGCGAAACGATTTATTTAAATCTTGATGTTTTTCATCTTGATGATAGTCTTCTGCCTTGTAAACACCTACGACAAGCTTAAACTTCATGAGATCCATCTCAGGACAATTGCAAGGGCTGCTCCACTTTGCTATGCTTACGACCTACATTTGGCTCTGATGGACTTCAACTTCTGGAGGGATGAGGAGGAGATGGTCAGACAGGTTGCAGAATACACTACAATCGGTGAGCACGGCAGGTATGCAATAGAACTACTTAAAGCGGGAAAGATTCATCTGATAGATAAGATTCCAGCTCACTTCGGCGAGGTTATAGCGACAACATCAAAGCCCGACGAGAAGAAGAAGATAAGCTTTGAGGAGATGAGAGATCTGATAAGAAGAAGATCTGCAACTTTTCTGATAGGTTTGGGAAGGAGAGGTTTGCCAAAGGATGTCATGAAAAAAGCAAAATACCATTACGATGTAACCGAAAAGGGGATAAGTCTTGAAACCTGCAGTGCGATGGGTGCGATAGCAACGGCAATATGGTTTGCAAAAAGGTGATTCGATGGAAGACATAAGGTTTTGTCCAGAGCACGGATTTTATAGGGGAGAGTTCTGCAAATGCGGAAGGAAGGGTGAACTCATACTCGAGAAGGAGAAGGTTGAGAAGTTGGGCAGATTCATATCGGGTATTTTGAGGCACTTTCCAGACAAATTCGGACTTGAGATGGATGAAAACGGTTGGGTGGACTTTGATGAGTTGGTTAAGGTCGTTACGAGGAGGTACAGATGGGCAAACAGATGGTTGATCAAGGCTATGATCTATTCGGACTGGAAGGGAAGGTACGAACTCAGAGATAACAGGATCAGAGCAAGGTATGGCCACAGCGTCGATGTAAAGCTCACCGACTATCCGATTGCTGAGGAAGACGTTCTTTACTATGGAACCGGAGAAGAGGAAGCTCAAAGGTTGCTTGAAATCGGAATAAAGCCTGTAAATCAGGCTTACGTCCATCTCTCGACCACCATAGAGAAGTCTGAGGAGGTTGCAAGACTCAGAACCGATGAGCCGATAATATTGGAAATCGATGCGAAGAGGGCTAGGGAGGATGGGATAAGGATTATAAAGGCCAACGAATTTATAGCCTTAGCCAAGGAGATTCCACCAAAATACATCAAGGGTGTGATTAGGCTATGAGATGTATAGTTACAAATTGGGACTATATGGACTGTCTATGCAGAAAGGTTGCAGAGCAGATTATGGATGACGATTTTGAGCCTGAGGTCATCGTGGCCTTGGCTAAAGGTGGATGGTTCGCTGGCAGGATTCTATGCGATCTACTCGGCTTGGATGAACTGACTAGCTTAAGGGTGGAACATTACATCGGGATAGATGAGAAGGATGTCAAAGTCAGACACGTCCCGCCAGATGAGGCGATAAAAGGAAAGAGCGTTCTGATAGTGGATGACATAGCGAACACCGGAATGAGTATAAGGAGGGCGAGGGAGGAGATAGAGAACTTGAAGGCCAGAGAGGTTAAGACCGCTACTCTCCTCCTACTTCACACTTCAAAGTTCATTCCAGATTACTTCGGCGAATGCTTGGAGGAATGGGCTTGGGTTATTTTTCCATGGAACTTCGTTGAGGACATGATCAGTCTGATCACCAAGGTTATGAAAGATAGCAAGAAGGATCTTTGGACTGAATGGGACATCAGATGGGAGTTGTTTAAGCGGTTCAATTTGGATCCTATATACCTAGAGATCTCACAGCCAGGCAGATTCCACGAGGTTCTCAGGATCATGGAAAGAAGGGGTATAATATACAAGGTTGAGGAGGACGATAAATTCTACTGGACGCTTACCGAGGAGATTTGAAGTAACTTA
>CAYMEG010000043.1:4373-7199 GCA_964389535.1 uncultured archaeon | reverse complement strand
TCATTCGTATAGATTTTTAAATCCTCTACATACCTAAGGTCATGAAAGCTGAGATTGCAATCATCGGTGGGACGGGTATCTACGAACAGTCAGCCTTTGAAAACGTTGAGGAAGTAGATGTCGATACTCCCTTCGGCAAACCGTCTGATAAGATTTTGATTGGTGAGTTCGAGGGTAGGAAAGTTGCGTTTCTGCCTAGGCATGGCAGGGGTCACGTCTATTCTCCAACAAACGTACCTTACAGAGCCAACATCTACGCTCTGAAGAAGCTTGGAGTTGAAAGGATCATAAGTGTCTGTGCAGTGGGTTCCCTTAAGGAGGAGATAAAGCCTCTTGACATCGTAATTCCAGATCAGCTCTATGATAAGACGAAGTTTAGGCCGAGCACGTTCTTTGAAGATGTTGTTGTTCATGTCGGCTTTGCAGAACCTTTCTGTCCGGAGCTGAGAAAGACCGCGATAGAGGTTATTGAGAGCTTGGGTTACAGTTATCATCCTAAGGGAACTTACGTCTGCATCGAAGGCCCTCAATTCTCAACAAAAGCTGAATCATACGTTCACAGGCAGTTGGGCTTCGACATAATCGGAATGACCGCTTTGCCTGAAGCAAAGCTTGCGAGGGAGGCTGAAATCTGTTACGTTACGATTGCTACGGTTACAGATTACGACGTATGGAAGGAAGAGGAGGTGGATGTTGCGATGGTTCTTGAAAACATGGCCAAGAACGAGGAAAAGGTTAGAAACATACTGAGAAAGCTCATCCCAGCCATACCAAAGGAGAGAAACTGTCCATGTAAGGACGCACTCAGATTCGCGATAACGACGCATCCAGATAAGATAAGCTACGAGACCAGAAGAAAGCTTGGAATTTTCTTAGATAAATATCTAAAATAATTTCTTAATGTTCGTGAAGATCTCTGATGTCTAATCTGAACGATATGTAGGTTCTTTCTGTGATGTTGTACAGCGATATCTTAGCGTATGTGTGACAACCTATGCAAGCTTCGTTCGAACCCATCATCATAGTGTTGTTTTCGGCCCATCCTATGAACCTCTCATGAGCTGAGAAGTTACCGATGTCCAGATGGCACTGAACGCACGTAATGTTTCTGCTCATCCCCGGATGGCAGAATGTACAGTTGAAGTTGTGGTATGGCGACAGACTTAGCTCCACTGCAACATCATGGTGACATTTCGTGCAGTTTTCGCTGACTAGCCTCTCCACGGTAATCGCAAATACGCTGAAGGATTCAGTTTCGGCGACGTAGTAGTATCTTCTCAAGTCCTCTCCAAGCATTTCAGTTTTTAGCTTTATCCAGGTGTTATGATACTTCAACATGATCACTCTCTTTGGATCGTATCTCTTTACTTTGATAAAGTCTTTCGGGACATAGAAGTACAGCGATCCAGAGGGTCTGACAATCTTTCCAGTGATAGCATCTCTGAACGTTATCTCTATCTCCGATAGGATGTCATACTCTTCGCTTGGAATCAGTGGTGTCACGACCTTAGATACGTTTACTATAACCCTCATACTCTGAGGGAGTTTGATTACGATAGCGAGCAGTCCTATCTCTTCGGATATTTCTGGTGGAATCTTAATTTTGACGCTTGTATGCTCGGGAATGTCGACAACATCTGAAAATAATAGCGTAGTCTTATACCTCATCGGCTTAGATATCTCGGGCTTGGATGGAGGCTTTAAAATTACAAGTGTGATGTTTGGAAGAATTATAAGTCCAACTATTATCGCCGGAACCGTTAGCTTTAGAGGTACAGATACGTCCGATCGTTTCGTAATTGTCATAATTATCACCATTACTTGATTCCACTATCAATTGTAAGGAATAACAGATAAAAATATAATTTTTTCGTTGGGTATAAGCCATATAACACTTCGTTTTAACAAAATATACTGCAATAAAAAATAATTTAGTAATTCAAAAAGTCAAAATTTAGTGATAACTCACACCGGGAACCTCTCCAGGCCACGTGATGTTATCAAGGTTCGTGGCACCGTAGCCGGTGGTGTTACCCCAGACGATCGCCCATGCCGTTCCATTAACCTTCCAATCGGTAATCGTCCAGTTGTGCGGTCCGTACTCTGTAGTTATATTCTTGCCTATTCCGATCTTGAACTCTAAGCTTCTTGCATGGGTCCAATTTATCTTTACGGCTACATGTGTATGACAAGCGATACAAGCCTCGTTGGAATCCTGCAGAGTTGTATCCTTTATGGCTTCAGCGACAAATGCGTTGTGTGCAGCGTACGTACCTTTGCAGGTGGCATTGGTGTAGTTGTACGATGACGTAACTCCCATCATCGTTACGTTAAATCCTCCAGCGTAGTAGCCCGGAGCCCATGTAGCTTCGCTCGCGTTTGCCTGATGGCATAGCATACATGCAACTACACTTGCGGCGTGGGCTTCCCTACCCGGTGTGTAGTTGGTGTAACTGCCGCTGACATTTGCATACTGTATCGCATAGTTGCTTCTGTGGCAAGCTGCACAGTCTTCCCTATCGGCTTTGGTGGTATCACCCCAGTGGATGTGGAAAGTACTCTGGCTCAACTCCTCAAAGACGTCTGCATGACATTTCTCGCAAGGAACATCGTTACCCGTCCCGCTGAGGTTATACCAGTAGTGCTGACCCGCAAATAGTGAGACCGTGTTCGGTAGGATTACCAAGCCCGTTGCAGCCATTATTATTGCCAGCAGTAATATCTTACTGGCGTTCACATTCACCACCCCCTAATTTGTATGTCTTAACCCTTAACTTTATAAATTTTATTATAATGCATCATTATCATGTATAAACCTTTCGAAAA
>CAYMEG010000043.1:0-4273 GCA_964389535.1 uncultured archaeon | reverse complement strand
TAACTTTATAAATTTTATTATAATGCATCATTATCATGTATAAACCTTTCGAAAACCAGCCATTTACTATCATTTGGCGTGGTTGAGTGTTACCAATTATTACAACTTTGACGATTAATAATAATACGTTGATCATAATTGTAGAAAATTTTAAATAGTCTAAGAGATTACAAAAATTGTGCAGAGTATTATAATTATAAATGTCGTTATTATCATGAGGTGATGCTATGAGATTGAGCAGAAGAGAGTTTCTCAAGCTTGTAGCTACTATGGGAGCCACGGCATTCGTAATGAACCATAAAGCAGAAATAGTCAAAGCTCTTGAAGAGGTGAAGGATTACTGGCATATCTGCTGGCTTAACGGTGCCTCCTGCACGGGTTGTACCATATCCTTTGCACAGGCCGCAGATCCAGACATCATCGAAATTCTAACGGGCATAACCGTCGGCAACTCGAAGCTTCCAATTGCTCTACCAGATTACATGGAGACAATCCATCCAGCTTCCGGCTGGCTCGCGGAGCATCTAAAGGAGAGATGGAAGAGAGGTAGCAAGGGTAAAAGAATCCTTATCGTCGAGGGAGCAATTCAGAAACCCGGTTACTGCATGATCGGTGGTAAGGACTTCAGAGAGCACGTTAAAGAGGCTGCGGAGTATGCCGATCACATAATAGCCTTCGGAGCATGCGCATGCTTCGGCGGAATACCATCGTCTAGGCCGAATCCGAGCGGTGCCATGGGTTTACAGGAGTTTTTAAAGGAGATCGGAAGGTATGATCTCGCTGAAAAGGTCGTAAACATCCCATGCTGTCCCGGACATCCAGATCACCTGATAATAACTCTGACATCGGTCATGCTCGGAATTGAGCTTGAGCTCGACGAACATAATAGACCTAGGATATTCTTCGGTAAGAACATGCACTACGCACTGTGCCCCTACAGACCTCACTACGATATGGGTATATTCACAACCAAGCCGGGGGAGGAAGGTTGCAGGTATAAGTTCGGATGCAAGGGACCAGAAGTTAGAACGGACTGTGCACTCAGAAAGTGGAACAACCACGTAAGCTACTGCGTGCAGGTTGGAGCCCCATGTATAGGATGTGCTGAGCCGGGATTCCCAGATAGATTTCTACCATTCTACGTGCCGGTAACAAATGAAAGACCATTCTTCAGGTTAGATCCCATCGATCTGGGTATCATTTCTGTTGGAGCTGTAACTGCCGGTATCGTTCGTAAGAAGATCAAAAAGAATGGGGGGGATCAACTATGAAGGTCGTTGTAGATCCGGTTACGAGGATCGAAGGCCATCTGAGGATAGAGATGGATCTAAAGGAGATCACCACAGATACGGGAAAATTGTACATCGTAGGTGAAGCTAGAAGTGCCGGAATGTTGTTCAGGGGATTTGAGATATTTCTCAAGGGAAAAGACCCAAGAGATGCCTTCTTCTTCACTCAAAGGATATGCGGAGTCTGTCCGGCTGCGCATGCGGAGGCTTCAAATCAGGCCTTGGACATAGCTTTCAATGCAGTCCCAGTTCCTCCCGCAGCTACCCTGATCAGAAACATAATCCAGTGTGCATACTACATCTATGATCACATGATACACACGTACCTGCTCGTAGGCCCAGAACTTGGGATACTCTGCAAACATCCTCCGATGATTCCACCAGTTTTGGGGAAGGATGGAATGACAAAGCTCGGGCTTGGAAGTAGCTACGCCAAATGCATAGAGATACAGAGAAAGGCAAACGAGATAATAGCCCTCTGGGGCGGGAAGTTTCCCCATCACGCATGCGGGTATCCGGGAGGTGTGACTGTTAAGCCAACGAGCGAGAGGATATCTGGAACGGTTGTAAGGGCCGTTGAAATTTGGGAATTCATAGCGAAAACCATGATCAGGGATATACAAGCAATAATACAGGCCAGTGAAACGGTAGGCGAAAAGATAAGCGAGATCTTAGGCATCGATGTAAGAGGTTTGGAGGACATAGGTGTGGGGACGGGTTACTTCCTAAGCTATGGAATGCTGCCCGATCCAGAGAACTACGACGATTGGCTAAAGATAGCATACGGAGAGAAGGGTAGAAGGACGTCCGCAGTCATTCACGCCGGAGCCTGGGATGGAAACTTCAAGGACTTCGATTTAAACAAGATACAGGAGTTCGTCAAATACTCGTGGTATTCGGATGAGTACTCTGGCAAGAAACCGAATGAAGAGGAGACTATCCCGCTGATGAGCAAGCCAGGAGCATACTCATGGATCAAGGCACCGAGATACGACGGCAAGGTATACGAGGTCGGGCCCTTGGCGAGGATGATAAATACATTCGGCTTGAAGTGGAGGATTCCAAGGGTTCATCCTATCACTGGCGAAGATCTGGGAGATTTCGTTTACGAGGTCAGAAATCCGAAGGGTTCTGTGCTCGACAGAGTTGTTGCGAGGGTTGCGAACACCTTAATCTGTGCTAACAAATTGATCGAATACGCAAAGATGCTTGTTGAATATAAGGATTCATCGATATGTAACTATAAGGATGTTCCAGATGAGGGTGAGGGATTCGGACTTTACGAAGCTCCAAGAGGGGCACTACTACACTACCTAAAGATTAAAAACAAGGTCATAGAGAGGTATCAGTGCGTCGTTCCGAGCACTTGGAACCTCAGCCCGAGGGATGACATGGGTCAACCCGGTCCCGTTGAGACGTCGCTGCAATGCGGAACGACCTGGCTTCCGACTATGGATGTTCCAAGTGTTTGCAGTGCGATATGGGGTAAAGATTACGGTGACCTGCTTAGGAGAGCTTTAACCCCACTTGGACTTGCCGAGCTTAACATGGAACCCGTTAACGGGCGTAAGTTCAATACGACCATAGCTTTGCTTATAGTTAGAAGCTTCGATCCGTGCATAGCGTGTGCCGTTCATCTCATAGAGAGGTAATTGCACTAAATTGTTTCCAAATTTTTATTTATTTGTGATAGACATCGGCGGAACTTTCACGGATCTAGTTTATTTTGATGGTGAATACTTCTCAATTGTTAAAGTTCCCGCAACGCCTAATAAGCCAGCTAATGGCGTTTTAAACGCTATAGAGGTTGCCGGTTTGAATTTAAGCGAAGTCTTGATCTTGATTCATGCGACGACGCTCGGAACGAACGTGTTCCTGGGACTTGAATCCCTCAAAGTTGGCTCTGGTTACAACGAAAGGATTTAGGGTCGATTTTTCTAGCAGTCATAAGCAGATCGATGCTACACTCCGTTTTTGGAACATCTTTTGCCATAATACGTTATAGATCCTGAAATTCCCATGGCTTTTTTAGGGTTGTCGATATATCTGCACCCGAAGGAACAATTGTCAATCCGATCAAATCTGCTTCGGTTGCAATCGGAAATGTCGAGACTCCTTAAGGCCTTATCAAACGTATTTCCAGTGCCAGCCGCATCACACAGTAGCTTGAACAACGTAGTTATAGGGGGCTTTTTACGAGACCATCGGCGAGGGGAGTGGTGGGAGACCGAATGGGACTGTGTGGATGACGAACACCGTGAACACGCCATTTGAAGTCACGGAAAAAGTGTATCCCATAATGATCCTAGAATACTCTTTAAGAGATGATTCAGGCGGAGCTGAAAGGTTTAGAGGAGAAATTAGAAGGATCTACAAAATTTTAGACGATGCCGTTCTCTGTCTGACTGCTGAGAGGGTTAAATTATTCCCGTGGGGTCTTAATGGCGGTTTAAACAGGAAACCGGGCGAGCTTTCAGGAAAGGATGTCATCAGCTTGAGCAAGGAAGATATTATCGTGATCAATACCCCCGGCGGTGGAGGCTACGGTAATCCAGAGGAAAGAGATCATAAGCCTGTACTGGATCAATTGAATCCACATTAAACATCTACCGTGTTAAGATCGTTGAAAAGGACGGTGAATCTGTAATTGATCATAAAAATACCACAAGAAAAAGTGTCCTAATGATAGATAGCCCACTCATAAGCCTTCTGCGTAGATAACGACTGTTGTTCCGGAGCAATCCTAGTTGTTCTCACCCAAAGATGGTTTTAAAGCTTCCACGATCTTATCTCAATTCAACGTTACCTGATCTCCTTTGGAATCACGATCTTTTCAGCAATCTTCGATACTTCATCCGATTTGCCCAAAATTGCAGGACTTCTTTTTCTCCGCTATTCTTTTATCTCAGCCAGATCCATTGAAGTAACACAAAACGAATTCATTACCGTTGAATCCGTACCTTATTAAGATAAGCAAAACCTAA
>CAYMEG010000042.1:0-9812 GCA_964389535.1 uncultured archaeon | reverse complement strand
TTTTAAGATCTCATCAATCCCCTCACCAGTTACGCTTGAAAATGCCGGTAGATCCCTCCTATCATGCATATCAGCTTTGCTGTAAGCAGCCACTATCGGGACATCGAAGTTCTCTTTGATCTCTTCAAGCAATGAGAGTTGATTTTCAATTGGAAAGCCGCAGGTTTCTGTAGGATCGATTATGAATAATATGCAGTTTGCCAGATGTTTTAGGCATAGTATCGCCCTCTTTTCAATTTCATTCCTCTTATGGATAGGTCTATCGAGTAAACCGGGTGTGTCTATCACCTGAACCTTAACTCCATTCAATTCGGTGTAACCGACGTATATCCTCTTCGTTGTAAACGGATAACTTGCTATCTCCGGCTTAACTGTCGAGATCTTTGCCACAAAGCTAGATTTACCCACATTCGGATATCCAGCAACCACGAGCGTAGGATCGTCTGTAAGCGATGGAACTTCTCTGAGCGTTCTCTTTGCTTCGTTCAAAAATCTCAATTCTGGGTCTATTTGCTTTATTATCGAGGCAATTCTACCGTATGCGGCCTTTAAAACTTGTTCAGGATTCTTTCCGGCTTTAACCTCTCTTATACTCTTAGTTATGATCTTCTGAGTCATCGAGTTTGCCCAGTTCAAAGCAGCTAAAGATTTCTTTATCCTTCTCAAGCCTACTATAACATCTATCATCTCCCTATAGAATTCGGGAAGGTTATCGTAACTGGGATGAGCCTTGATGATCTTATTAAAATAATCCCTCAAAACGTTCGAAACTGTAGAAAGTTTATTTATCGTCTTTTCCTTTTTATTTCTACCAGCAACCTTGGAAGCTCTTCCAAATGCTTTGTCAAGCAACTCCTCAGCCGTCAGCACGGTGGGCAACTTTTTAGCCTCGAACATTGTAACCGATTCGCGTTGAAATTTAAAAAGGCTTTTCGAATGATCAATAATTATATAAAGTTATTTTAATTAAAAATAAAAATATTAGCATTTTTTAACTCCAGTCAGATCTATTCAAACTACATACAAATTGCACAAGAAAAAATATTTATAATTCTTCATTCGAAAGTGATGTGATGGAGTTAGAACTTACTCCAATTCAAAAGGATATCCTCTATGCGCTGATAACGCTCTATAAGAAGAAAGGAGGAGCTCCGGTAAAAGGAGAGGAAATTTCTGAGTTAATCAACAGAAACCCGGGAACCGTTCGAAATCAGATGCAAGCTTTGAGAGCTTTGGGATTGGTTGAAGGTGCTCCCGGCCCAAAAGGTGGCTATAGGCCTACGGCAAAAGCTTACGAGCTACTGTCGATAACTAAGCCTGAAGAAGCTGTCAAAGTCCCGGTCGTTGTTAACGGAGTTCTTATGGAAGATCTAAGTGCCGAAGAGATGAGTTTACCTTCGCTATCACATCCAGAAGTCTGCCAAGCCAGAGTTAGAGTCATAGGCAACATAAGACGAATAATGCCTGGAGACGAGGTTGTGATAGGGCCAACACCGGTGAACGAGATGATGGTCTACGGCAGAGTTACCGGCAGAGATGACACCGAGAACGTCATAGTAATCGACATTCAGAAGATATTTGCCCTTCCGAAGGATAAAGTTGAAGAGCACATGTCCTCTCCGATAATCACAGTAAGCTCTGATGATACCGTGAGAGATGCTGCGAAGGTTCTAATTGACAATAAGATTCATAGAGCTCCAGTTAGAGAGGATAACAAATTCATAGGCATATTCTCGCTTGCAAATGCGGTAAAAGCTTTTATTGAAGGAAAAGCCGAGGATAAAGTTAGAAATTATATGGATCCAAAGGTTATAACGGTTGAAAAGGATACCAAAATCAGAGAGGCTTTGAAGATCATGAGGAATGAAGGAGTAAGACTCATAGTCGTTACAGACGGAGGAGAGCCGGTAGGAGTCATAACTGACTATCAGATCCTTACGAGGTTGGCCCCCGAACACGTAAGATGATCTATTTTTCCTTACCTTTGACAGTTGGCAAGTTTTAGCAACAACTTTTTCTTTTCAAAATCTCCCAACCGGGATTGTTCGATGACGGATCGCATGAACTCGATAACTTCATCGTAAATCCTTCTGTTGACAGGAAACGGGACACCATCCTTCCCACCTAAGGCAAAACAGTATTTGGCCGGATCTTGCTTGTCGTATTCGGTGTTGTAAATTAGATCCGCTATTAAGGCAAGGGCTCTAAGTGTTCCCTTTCCTATACCTCTAACGAGTAGTAAATCCTCGAACCTTTCTGGTTGAAGCTCGTACGCTTTTTCCAACGCTTTCCAATCTATCTTCCTTGGAACCGATATTCCATCTTTAAATTTGACTATGGAAAGTAGCCTTGAATGATCCCTTCTGAAAGTTCTGTCTCTTACCACATCAAGTATTACGGCTCTGGCATCCCTACTCTTATCGGATGTAAGGTTGATAACTTCGTTCTCTTTTCTCGTCGCTATGATTCCAGAATGTGGGTTTTCAACCTTCGGTTCTGACTTGTAAACACCCCAGTGGTATCTTCTTGCCATTTTTAGCTGGATGTTCATCCCCTGCTGAACCACAGTCCAATAACGCCTCGAAAATATCATCGCATGGTGATAGATGCCGTACCCATCCTGCAAAGCGGAGTTGTCGATCTTGGCCGTTAATCTGCTCGCTTTGATCAACTTTTCAGCATCTAAATCGAGTTCGCCTGCAAACGTTCTAATTTCATCGGGTGTTTTCAGAGCATTGGTTCCCTTTCCACCAGCTACTCTGATATCGAACTCTTCAGTGTTCAAAATGGATTTCAAAACTCCAATTAAGACCGTAGTTGAGCCCGACGAGTTCCAGTCAAAGCCCAAAACGTTTGAGAACGATTGGAAGAATACAGGATTGGATAACCTCTCAAAAAATTCCTTTTCTCCAAATTCTTCGAGTATCAGCGTGACTATAGGCTTAGCTAACTTTTTCATTCTATTGAGTAACCAATAGGGAGCTTTTCCATCATGAAGGGGTAGATACATTGATTTCACAATGTTAAGTTAGATTTGGCAAAATATTTAAGGTTTTAGAATGCTAGGCTGAGAAAATATTGGTCGTGACGCCACATTGTTGATAAGGTATTTAAATCTTTCACAGTGTGGTTTCACTACCAAAATATTTACTATATAAGGCTATCTCCTGAAGGGAATCAGATCGGTCATCTTTATCAGACCGGGTTTATGCTCAACTACAGCTTTTGCCAGATTGATCAAAACAGCCACAGTTCCCAAATCACCCCTCGTTCCACTACTTCTCCAGATAACGGTATTATCACCCTCGATAACTATCTCCTCAAACTCTTTTGCTTTTGCATAAGCGTGAAACTCCACCCTAACCACCTCCTCACCATCGGAAAAAATGCTACCGAATCCTCTTACACCTAAAACCTTTCCATTTTCAACTACCGGCTCCTGCCCCTCTTCAACCCTATCGGCTTTGAAGCCTAACGCTTCGCTTATCAACAAAGCCGATTCGGCATAGCCCACATGTCCGGTCAGATTTACCTTCTCAAATTCATCCAGACTCAGGCCGATGCCAATCTTCCTCTGAAACCGAGTCCTTCTCTTTAGGGCATCGATGCTCCTAATAGCCTTAACCCTTCTAACTTCAACGCATGGAGCTGATAAAACTATGGGAAGGGTATCGAGCAGAAACCCGGGGTTTATTCCCGTTCCAAGCACGGTGACTCCGTATTCCTTTGCCAACTCATCGATCTCCCTTGCAATATCTGGGTAACGGTACTCGGGATACGCAAGCGTCTCGCACGTACTTATGACATTGAAACCTCTCTTTACACATTCCTCGATCTGCGGAAAAACATCATCCAAAAAAGAGCTGGTGGTTAAAAATGCCAGATCTCCCTCAAATTTTAAATACCTTTCAATTCTTGCATCACTATCAATTCCGAAGTCTCTGAGAGTTTTTCCGATTAGCTCTGGGTTGACATCTACGGCGCTGACTATCTCAAAACCCCTCTTAATACAGTTTTCAGCTAACAGTCTTCCAATCTGACCAAAGCCGTATATCACAACTCTCATAGCTTTTCACATTTGGGTGGTGACACAACGATGTCTATTAAATGTATGCACAGCTATACCATCATCTAAACCTCGAACGTCCCATACTTCTTAACGAACTCGACAAGTCCTCCAGCCTGCAGTATCTTTATCATTATATCAGGTAAGGGTTTCGCTTTCAGTTCGATTTTCTTGGTCAGATCTCTGACCACTCCACCTGACAGATCGACCTCAAGTTCATCTCCAGATTTTATCGGATCTGTGTCGACGATGAGAACAGGCAAGCCTACGTTTATCGCGTTTCTATAGAAGATCCGAGCAAAGGACTTAGCAAGAACAGCTGAAATACCTGCAACCTTCAATGCAAGAGGTGCATGCTCCCTACTGCTACCCATCCCGAAGTTCCTACCTCCTACGACGAAATCGCCTGGCTTAAACTTCTTCATGAAATCTGGATCTGCGTCCTCCATGACGTGCTTTGCCAACTCTTGAATGTTACTTCTCAGATGAAAGTATCTGCCCGGAGTTATGTGGTCTGTAGAGATGTTATCGCCAAACTTCCATGCCCTACCTTTTAGGATCATCCTTCGGCGATAACCCTAAGGGTTTAAAAAGATTTCATTAAAAAATTAAATCCAACCCTTCTGCTCTACCTTGGGCTTCTGAGGTATCGGGAACTGCGGCGGGAACGGCATCTTTTCTACGTGAATCCTCATGAAGTCATGACCATGGCAGGCTTTACAACCAACGTTATACGGGGAGTGAATAGCTATGAGATTTCCATTCTGATGGCAAGCTCCGCATCTAAGGTACTCCTTACCTATCCTCTTATGGCAGAACTGGCAGTTTCTTTCCTTTGCATATTCGGTTTCATGATGGAACTTTGCGATGTACTCATCGATCTGCTTCTGAGTCATCTTTGTAACGTTTGGGACATGACAGTACTTACAATACTCCGAACCATTCACATGCCCAGGTATGTCGTATATCTGCGGGTACGACTGTCTCTTCAGTGGATCGTTATGGCAATTCAGACATTCACCATCGACGGGCTTTTTAGCCGTAACCTTAGGCGTTGGAGTCGGTTTTGGAGTTGGAGTGGGCGTTGTTACGGCTTTGGGAGGTGTTGTCTCAATCGGTGTTGGAGTCACCTTTACCTCTGGCTTCTGACCAGCGCAGAGACATAAGAACACTGCAAAAATTATAATAAGAGTTAAAAAAAGTTTAGATGCCCTCATGGCTACTTACCGATGTAATTTTCATCTGCCGCCTTATGGATGACATTCAGAGGCTGGGTGTGGCATACCGTACAGTACTTGCCCCTCTCAAGGTGAATTGGGACGAGGTTCGTGCAAGGCTTAACTGGATCCTTCGGGTTGTGACAGTTAACACAGACTGCCTGATCTGGATACATCGGCTTTGGAATCGTTAAGTTCGGAGCCTTTCCGTGACAGACCGAACAATCTATCACGCCCTGGTGAACGGTATGTGCGACATCGGCTACGGTCATACCTTCCTTACCGTGGCACTTCACACAGTACTTACCACCCACGGTGTGGGGCTTGTACTCCATAGCTCTGGAGTGACAGAGCTGACAATCGACCTTGGCCGGAGGTGGTGCCGCCTTAGGTGTTGGCGTTGGAGTCGGAATTACGGTGGGTTTTGGAGTCTTGGCAGGCGTTACCATCGCCTCAGGTGTTGTTGGTATGGGTGTTGGAGTTTCTACGGGAGTGGGTGCTTTAGCACAACCGGCCAGCACGATTCCAACGCATATCAACAACAACAGTATGATCTTCTTCATAATTACCCCTCCAGATTACGGTGGACAAATTATATATATTAGTCTTTTGGTTTTAGCAGACTGGAGATTCGCAGTAAGATTCAAATATTTTTAAAATTTATCTTTTAGCAAATGCTGGAAAAGATGTTCAATCCAAAAGTCGTTGCTGTAATCGGTGCAACACCAAAAGAAGGCAAGGTCGGAAATATCTTACTTAAAAATCTTAAAAATTTTAATGGAAAGGTTTATGCTGTAAATCCAAAGTATAGCGAGATTTTAGGCATCGAATGCTATCCCAGTATTGAAGAGATTCCAGAAGATGTCGATCTGGCAATCGTAGCCGTTCCTGCAAATGCCGTTCCAGACGTTCTTGAATCGTGCGGTAGGAAGGGTGTCAAGAACGTCGTAGTCATAACTGCTGGATTTAAGGAAGCCGGTAACTACACTTTGGAGAATAAAATCGCTGAGATTTGCAGAATGTACGGAATAAACATGGTTGGCCCAAACTGTCTGGGAATAATAAACACGCATAACAATCTGAATGCAACCTTCAGCAGAATCATGCCACCGAAAGGAGACATAGCTTTTCTAAGCCAATCTGGAGCATTCATCTTGGCCGTTTTGGATTGGGCCAAGGTAAACAACGTCGGATTCAGTAAGATAGTATCCTTGGGAAACAAGGCTGTTTTGGATGAGGCCGATTTCATGAGTTATCTTGCAAACGACGACGAAACTAAGGTGATCATGCTATATCTAGAGGGTGTGAGCGATGGAAGGAAGTTTATGAACGTTGCAAGGACTGTTTCAAAGATAAAGCCCATAGTTGCAGTTAAGAGTGGAAGAACCGAAGCCGGTGCAAAGGCAGCTTCAAGCCACACGGGAAGTTTGGCCGGAAGTTTCGTGGCTTACAGAACAGCCTTTAAGCAATGTGGAGTTGTCGAGGCCGAATCGATCAACGATCTCTTCGATTTCTCCTTGATCTTGAGGAGGATAAGAAGGATAGACGGCGGTGTTGCGATAGTTACAAACTCCGGCGGGCCAGGTGTCATAGCATCAGATGCTGTCGAGGAGTTTGGTTTAAACTTAGCAAAATTTGAGAAGGGAACGATCGATGAACTCAGGTCAATTTTACCGCCTATTGCAAACGTTTACAATCCTGTAGATGTTTTGGGTGATGCGGATGCCGAAAGATTCGGAGAGGCCTTGAAGATCGTCGAAAGAGATCCGAACGTCGGAGCTATAATAGCAATTTTAACTCCAACGGCTCAGATGGACTTTAATAAGGCATCGGAATACATCTTGAGCTTGGATAAGCCTGTGGTGACATGTTTCATGGGCGGAGATAGTGTTAGAGATGCGATCGAATTGCTAAAGAGGCACGGCATAGTAAACTTCTTAGATCCAGTTAAGGCTGTAAAATCTCTAAACTCGGTGAAGAGGTATGAAATCATAAAGGGTAGGCTCGAGAAAGAAGTAGAATCGGTTGAGATAGAAGCTGATGTGGCTAGAGTTAAGGATCTCATAGAGAGATATAGGGATAGAAGGGTTCTGACGGCTGAAAGCTTCGAAATTCTCAAAGCTTACAACATTCCTGTCCCTCCCTACGGGATTGCAGAAACAGCCGATAAGGCTTTGGAAATAGCTGATGAGATCGGTTATCCGGTAGCGATGAAGATAGTCTCACCTGACATACTGCATAAGACAGATGTGGGATGTGTAAAGTTGAACGTCAACAGAGAAAACGTTGTTTCTACCTTTTACGAGCTTGTAAAGAGGGCTGAGGACTATCTTAAAGCTGAAGTTGAGGGTGTTTTGATTCAGAGGATGATGCCCTTGGGCAGAGAGGTTATAGTTGGAATGAAGAGGGATCCACAGTTTGGAGCTTTGCTTATGTTCGGTATGGGTGGGATCTACGTAGAGGTATTTAAGGATGTATCGTTTAGAATCGCTCCTATCGATAGGGATGAAGCTTTAGAGATGATCAGAGAGGTCAAAGCGTACAGGATTTTGAAGGGGGTTAGGGGAGAGAAACCATCTGATATAGAATCTCTTGTCGATGTACTGCTCAAGATCTCCAAACTCAGTTTGGATTTTGATGAGATCGTTGAGATGGATTTAAATCCGATATTCGTTTATGAAAGGGGTTGCTGCGTTGTGGATGCGAAGATGGTTTTGAGGTGATAGAATGCTGATCTCGTCCATAGATGAGTATTCGGGAAAGAGTGGATTCATAATGGCATTGGGTTTGATTTTGAAAGAGAAAGGGTACAAGGTCGGCTACTTCAAGCCGATTGGGATGGGGAAGTACATCGGCGATAGACTCGTGGATGAGGATGCTTTAGCAGTTGCGGAAACTCTGAAGCTCGATGAATCGATCGATGAGATCTGTCCGGTTATAGTTGACAAACCGTACGTAGAATTTATAATATCCACCGACCATATAAAACTCAAAAGAAATATTCTTGAGGCTTTTGAAAGGGTAAAGCAGGATAAAGATATCCTGCTCGTTGAAGGATCTCTTCATTATGAATTGGGTAGAGCTTTAGGTTTGTGCGATATAAGCATGGTTTCGTTGCTTGATCTGAACGATTTGATGATCGTAAAGTTCACCGATGACTCCGTGATCGATAAACTGCTGTCAGCAAAGTCGAAGTTTGGAGAGAAGCTGAAGATGGCCATTTTCAATCAAGTTTCGGGATATAAGAGATCTTATCTGGAGAGTTTAGCAGAATCTTTGCTTAGAAAAAATGGAATTGAAATTGTTGGTATGATTCCTAAGGATTCTTTGCTTGCAGGAGTGTTTTTAAGTGAGATAACTTCAGCTTTGGGTGGTAGATACCTCGTGAAGCCTGAAAAGGATTGCATAATCGAACAGCTCTTGGTCGGTGCGATGTCACCTCAATCTGCTCTGGAATACTTCAGAAAGGCTAGAAACTGTGCCATAATCACTGGGGGAGACAGATCAGACCTAATAATGCTTGCTTTGGAGATTCCAAATGTCAGGTGTCTGATCTTAACTGGAAATCTTGAACCGCCAAGTATAGTCATTGGAAAGGCTGAAGAAAAGGAGATACCGATGGTAGTGGTTCCAGACGATACCCTCACAACCGTAGAAAAGATAGAATCGATATTTGGAAAGGTTAGGATAAGAGGTGAAGAGAAGATTAAAAGAATAAGAGAACTTGTTGAATCATTCGTCGACTTAGATAGGCTTATGGAGTATATGGGACTTTAACTATTTTTTAAGATGTTTAAAGTATATATCCTAAAGATAATAGGTTCTTGTCAAGCATATTTAAAACCGTTTATTTTTTTGTGAATTGGTCAGAAAAGTTCAATAATTTGCGTTTTTGGCAAGATTTGAACGATAAGCCACCGAACATTTCGATTTTAAACGCTGAATTCTCGCCCATGTTTTGCGAAAACTTTAAAAGTCAATAGTTAGTAGCATTTACTTAGCCAAATCGAAGCAAATTTGATATGGGCTTTCAAGCCCGAAAAAAATCGAATATATTCCGTTTAATGCCAATCAAATTCGAAAAGGGGTGAAAAAAATGGAGGAAAGGGGGGAGGATCATGATCGTGGGAAGGCATATAATTGCGGAATTGTATGGAGTTCGAAAGGAGCTAATTTCAAATGAGAGTACGGTAAGGCAGATCGTAGAGGAGGTGGTTAAAGAGGCAGAGCTGAACAAAGTCGGCAGCGTCTACAAACAGTTCAATCCACACGGCGTAACTGGAATCGTCCTCATAGCGGAAAGCCACATATCGATACACACGTGGCCCGAATACGAACTCGTAAATCTGGACGTATTCACGTGCGGAGATGCAAAAAAAGCTGAGAAAGCCTTCCAGCTGTTCCTAGAGAAGTTTAAACCGAAATCGTACAGACATTACATCCTAGACAGAGGTTAGAGAGATGATGGAAAGGATCAGAAGGCAGATACTGCAGGCTTTGTTCAGAGAACCGATGAGTGTCTATAGACT
>CAYMEG010000041.1:0-9907 GCA_964389535.1 uncultured archaeon | reverse complement strand
CACGCGATACTCTTGCAGTATTCGGCCATATGCGCCATCGCGAAATACATCAGAAGGAGTGGAATGGAGTGGAGCCCAATAAAAAGGGTTCCACAGTGAGCCAGTAGTTAAAGTCTCTTGAATAGCTAAATCTCTTCAAGTAGTTCTAGGTAGGACTTCCTTATAGATCTGGCTGGATCGAAGCCCAATCTCTTGGCTATTTCTAAGATCTTACGTTTTGCAGATTCTAAGTCCTCAGACTTCATCTCGATCTCGACGAACGTTCCCAAGCCCTTCACTTCATCAAAGCAGATCGTTACGTCTTCAAGCCTGTAAATTCTCCTCCTCTTTACCACTTCTCTAACCGGAATAAATCCCAACCTCTTAAGCAACTCAACGGCCATATCGTAATCATCTACACTGATCTCGATCTCCTTCCTCGTTTTTGTTTCCGGATCGATCTTTGGACCTTTGTACGTTATCTTAACCCCTTCAGGATCTTTTCTAATTCTCAGAGCTTCATCGCTCTTTCTAAAATCTCTAACCGGAGAGTTGAAGTACAGGTCGATCTCTTCCTTCTCGCAAACGAACTCTGCGATTGATCTTATCTTGTCCTCAACATCTATGCTCGCCTTAAACTTGACCTCAACCTCCATATCCCCAAGTCATTCAAAAGCGTTAAAAAACATAGGTAGATATAGCATTGGATGCCAACTCCCATAGGTTTGGTTAAGGGGCCTGCGGATTCCCCGCTCGAGTTCAAATTCATCACTCCAGACAAAACCAAGCTGAAGAGCGGAGAATTCGTTTATTACGTTTTAGATGATAGGAAGGTTATATGTAGGGTCGTTAAGAGGTATCCCCTCCGCCTTTACCCCGATCTCTACCTGTCAAAACCCACTGTAAGCCCTGAGAAGATCGTAAGAGCTTTGGGGATAAACGCCAGGGAGTTCGAGCTGTTTGAGGTTAAGGCTTCGATAATGGGCTATTACGATAAGAGGTTGGGGTTTGTGAATCCTCGAATTCCTCCAAAACCCGGTCAGCCCATATATCTGGCAGAGGCTGAAACTATTCAGGAGGTTCTGATGAAGAAGAAACCCAGCGAGATTGGATCTTTACACATAGGCTATCTGCTTAACAGGGATGAGGACGTGCCGGTTGTGCTCGATGCAGCTTTGGTTACGAGCGAGCACATGTGCATCCTAGCATCGACCGGAAGTGGCAAGAGTTATTTGGCCGGAGTAATTGCTGAAGAGTTGCTCAAGCCTTACAACTCGGCAGCATTGCTGATTTTAGATCCTCATGGCGAGTATCACACACTCAAGGAAATAGAGGGACTTGAGGAGTTTAGGCAAGATGGTTATCGCCCAAGGGTTAGGATCTTTGAGAAGGGGGAGATAAAGATAAGGGTCTGCGAATTGGATTACGATGAACTGATAACGCTTTTGCCGAGGCTTACGGATAAGATGGAAGCCCTGCTGAACGAGGTGTACAAGGATCTTGTTGGAAGGAAGTGGACGAGTGAGGATCTTATAGAGAAGCTTGAGGAGATTGCGAGTGAGAGGAGCGATCTGAGATCTACAGCCTTCGGATTGATATGGAGGATAAGGAGGTACATACAGAACATGAGCGTCCTCGACGATTACGAGCACATAGAGCTTAAGGAACTTCTAAAGCCGGGACAGGCAAGCATACTACAGCTTACAGATATGGAGGAAATCGAGCAGCAGATCTTAGCTTGCGTTCTGCTTAAGAAGATCCTTAACGCGAGGATAAACTATGAGAAGGGAAGAGAGGGGGAAAAGTTGGAGTATCCGGTTTTCGTTATAATTGAGGAGGCTCACAGATTTGCCTCAAAAGATTCGAGGAGCTACGGAGTTTTAAAGACCATACTTGCAGAGGGTAGGAAGTTTGGAATAGGTGTATGTCTGATAAGTCAGAGACCGTCTAAGATAGATTCCGACATACTCAGCCAGTGCATGACTCAGATCATCATGAGGATAGTGAATCCGGCCGATCAGGAGAACATAAAGAACAGCATAGAGAGCATAGGTAGGGACATGATCGAAGAGTTGCCCGGCTTAACTAAGGGGCAAGCTTTGGTTGCGGGAGTTTCGATAAATGCCCCAGTATTGATAAGGGTTAGAGATAGGCTTACAAGACATGGCGGGATGAGCAAAGATGCACCGAGGGAGTGGATAAAGTGGAGAAGCTTGAGCATCGAAGATAAGACGGTGATAAGGGCGAAGCAGGGAAGGCTGTTCTGGGACGAGTGATCTCTCATTAATTTTACATAATAACAGACTGCAAGTTTACTCCATATAGCTTCTTTCAGGGTCAGGAGACTATCTTCTCTTCGATTCTCCATGAATCAAAGCAGAAGCAACCAGATGTGCGATTCTCAAAGCTTCTGGAACCTTTCCTTTGAGCCTTGAAGCTCTCAAAAACATCCTTGCCTCATCCAAACCACAGCCTATCATCTGAATGAACAGACCTTCAAGTCTGTGAATGTCTCCAGCCCTTCTGATCTTACTGAGCCTCTCCTCAAATCTATCGAGGTTTCTCAAAGCCCTCTCTATCTCTTCAAAATTCGGCATCCTACGCATGACAACTATCACCGGAATCCCCGTCTTCTCATTGATCTCCACGATATCAGCTACGTTAAAGCCAGCGAAGGTTATCCCGTCCAAAAAGATGCATTTAAGCTGAATCTTGAATTTGGACGAATTAACGAGTTCTATGATCTTATCGGTTACATCAAAGCCGTCCACCTCTATTCTATCGATTACGAAGCCCTCAACATAAGTTCCAGCTGTTACACATCCGACGATATACGCAACACCATTCCTGAAGCTGTCGTCAAATCCTATGAACCTCCAAACCTTCATCAGAAAAATTTAAAAGCTGAGTTAAATTTATATTGTCTCAGCTTTTTGCAATTTTTACTTTCGGTGATGCTCATGTATGTTCGATTAAAGATTAGAGATACGGTCAGAGTTCCACCAACAAAGCTTGGAGAGGACATCGAGGAGGTAATTAGAGATCTCCTATGGGAGCAGTTCGAAGGCAGACTTGATAGGGAGTACGGTATGATCATTGGAATTGAAAGTATAGATAGCATCGGAGAGGGAAAGATCATTGAGGGGGATGGGGCGGTCTACTTCGATGTCGAATTCACAGCCATAGGCTTCAAGCCAATGATGCAGGAGGTGATCGAAGGTGAAGTTGTGGAAGTTGTGGAATTCGGGGCATTCGTTTCCATAGGACCTTTCGATGCCCTACTTCATAGAAGTCAGATAATGGACGATTACATCGTATACGATGAGAAGAACAAACGACTGATCGGTAAAGAAACCAAAAAGACCATCGAAGAGGGAGATCTTGTTAGGGCTAGAATCGTAGCTCTAAGCTTGAAGGAGAGAGAACCTGCCAAGAGCAAAATAGGTCTAACGATGAGGCAGCCCTGGCTCGGAAACTTGAAGTGGATCGATGAAGAGATTAAGAAGCTTGAGGAGCATAGGTGAATGTTATGACCGAACTGGCCTGTAGGAAGTGTAGGTTCATAAACATCGATACGGATGTCTGTAAAAACTGTGGAAGTACGGACCTAACAAAGGAGTGGTACGGATACGTTGTGATAATAGACCCAGAAAAGAGTGAGATTGCGAAAAAATTGGGAATAAAGATTCCGGGAAAATACGCATTGAAAGTGGGCTGATATGCTGAAGCTGACTGATGAGTTAAGAAAAATTCTAGCAGAGCCTCAAGGAAAGCTATATGAAGGGGAAGGAATCGAACCGATAATGAGAGCGTTGTCGGAAGCAAATTTTGTCATTTTGGCCTGCGTTGGTGATATAGTAACTTATTACACCCTCAAATCTAAATTCAAGCCTGATATCGTCGTAATCGACGGCAAAAGTGTCAGAAAATACCTAAATAGTAACATCAAAGCTGAGATAGAGCGGATGACCTTGAGTTACACTTTAATCAAGGCCAAAAATCCAGCCAGTCACATCACCGAGGATCTTGTTGAGAAGCTTTTTAAGGCAATTGAACTCGCAAAATCCGGGAATAAGGTTAAGGTTTTCGTTGATGGAGAGGAGGATCTGGCAGTTATGCCACTTGCCATCATGCTTCCAAAAGGCTCTTTAATCGTTTACGGACAACCGAAGAGGGGTGTCGTGGCCATAACCTTAAGCCGGGAGAAGAAGTCTGAGATATTCGATCTCGTTAAAAGGATGGAGGTTTTGGGTGGTGATACGCTTGATAAGCTTAGGAGGTGGTTCAATGGAGATGTTGGTTGAGAGGGACAGGTACAACCCACTACTCAAAAGGAGGGAACTACACCTCAGAATAGTCTATTGGGGGGAGGGGGCAACACCAACAAGACAGGCGGTGAGGGAGAAGATAGCCGGACTGTTTAACGCAGAGCTCGATAGAATAGTTATCGACTACATAAAGCCTGAGTTCGGAAAGCAGGAGGCAAAGTGCTACGCAAAGATTTACGATACGCATGAGGATCTTATGGATATAGAGGAGGAACATATAATAAGGAGGAACTTCGGAGGAAAGGAGGAGGAAGAAGGAGAGGAGTGAGGTGGTTTGAATGGCGAAGGGGGCTGAATGCGTTTCTAAGTATTACGAGATCAAGGGTGATAAGGTCATAAGGAAGAGGAAGTTCTGTCCGAGATGTGGTGAAGGAGTATTCTTGGCCGAACATCCAGACAGAAGGACGTGCGGCAAGTGTGGCTATACGGAGTTCAAGAGGAAGGGTTAGCTAGATTTTGAGATGAAGGCGCTCGGAATTGAAGGGACAGCTTGGAGCTTGAGCGTAGCGGTGGTCGATGAGAAGGACGTTATAGTGATGGAGAACGATCCATACATTCCGAAGGAGGGTGGAATCCATCCGAGAGAAGCTTCTCAGCACCACTCCGAAAGGATAGGCGAACTCATAAGGAGGGTTTTTGAGAAGGTTGAGCCGAATGAGATCGACGTTATAGCCTTTTCGCAGGGGCCTGGAATGGGCCCTTGCTTAAGGGTTGTTGCGACGGTTGCTAGGATTTTGGCTTTAAAGCTGAACAAGCCTTTGGTCGGAGTAAACCACTGTTTGGCGCATGTAGAGGTTGGAAGATGGAAAACAAAGGCTAAGAACCCGGTAACGCTTTACGTGAGTGGTGGGAACAGTCAGGTCATCGCAAGGAGGGGAGATAGATATAGGGTCTTTGGTGAAACGCTTGACATAGGTATCGGAAACGCCTTGGATAAGCTTGCGAGGTACATGGGTTTGAAGCATCCCGGCGGGCCTAAGATAGAGCAGCTCGCAAAGAAGGGCAAGATCTTCTACGAGTTGCCTTACGTGGTTAAGGGCATGGACTTCTCCTTCAGCGGATTGGTTACTGCAGCGCAAAGATTATACGATTCGGGAGTCAGCAAGGAGGATGTCGCATTCAGCTTTCAGGAGACGGCCTTTGCAATGCTTACAGAAGTTACCGAGAGAGCCTTGGCCTATCTCGATTTGGATGAGGTTCTGTTGGTTGGTGGTGTCGGGGCGAACTCAAGATTGCAGGAGATGCTCAGAACTATGTGCGAAGACAGGGGGGCCAAGTTCTATGCACCTCCGAAGGAGTTGATGGGAGACAACGGAGCCATGATAGCCTATACGGGATTGCTGATGTACAAACACGGCCATATCACTCCGATCGAGGAATCCTATGCGAAGCCGGACTTCAGAATCGAGAGCGTTGAGGTTAATTGGGAATAGCATGAGGCTCGACAAACTTCTCGTTATCAGAGGTTTCTTTTCCAGCAGAACAAAGGCTAAGGAAGCTATAAAGAGAGGTTTCGTCAAGGTGAATGGACAGGTGGTTACAAAACCCTCAGCGGAGGTCGATCTCTCGGCTGATATAGAGATACTTGCGGAAGAGAAACCGAGAGGGTACTGGAAACTTAAGGAACTCGACGAATCTTGGGGTATTTTGAAGAAAGGAGATGTAGTGTTGGATTTGGGAAGTAGTGCTGGCGGATTTTTGCTATACGCAAGTGAGAAAGTTGGTAATAAAGGTAGGGTCTATGGCATAGAGGTAAGCGGAGAGTTCGAGCCTCATTTAAGGAAGATAGAATTGGAAAGGTGTAACGTTAAGGTATTCATAGAAGATGCTTTCAGATTTGATCCATCGAAGCTTGAGCCTTTGGATGTCATTTTGAGCGATCTAACCCTAGATCCGATTTCGGCTTTTAAGGCAACTTCCAGATTTCTTCCTCTGCTGAAGCCGAAGGGTTCGATCCTATTCGTTATGAAAACTGGCTTAAAGTTCGAGGAACCTGATTTTGGAAGACTTGAGATTGTTAACGTCAAGAATTCTAAAGATAGGCGGGAGAGATACATCTTGTTGAGAATGCCTTGACAGTTTCGGAAAACGTTGAAGTTGTAAAAGCTCATATAATAAGCCTTAATATAACAGATGGTGTCATCGATATGAGAGAGTTGAGCATCGACGAGTTTAAGGAGCTTGCAAAGAAGCTTTACCTTGCGAACGATAGGAAGCCCCTCATATTGCTCGGCCCGCCCGGAGTTGGCAAGACTGAGGGTGTCTATCAACTTGCCCGAGAGCTTTCGGAGATGCTTAAGCTGAAGTTCATCGAGTACGATGAGGTCATCGCCGATAAAATATTATCCAATCGTGAAAGATACTTCGTCTTCCTTGAATTTAGACTTTACGAATGCGAACCATCTGATTTCATAGGTATCCCTAGGGATATCGATGGATTCGTAGTATACAAGCCTTTGAGATGGGCAAAAGTCTTTGCAACCGGACCGGGCTTGCTAAATCTAGACGAGATAACGAACATCCAGAGGCCGGATCTTCAGGCTGTGATATACAAGCTCTTTGAAAGGAAGGTCGGATTTATGAAGTTCCATCCCGATGTCATGATAACAGCTACGGGCAACAGTCCCGAGGACTCTGCGATAGCTACGATGCTCCCTGCTCCGTTGATAAACAGGGTTAGGGTTTTCAGGATAAGGGCTCCAGATCTCAAGGAGTGGGTCGATTACATGTACAGGACGAGGGGTGAGGATTGGGATAGAAGGGTTGCAGCCTTTCTTGCGAGGTTCAGGCAGTTCTTCCTTGAAAAGCCTGAAGATGTGGAAACTCTGGATCAGTTCGCAACCCCAAGAGCTTGGACAGCCCTAGCTGACGTGAGTGCGAGGATAAACGGATCTCTGAAGGAGCTTGAGGCTCTTGCAACTGCAACCGTCGGTTTGAAAGCTGGCCAGCATTTTGTAACCTTTTGCAAGATCGAAGTTCCAAAGCCTGAAGAGTTCCTTAAAGAACCATCCAGATGGTCGATGTTAGATGTAGATCGCAAGTACCTCGCAACCCTTCAGCTTTCATCGATTTTGGATGAGATGGCAAAGAGGGATGTTGGCAACGCATTAAAGGCGTTTAGAGGCTTGCTTTCATATCTGAATTCGAACGATAGAGAATTTTTAACCCTTTTGATGCTCATGTTACCTCCAAAGACAGCAAAGAATCTGCTTATGACGATGGCCAAGCATGAAGAGTTCAAGGTCATCGCCAAATACTTTGTAGAACTTTTTTTGAAGGTGAAGAGGCTTGAGGGTCGATGAAATATTTAGAGATTGCTTAGCAATACTTGCGAGGAGATATCCAACCCTATATTTCCTCCTGAAGCAGCTTAGAGTAGTTTACAAAGATGATCAAGGTTTGGCAGAAACGGACGGAAGGGTCATACGTCTTTACAGGGGCTGGATGGAGCAGGATGAGATCGGTAGGATTGTGACCTTAATTCATGAACTCATCCACGTTCTTCTGAAGCATCCGTTTAGGAAGGTTGAGATGGTTAGCAGAAAGCTGTCGGAGGGTTATAATCCGAAGGTTCTAGACGTTCTAGCAAACGTGGCGATGGATGCGAAGGTGAACTTCTACATCAGATCTCTGGGCATAAAGTACGAGCTATGCTTTTACGGTTTCAGTCTCAACGAGTTGAAGAAGCTATCTGTTGAGGAACTCTTCGAGCTACTTCTCAACAGAAAGATGGTAGGATTCCCGTGCGATCTGGTGAAGCCCGGGAGTTTAGGGATGGATGGACTAATTTTGAACGAAGGTAAGAGAGATCTGATAGATGCATCGCCCGAAATCCTTGAGGATATACTCGATAGGATTATAGCTGAATCCTTAATTGCTGCTAAGACGGCCGGACATAGACTTACGGGGTTCGAGGAATGGATTCTAAACGATTTGTTTAGATCAGGAGTTTCGTGGAGATGCCTTCTCCGTCAAACGATAACGGACGGAATAGCGAAGACATTCATGCAGACGTGGATAAGGATAAGCAGAAAGAGTAAGGATTTTCCCGGCTACAGGCAGATCTCGAAACCTCACATCTGGTGCTTCGTCGATGTAAGTGGTAGCGTGAGTTACGAAGAATTTAAACTGTTTATGTCGGAGGTTCTCAGGGCTTCGAAGGAATCCTCCGGCGTCACCCTTGTCACATGGGACGTAAGGGTTAAGGATGTTAAGAGGGTTAGAAGTTTTAGAGATGTGATCGGAGTGAGGTTTAGACGTGGAGGAGGAACGAGATTTGCTCCCGTGATTTCGGAGTTTAGGGATAGAATAAAGGCTACGGACGTTCTGGTTTGTTTAACCGATGGATGTTGGGCAGATGTAGAAATGGCCGTTCCCCTGATAAGAAAGGTTAGGGCAATTAGGAAGATCCTCGTTACAACTTACAGAGATGTAGAAGGGTTTGATACCGTTATAAGGATAAGATGAGGGTCAAGCTCGTCAAGATAAGGGCGAAGGGAAGGACATACCATGTAAGGCCGGAAGACGATGTAGATCCCGAAATAGGGGAGTTTGTCGTTAAGTTCTTGGAAGGTTTAGATCTTCTGGCATTGCTATCACGATCGATCAGATTCGATAGGTTCGAGGTGGAGGTGGACGAAGAGGCTATAACGGTTAGGGAGAGGATAATAACGCCGAGAAGTGGTGGATACTGGGTTCTGTTCAGGATCGAAAAGCATGACGACGGCTGCATCGTTCAGATCTACAGACCTTTCAACGTTGAGATGTTTTATGAGAGACTCTGCGGAGCTATCTTGGGATTCGATTGACGATTGAAGCATGCCGGTTTTAAGTTTTCACTAAAATAAAAACATTTAAATTTCAAAAGGGAACTGTAAAGGTTATGACAGAACAGGAAAAGTTTAGCCGGTTGTTCGGAGTCAGTGTGGGGTTTATGATAGTACTCATCCTAGCCTCCATCTACGGAGGTTTAATTCTCAGTAAGAGCTATGGAGAAAACGTCTTTCGGGCTGGACTTCTCTCGGCTTTGGTACTCATCTTCCTTCTCGTACTTTTCTTGGGTTACAAGAGGAATCCCTCGCTGAATAAGGGTGAAATGAGAAGAGCCATCGCTGCTACGTTTGTGGTGGCGTTTTTGATGCTCTTGTTCTTCGGTATGACTCCCAATGAGAAGGTTTTGAACTTCTTCTTCGGCGTACTGGCAACCGTCATCGGGTTTTACTTTGGATATAGGAAGGTGGAGGAAAGAACTGAGGAACATAATTAGGTTGATCTTTTAATCAATTTTTAATGAAATAACACACTGAAGTGCGAGTGGAGAGGTTTGAGCTACCATAGCTTGGTAAGATTGTTAAATAAACAAATCTTGATTTTGGTTAGGTGAAAATGGGTTTTGAGGTTGAGTTAAAGCATTGAGAATTGAGGTTGTGATGCCGCATTGTGGAAGATTTAAATACATAATCAACAATGTTGCATAACTACCAGAATTGACATCAACCCTCTTATCGAAGAAAAATTGAAAAAGATAATATCTCAGAGAAGTTGTATAGCCCCGCCCGGATTCGAACCGGGGTCGCGGGATCCAGAGTCCCGCAGGATTG